>JBHAFI010000026.1:0-15237 GCA_041856045.1 Porphyromonas sp. | reverse complement strand
TATACAAGGCTCTAGTGAATAATGGTGTAGAAGTACTGCGACCAGAGATGGTCGAGAACTATAATCAGATATTCGCTCGCGATGTAAGTTTCGTGATAGACGATACATTCTTCGTATCCAACCTCATTCCAGATCGTGAACTCGAGACTGGGGCTCTTGCCAAGATAATCCAGCGTATCGACCCAAGGTATGTCGAGAGTTTGCCCGAGGCGGTACATACCGAGGGTGGCGATGTCTTGGTACATAATGATTACCTTTTTGTGGGCTGTTATCTTCGTCCCGACTACCCTAGTTACAAGATGGCACGGACAAATAGGTATGCGATAGACTTCTTCCGTGAGCGTTTCCCCGACAAAGAGGTACTTGCCTTTGAATTACGTAAGCACGATCACGATCCATTCCTAGGTACTTTGCATCTAGACTGTGCCTTCCAGCCCGTAGGGCGTGATAAGGCACTTCTCTATCGAGATGCTTTTATCAACCCCGAGGATTTGGCACTTATCGAGGATATATTTGGCAAGGATAATATCTTTGAGGTGACAAGTGAGGAGGCGTATAATATGAATACTAATGTGGTATCCTTGAGCCCTCAGAAGTTGATCAGTGATGTTAGTTTTGTGCGTTTGAATGAGCATCTCACTCAAGCGTGGGGCATTGAGGTTGTCCCTGTACCTTATCAAGAGATCAGCAAGATGGGAGGCTTATTGCGTTGCTCTACGATGCCTCTAGTACGTCGCCATGGCTAAGCAAGCGAAGACTATATACACCTGTACTAGTTGTGGCACTGTCTATCCTAAGTGGCAAGGACAGTGCCACGCTTGTAAGGAGTGGAATACCATTGAGGAGGAGATAGACCTAGCCCCAACTAAGTCGGCAGGAGTTGCCTCTCAGTTGATCGGTGGAGGACAAAAGAACCGTCCCCTCAAACTCAAAGATATTGATGCTACGAGCGAGAGTCGTCGGGATATGTATGATCCCGAGTTCAATCGCGTCCTTGGCGGAGGTCTTGTTCCGGGGGCATTCGTCTTGCTCGGGGGCGAACCGGGTATTGGTAAGAGTACGCTCATTCTACAGACGGTACTACGTGTTCCTTATAAAACCCTCTATGTGTCGGGTGAGGAGAGTGCTGCCCAACTGAAGATGAGGGCTGATCGCCTTGGTGCCGTACACGACAATTGCTTGATCTATACCGAGACCAACCTCGAGAGCATTATCAAGACTGCCATCGCTGAGCGTCCCGACCTCTTGGTGATAGATTCGATCCAAACCATTCAAACCGAACTAAGCGAGAGTAGCCCCGGTAGCCCTTCCCAGATCCGAGAATGTGCCAATCTCTTGCTCAAATACGCCAAGACCGAGGGAGTCCCAGTTATTCTTATTGGGCATATCACCAAGGAGGGCAGTATCGCGGGTCCCAAGATCTTGGAGCATACGGTAGATGTTGTCTTACAGTTCGATGGGGATAAGCACTATCTATATCGTATTTTGCGTGGGCAGAAGAACCGCTTTGGCAGTACCAACGAGTTAGGCATATACGAGATGCGACACTCCGGTTTGCGTCCTGTCGAGAACCCTAGTGAGCATCTGATGAGCGGTGCTAAGCAAGCCCTTAGCGGAGTCGCTATCGCTGTAGCTATGGAGGGCATTCGTCCCTTTCTGATAGAGACGCAGGCATTGGTAAGCAGTGCTATTTACGCTACGCCCCAACGCTCGGCTACGGGCTATGATACCAAGCGTATGAATATGCTCCTTGCCGTACTTGAGAAGCGTGCGGGCTTCAAGTTAATTCAAAAAGACGTCTTCCTAAACATCGCAGGAGGCATCAAAATAGCCGATCCTGCGACAGATCTTGCGATCATTACTGCCGTCTTATCCTCGAGTCTAGACCTTGCCTTACCCGAGGGTGTATGTCTTGCAGGTGAGGTAGGCCTCTCGGGCGAAGTACGTCCTATTAGCCGTATAGAGCAGAGGATTATAGAGGCGGAGCGTATCGGTTTCCGTGGGATCATTATACCCAAGAGTAATCTCGCCAATATCCAATCTCGCTCTTGGTCAATACGTGTCGTGGGGGTTGAGACTGTAGAGGAAGCCTTCAAGATATTATTTAAGCCTCAAGGCTAAGACACTCGGGACACAATGAATGCTCAATTTGTAGCCTTTGAGCAAGGTACAAGCCCTTGCTTGGTATAGAGGCTTACGCACTAATACCTTACTATCCAATCCATGAGTACTACATGTAAAACATCTGCCTGTGGCTCTTGCCCTAGTAACCGACAGTTGCACCGAGGAGGGGAGCATACAGAGCATACGCGCTATACGATTGCTTTGGCAGGTAACCCTAATACGGGCAAAAGCACGGTATTTAATACGCTCACAGGTCTTAATCAACATACGGGAAACTGGCCCGGCAAGACTGTGGGCAAAGCCGAGGGATCCTTTGTATATGCCGATGAGGCTTATCGTCTAGTAGACCTCCCCGGGACATATAGCCTATCCTCTACGAGCGAAGATGAGGAGGTAGCCCGTGACTATCTACTTTTCTCTCGCCCCGATGTCACTATTATCGTGGCAGATGCGACACGCTTGGAGCGTAATATGAACCTCCTCTTGCAGGTCTTACAAGTGACAGATAAGGCGATCCTCTGCGTCAATCTTCTTGATGAGGCGAGGCGTAATGCTATCGACATCAATCTGAATGCCCTCTCTCGCAGACTTGGCATACCTGTCGTTGGGGCTTCGGCTCGCTCGGGCGTGGGGATCAACGAATTGCTCGAGTGTGTGCGTGCCTTGGTACACGATGAGATCGAGTGTAAGCCTTATCGTAGTAATGCTCTGAGTGAGGATACGGTGCGTCAGATAGAACCCTTGCGACTAGCCATCAAAGCCACCTATCCCGATCAAGACAATAGTCTGTGGATCAGTTACCGCCTTTTGGAGCGAGATCCCAGCGTAGTAGAGCGTTTTGCTACGCCAGAGTTGTTGGCTATTGCCGAGCAAGTACACCTTACTATCGGACGAGATATACACGAGCGTTGGATCGAAGCTATCTATGCTGATGCCGCTCGTATCTGTCGGGAGGTCGTACAACTTGGGAATGCCCGCGGACGTATCCCTTTTGACATCAAACTAGATCGTATCTTGACGAGCCGTCGCTGGGGCTTCCCCATTATGCTCGCACTCTTGGCTCTCGTCTTTTGGCTAACGATCATCGGGAGCAATTACCCCTCTAGTTGGCTCAACGAAGTCCTTGTCGGTTACCTACACCCGCTACTACGCTCGGGGCTTAACGCCCTGATGCTTCCCGATTGGGTTGTTGGTTTCTTGGCAGATGGGGTGTATCTATCTACGGCTTGGGTCGTATCGGTGATGTTGCCCCCGATGGCAATTTTCTTTCCGCTTTTCACCTTACTAGAGGACTTTGGCTACCTGCCTAGGGTAGCGTTCAATCTAGACGAATTGTTTCGCCGAAGTGGTGCTCATGGTAAGCAGGCTCTTACAATGAGTATGGGCTTTGGCTGTAATGCTGCGGGGGTTGTCTCGACACGTATCATCGATAGCAATAGAGAACGACTCATTGCTATCATCACCAACAACTTCTCGCTCTGCAACGGACGTTGGCCCACGCAGATACTCATAGCCTCGATCTTTATAGCCAGTGCTGTCCCTTCTCCTTATCGCTCGATAACGACCCTAGGGGCAGTCCTCTTTGTAGCACTTTTGGGCATAGGTTTTATGTTCGCGTCCAACTGGTTGCTCTCGCGAACAGTGCTACGTGGCGAGGTCTCGACCTTCCACCTTGAGTTGCCGCCCTACCGTCCCCCTCAGTTTTGGCGAACGCTCTATACCTCACTCATCGACCGCACGCTTATTGTCCTGTGGCGAGCAGTTGTTTTCGCGATGCCAGCAGGGGCTATTATTTGGCTGTGCTGTAATATCACCATCGAGGGACAGAGCCTTGCCGAGTATGCTATTGCTATTCTTGATGCTCCGGCTTGGGTAATGGGGCTTAATGGCATCATCTTACTAGCCTATATCTTAGCGATACCAGCGAATGAGATCGTACTCCCTACTATCTTAATGCTGACACTCCTCTCTACTGGCGATAGCACTGTTGCTGGGGTATTGACCGAGGGCAACGCTAGCGAAACGCACTCGATACTCGTGCGTGGTGGTTGGACGATGCTTACCGCCATCAACCTAATGCTATTTAGTCTACTTCATAACCCTTGTAGCACAACTATCGCCACGATATATAAGGAGACGAAGAGTATTAAGTGGACAACGATAGCGACCTTATTACCGCTGTCGCTGGGCATAATCCTAACGTCCCTTGTAGCACTTTTGTGGCGTCTTCTCTAGTCGGAGGGATGTCGCTCCTTGTTCCCCAACCTTAGGTTTAATCCTTCCCAACTTATCCCTCCCCTCGCAGTCCTCCTTAGGCTAGAGCCTAAGGGGGATTATACTCTTGATGGGTCGCTTATCTTCTCTGTTTCAATAGACAATTTAGATATTGAAAGCCCTCATTCTGTCTTGACTTTGAACAGAAACCTAATACTTGCTCGCCTAATCCATTCTACGCCTCAGTAACACCTCTCTACAATTTTAACAGACGAGATCTTTGTGTGTCAATCACCACGGCCCTTGCTAGCAGTCTAATCATATATTCGTCTTTGACGTGCCATGCCCCTAAATCCCCAAGTAAAGCGATACCCACGTCCCCAACACCCGCCACCATAGATCAGCCTCCCCGAGATACCAAGCCCTAAGACAACGTGATACCCACAATCCGAATACCAAGATATTCAAACTTGAAAGGATGAGAATTTTATCCCCGGAAAGACCGAATACTTGTGCTTAGTTTGAAGAGATACTTAGAGGTTGAATGAAGACTAAGTATCTTGTCAGGTGACAACTAAGTATCTCTTCGATGGACGTCTAAGTATCTTGTTATAACCCCGATCAGTAAAGGCTCTACGTAGAATTTCGGCAAATGGGCTGCGATCCGTTATTATCTAGCAGTAAGCAAACATAGCACCTTAATACCTCTGTGGAATAAGAGGGTGAAGGGTGCGTCAGAGTTGCAAACAATGCCATATAATACTTGTTGGGGCTATGCGTCAAGGCTTGGCGGATAAGCGTCAGGGCTTGACGCTTAAAAATCACGACTTGATACATAAGCGTCAAGCCTTGATTTTTACCTTAGGCTAGTATAGGAAGCCTTGTGACCTAAGTATAACTTCGGATACACCGCTGTATAGTTTTCGTCTACGAAAAAGGGTAATTACAAATTGACGTACAACATACTAATGAACAAGGCATATTTGATAGTATATTTTATTTGCTAACTTTGTTGCAGGTTCGCCTAGTGATACAACAACAAACAATCAATATAGCGAGAATGCGAGCAAGAGCTATTAAGGCTCCACCGCACAGACGCCTAGAAACAGAACGAATATTAACAACATAAACACTTTATTCACTATGAACCTAAAGCAAACACTTCTACTAGGAGGAAGGCTTACCCTTGCCTTTCTCTTGCTCTTCGTTGCCTCTTGTGTCCCCTCCAAAGACATAGAGACAGCCAGTGCGGACGATGCCTTTATGAAGGCTATCCTCGAGGATATTAGCCTTACGAGTGAGGGCGGTAAACATCAACTTACAGTCCCTGCTATCGGGGAGTGGACATACTACTGCAATGCCGAGGGAGAGTGGTTAGACCTCGAGGCACAAGGAACAGACCTACACATCACAGCCCAAACAAACCTTAGTGGCAAAGAACGTCAGGCAACAATCCTACTCTTCTCTGGGAAGTCACAGCGTAGAGTAGCAGTTGTGCAGTCGGGCGTAGACTTCGATATAACATTTAGCGAGGCTAAGATCGACTTTGATGCAAATAAGGGAATGAAAAGCATCAACGTAGCAAGTAATACGGGCGAATGGAAACTTGAGCCTCTGCCCGAAGGTGTTGATTGGATCAGAGTCAAGGGACAGAACAGTGGAGCCCTCGTTATCATCGAGGTAGACGAGAATAATGGCTATGAGAGCCGAGAAGTAAATCTATTGTTTAGTTCGGCAAAGGGCGAGAAGAAAGATCTCCTCGTAACACAGTCGGGGCTTACGAAGTATTTCCTCCCCTACGAGGCAGACTACGACTATCAGTCGGCAAAACTGCTGGTCTTTGAGCGTGATAGAGGGAATATCTTGCAAGCACACTCTGAGCCTACACAAGACAAATTCAATACCGAGCCGGGGATCTCTAGTTTCTATACCAAGAGTCGCTATATGCCCAATATCCAATACCTAAGAGAGGTTGGCGAGATCAAGTACACTCTCGCTCGTATGGTAATTATCTTTGACGATCCTACACTCGTAGATCACCCCGAGGTAGAGGACTATGCACAACTTCTCCTTAGCAACAACTATAATGAGATAGAGTCGCCCAAGGGAGCATCTCGCCGTTTCCTACGTACAGACGATCGTATGCTAGCCGAGATAAAGATAATGCCCGATGGTGCGGTCGTAGACTTCGCCCCACGTTATCCTCAAGAGCGAGAATACCCAACCTTCGCTAGTCTTCCTAAGGGACCCGATGGTTTTATGAACTTACTCAACAATCCACAAGTCAAGGTGCAGCAGGTGCAAGAGTACGAGAGTACTCAAGGAGGCGAAAAGTTAAGCGAGGTAAAAGATCAAGCTGCCGATAGCCTCTACCGCAACCTAATGTATCTGACCAAGAAAACTGGCAATCAAGAGGAGGCACAACGTGGTTATTTCTTCTTCACTCCCGACGATCTCAATAAGAATGCAAATGATCCTCTCGTACAATCAGTACAGGAACTTGCTCTATACTTCAACAACCACGAACTCGGAATACGCCGTATCGGTATCCGCTCTTTCCTTACTCGTGAGTTTGAGGAACTCGCTACTCGTGAGGGTTTCAGCCTACTTGGCGGTAAGAATGGGACATTCTACTTCACCAAGCGTATCTCAAACGAGAAACTTCTCGCTATGTATGTAGGCTATGGTGTATATGCCAACGTTCTCGATGGTAGACCGCATCTAGGTATGGGATACTTCCACCAAAATAGTCCTGCGGGGACAACAGGAGCAGCACAGGCTATTGCTCTAGTTAAGGCTGGTAAGCGTGATAAGGTAGATCTCTTTGATACGCAACTACGCCGAGCAATCCTCAACCACAAGATTAAGCCCTAGGGCATCAACTATAAGTAAAGATGACTATGAGAAAGATCATCAACTACCTCCTGCCTATATTATCTCTCTTGGGTATAGTCACATCTTGCCAAAGAGAGCAGGCAGTAGAGCCGCAAACCACAACGCTACAAATATCCAAGCAAGACTTGCAGTTTGGCAAGGAACTAGGCGTGGAGCAAATTGAGGTTAAGAGTAATGTCGCTTGGGAAGCAGTTATCGCTTCGCCCGAGAGTAACTGGCTTAAACTCGAGCAAGATGCTTCGCAACTCATCGTCAAAGCAGAGGCGAATGACAGCGGTGTAGAGCGTAGAGCCAAAGTACTCGTAGTTGCCTCTGGACGCACTGCCGAGGTGAGCGTACGCCAAAGCACAAGCGAGGCAATCCTAAGTATCAAAGGTGGCGAACTAACGCTGACACCTCAAGGGGGCAAGACCGTCGTAGAGTTGGAGGGTAACGATCGCAAATGGAGCCTTAAATCACTCGATAGTAATGTCGATTGGCTTAGCGTAGAGCCTCTCCCAAGTGCAGGTATGCTTGTCTTGACGAGCAAGCGTAACCCCAGCGAAGAGGAACGTACAACGACCCTTAAGATCCAACTGTCGAGTGGCAATGAGTTGCCCGTAGAGGTGCGTCAAGCAGGACAACTGACCTACTTCTTGCCTTATGAGGGCAATCGTAAGGATTTGAACTTCTACGATCTCATCGATCACGAGCGTAAGAGGGGTTTTGCCCTAGGTATGTTTGTCCTTTCATCGGAAACTTGGTTGGGCTCAACGCCCGACTTATTAGAGTTTCATACCTTCAGCAGTAAACTCCCCAAACTAGTCTATACACGACCTCACGAGCATGAGCACCGACTTATTGCAGACAAGATAGCCGTTACGCTATCCGATGTCAAAGAGGTGTATAAGGGCGGGGGATACCGTGAGTGGCTACTACAACGAGGGTTCAAAGAGGCCTACGGCTCTACTGATACCGAGCCATTCCTAGAGAGTGAAGACGGTTACTACCAAGTGAAACTCTCAATCAACAAAGACACTGGTGTGGCATCACTCAACTTCTTCCCTCAGTTGCTACAAGAGCGTCCTTATCCGACTTTCCCCAACTTCCCCTTCGGGACGGACGATATTCTCTCTCGCATCAAGAACCCACTATGGAAGTTTACCGAGACCAACGCTTGGCACGTTAGCCGTGGTGATAGCCTTGTCTTTAGTCAGAAAAATCCGTACGGCAAGACCGATGAGGAGAAAGCAAAGTACGCCCTACTGATCTATCGAAGCAATAAAACGGCAGAGGCAGTCGCTACACCCGACTATTATTACTATCAACTCCTATTCACAACAGGAAGACGAACAGACCCAGAGCCCGAGGTCGTAGAAACAGCCTCGACCATAAACTTCTGCTATACCAATCATAACCTTGTAATCTTTTTGACCGACAACAAAAATCATTTCAAGGTGACGCAAGAGTTTAGACGTCTTGCAGAGAATGCAGGTTTTGTGTACAAGGGAATATCAGGTGGGAAGATTAGTTTTACACACCAAGAGCGTCAACTCAAACTATCGGTGCAGATGGTTATCGAGAAAGCCTTGTTCGGAGTGGATCACACAGCACTGCTTACCTTTGAGCGTATGGATCCTCCGACAGCGACCAACTCTACGACTCGTAGCGTAACATCTCCGGCAGCCATTGCAAGCCCAAGGACTAGTCTACTCAAATAACAACAAGAGCCATTATGAAGACTATATCTAAATACATATACACCCCTCTCCTTGTGGGGAGTCTTTTGCTTACTGCGTGTCAGAAGGAAGAGATACATCAACCCGAGGGAAGTGTCAATAACCCCTCAAAGAGTGAGGAGGTAGAACAGCCTAAGACGCCCGAGGCTCTAAGTTTTGCAAGTGCTGTTCCCGGTAGACTCCTTATCAAGGTGAAGCCCGAGGCTCTACGCACTTTCCGTCAAAGTAGCCTCAACGAACTGCGAAGTGCCTCAACAACTATGGGGCAGGCCCTACGAGAGATACAGGTTAAGTCGATACACCCTTACTTCCAAACGCACGAACGCTTTAAGGCTCGACACAAGGCTGCAGGTCTTGACCGTTGGCTGGTCGTTACCTTTGAGGAGACGACCTCACCCGAGCATGCTGTGACAACACTCGCTCAACTCCCCGAACTAGAATATGTCGAGGCAGAGTACCGCATAAGCAAGCCCAAGACCAGCATTAAGCCTCTATCGGCATCGGAACTACGTACCCTCTCGACCTCTCGTGCTGTTAGTACCGAGATGCCAACCAACGATCCCTTGTTACCAAAGCAATGGCACTACCACAACATGGGGAACCTTGACCCTCTATCGCGAGCAGGGGCAGACATCAATCTCTTTGAGGCGTGGGCTGTAACCAAAGGAACACCTAATGTCGTTGTATGCGTAGTTGATGGTGGTGTGGATCCCAATCACGAAGACTTGCAAGGGACTCTTGATGTTGCCAACAGTTTCAACTTCGTCTACAACCGACAGGGAGAGTTTCATGGACAGGGCAAAATCTATCCAGACTCCGACGGCCACGGTACACACGTAGCCGGGACTATTGCTGCGGTGAATAACAATTCACTTGGGGTGTCGGGGATCGCCGGAGGTGATGGTACACCCGGCTCTGGGGTGAAGATCCTCAGCGCACAAGTTTACGGTCTTACTGGCGAAGATAGTGCTGGCGGTGCAGCCGCAATTGTGTGGGGAGCCGACAATGGGGCTGTCATCAGTCAAAACTCTTGGGGCTATACCTATCCCGGCCCTAAACATCTCCCAAGGATCGACAAGGAAGCGATTGATTACTTCATAGCCAACGCTGGTCTGGACGAGAAAGGTCAGCAAAGAGCAGACTCACCTATGGCTGGGGGTATCGTCATATTTGCTGCTGGTAACGACGGTATGGACTATGTCTGCTGGCCCGGTGCTTACGAGGCTTGCGTCAGCGTATCTGCGATGGCGTGGGACTTCAGTGTAGCGGCATATTCCAACAGAGGTGACTGGGTAAGCATCATGGCTCCCGGAGGTGATCAGATACGCTTCAGTAATCAAGCCGGAGTACTAAGTACCCTTCCCAAGGACGGCAAAGTATCAGAGACCGGATATGGTTATATGCAAGGGACCTCGATGGCTTGTCCTCATGTATCGGGCGTAGCCTCTCTTATCCTATCGGCACAAGGTGGACGTGGATACACGGCTGAGCAACTCAAGCAACAACTCCTAACTTCTCTACGACCCTACGACATCAATCTCCTCAATCCGAGTTATCGTGGGCGTCTAGGCGTAGGATACATAGATGCAGGAGCAGCACTAGAGAGCGATGGTGGCAAGGCCCCCCTTCGCGTCGAGAACCTCGAGGCTAAGCCACACTACAACGATATTACACTTCGCTGGGGGACGGCAAAGGACGAAGATGCTCCTCTAGGTATTGCCCGTTACTACCATCTCTACGTATCGGAGCAACAACAGACAAGCGAGCAACTCGCAAAACAAGAACCTATCCTCGTTTACGGGCAAGCCTTAGCCCTAGGCAAACAACTAGAGCATAAAGTGCAGGGTCTCAAAGATGATACCGACTATCACTTCGCTATCGTGGCTGTCGATAGGTTTGGTCATCGCTCTACGCCTCGCTTCCTAGTGAGCAAGACTCTACTAAATAATGCTCCGCAGATAACAGCAGGTCTTCCCGAGGGACGGATAACTTTACCTCGCAACAAGGCACAGCGTCTTGTCCTAGAGGTACAAGATAAGGACGGACACGAGTGGACTCTAAAGAAGTCGGGGCAACTAAGGGGCGTAAACATTCAACGTCAAGGTAGTGATAAGATCCTCGTAGAGATAAATCCCGTAGCGACAGAGGGTGTGTATAGTTTCACCCTCACCTTGAGTGATAGTTACGGCAAAACTAGCGAGTACCCGATCACTTACGAACTCGTCAAGTATCAGAAACCTCGCTTCAACGACGATCTACGTACGATGATGATCGGTGTGCAAGAGAGGGATCTACGCCTCGCTCTCTTGGATAAGATCGCAGCACTAACAGAGGGTTTATCGCCCAAGTTTGCTGTGTCGGTAGATGCTCCAAATATCCTTAAGGCTCACATCGACGAGAATAATTCTCTCGTCCTAAATCCTCTCAAAGAAGGACGTAGTGTTTTGACGCTTACCCTCAGCGATGGTATCGACTCGACGAGCATCAAGTTGGAGGTCTATGTCGTCAAAGAGCCTCGTGCTATCGTACACGCCTTGTATCCTATCCCGGCCAAGACTTATCTCAATTTGCTCTTCAACGCACAAGTGCGTGAGGCTCAAATTAGCGTACTTACGCTACGAGGCGAGCGTCTGATACATCAACAAGTACGCCCTGCCCGCAACGGAATAGGAGTCCTCGATGTACGCAAACTTGTCCCCGGCAATTATGTCTTGAGTGTAAAGAGCCAGCAGGGCAATTATCAAACGACTTTCCTCAAACACTAATACGATGTGTCCACAACGTAATACTTAGATTATGAAAATAAGACATATAATAGCCCTTGCCCTAGGACTTACGGGTCTATACCAAGGGCAGGCTCAGATCAGTCGTCCACTACCTGTCTTACAGAGCAATCCCGATGTACGCAGTGCAGCCCTAGGTAATGTTGTTGCTGGGGATAGTAAGGCGATGTATCTATACACTGCTCCGGGGAGTATCTTCGGCAGTGATAAACGCTTTGCAATAGATCTTAGCACAGAGATCTATCCCAAACTAGAGTATAGCGAGGGGCGACTTATGCAGTACAACCTCGCTACGGCTTATCGTCTGCACCCTGCTCACGCTCTCTTCCTCGGCTTCCGTTATCAAGGAGGGCTCAAAGCCTGCTATAGTCCTGCATACGCTTATAGTGCTGTGGGCTGTGATGCAGGTACAGAGGTCGTCAAGCCCTTTGAATGGAGTCTTGACCTAGGCTATGCCTTTAGGCTTAGCGAGGCCTTTAGTCTTGATATTGCAGGAAACCTTATTGCCTCTTGGATCGGCAAAGGGGCTTATACGGGTGGTCTGTCTATTGGGGGACACTTCCGTAAGGACTTGAGCCTTGGGTCGCGTCCACTTGAGATAAACCTACGAGCCAAACTATCAGATCTCATAGGCGTCATTACCTATGAGGGGGGAGGTATGAGTGATTATCTACCCTCGGCAGCACATCTCGGCTCTTCGTTTGCCCTCGACTTGTCGGCACAGCATCGCCTTAGTGTGCTCTTGGGCGGGCGTTATTACTTTATGCCACGAGAGGCTAAACTCCTAGTCATGGGAACGGGGCTAGAGTACGGATTTAAGCAAATGCTTTTCGCCCGTCTTGGCTATGAGTGTGGGGAGAGGGAACTATCCAATCTTAGTCTAGGACTAGGGCTAAGGTGGAAGTCCCTACAACTAGATCTCAGTTATCGCAAATCTATGCAGTCGGATAATAGCCTATCCAACCTAATGCTGGGCATAGGTTATCGCCTCTAGAGGCAAACTATCGACAAGGCTTAGCACAGGATAGTTTCCCCACTAAGCAAGACAGCACCTCGGGCAGACGCATACACGAGTATTGCTCTCTATGAGGTCTACCCTAGAGGTCTTGCTAGGCGTCTATTCCTTAGACTTGTAGCAAAAGGCACGCAGTGTATGCGTGCCTTTTTTGCATTACCTCGTAAGCATCATCTAGATTATCAAGGATATACAACGTACTTGTGCTTGCTATACAGCCTTAGGACAAACACAAGCCATAAGTCTGCTTATTGTAGGGCTTTTGTTGTCTAACCCGATAAGAAGCCCTCAAGAGGACGAAGCGAGAGGACAAACCTTGGACTATAAGCGAAGCCCATCATTAGGGCTAAGGCTCTTTATGAATAGCCTTGCAATAGATACTTGCTGGGGCTATGCGTCAAGGCTTGGCGGATAAGCGTCAGGGCTTGACGCTTAAAAATCACGACTTGGCACATAAGCGTCAAGCCTTGATTTTGAGGTGCGAAGACTTTAATATGCTAGACTTCGCCCCTTGCGAAAGAAAGATTATACAATATCACGAGCGACCCGAGAGAAGAGGTGTTCGGCTTCGGACGCAAGGTAGGGCTAAGGCAATGACGTAAGTAGACGAGCGTAGCGAGAGAAAGGAGTGTTTGGCTTCGGACGCAAATTAGGACGAGGTGATAACGCAAGTAAGCGAGTGTAGCGAGAGAAAGGGCGTTGGGGGTCGAGGGCAAATTAGGGCTGAGGTGATGTGTGACTTAAATTTAGTTCCGTTTTATAGGCTTGTCCCGAAAACCTTGACAATAGGGATAGTCTTGCGGTGTTCCTTGTGCCTAAGGTCATACCTATCTTACGTGTCCTACGAGAGTAACCGCACAAAGCCAATAAGGCAGAGGTGACTCGAGAAGTCACCTCTGCCTTATCTATGCGCCCGACCGATTATTCGCTATCGGGCCTTTTATTCCTAGCCTATTTGCTTTGAGCAAAGAGCCATTCGCGTATCGGCTCAATGCTGTATGCCACACGCCAAGTATTGCGATGTCCGCTGGCTCCTGCCGTAGAAGCCCCCCACAACAGCAAGGAGATCATAGCAAGACTGCACACTAAGATCAAGATTTAGAGCGTATAGAGGTTTGCTCTATCGGTAAAAAATGTGTACCTTTGTGGCGAAATTCGTCTTTGGTAGTGATCTACGAGATGCTACGAGAGCGATATTAGTTTAACTTTTAACAGAACAAAAGAATGTATCTAGATTCAGCAAAGAAGGCCGAACTCTTTGAGAAGTACGGTAAGGACGCTAAGGACACTGGTAGCCCAGAGAGCCAAATCGCACTATTCACTTTCCGTATCCAACACCTTACTGGTCACCTACAACGCAACCGTAAGGACTACAGCACACAACGTGCTCTTAAGATGATCATCGGTAAGCGTCGTCGTATGCTCGACTACCTATATCGTATCGACATCGAGCGTTATCGTGCTATCATCAAGGAACTAGGTATCCGTCGCTAATCTCATAGCGTTAAACCTACAAAAGGGCGTTTCATAATACTCCATTATGATACGCCCTTTTTACTTAAGCACAACTATCGAGGGCTAAGCCCTCAAACCTCTTAACCAACAAATACGTATGCAAAACCTCGCTATACCTCAAATGCTTATTGCGGCAACCAACTCGGGTTGTGGCAAAACCACTTTTACCCTAGGGCTGTTGAGAGCCCTAAGTCGTAGAGGACTGTCGGTCGCTAGTTGTAAGTGTGGACCCGACTATATAGATCCCAAGTTTCACACACTTGCATCGGGACGCGATAGTCTTAATCTAGACTTATATATGATGTCTAGCGATCACGTCAAAAATACGTATCTAGAGCATACGAGCGAAGCCGATGCTTGCGTCGTCGAGGGCGTTATGGGGCTATTTGACGGCAGTGAGAAGATGAATGGCTCCTCTGCAGAGGTGGCTATGCTCCTCGACATTCCGGTCGTCTTACTCGTTAATGCCGCTTCGTCGGCATACTCGGTGGGGGCTATTATCTACGGATACAAGCACTGGAAGCCCGGGGTACGTATCGCTGGCGTTGTCTTCAACCGTGTAGCGAGTGAGAACCATTATAGTTTCCTCCGTGATGCAGCACGTGATGCAGGCGTCGAGACCCTCGGATATATCCCCAAGACACAGAGCCTAGATGTGCCTAGCCGACATCTAGGGCTGTCGATCGAGGACTTAGCACGACTTGACTACTTCCCCGACCAAGTTGCCGATCTTATAGATAAGCACGTTGATGTTGATAAGTTACTAGATTTATGCACAAGCCCCAAGGCAAAGTACGAAGCCAAGGAGTATAAGCCTGCTGGAGATATGCACATTGCTGTGGCTCGTGACGAAGCCTTTAACTTCATCTACCCCGGGAATATCCGTGCTTTGGAACGCCTAGGGAAGGTCGAGTTTTTCAGTCCCTTGTACGACCAAGCACTGCCAAATGCCGATCTTATCTATCTCCCCGGT
>JBHAFI010000025.1:0-23212 GCA_041856045.1 Porphyromonas sp. | reverse complement strand
TACAAAACAGACAAAACCAACACTTACGAAATAGGTAAAACAACACGAGAGCAAATCAAGACTAACACGAGAAAATGCTTCCCTCCCTAACTACCCAAATCTATCCGTCAAGGCGTGACGCGTAAAAATCAAGCCTTGACGCTTAAAAATCAAGACGTGACGGATAAGAGTCAAGACACGATTTTGATGAAACGATACTTACGCGACATCGTAAGATCAGGGTATAAGTGCTACATTTTCTTTACATTTGTATAAACTTCGTCTAGGGTTATCTCCCTAATGAAGGAGTGTGTTTATTCGTAGACAGCAGAGTGTATCGTACCACTGAAGTGCAAGTAACAGCGTGAGAGTTGTCACAAGCCTCGCTTGCTGTGTTGGCAGTCTTGTGTCCCTAACGGCTCAAATAAGCCCTCGGGACACCATCAAGAGAGAAGCCCTCGGGACAAGTTGGCTTCCCTCTACGCTGTTGCACCCCAAAACACAAGACGATCTAAAGTTGGGTCTAAGCCCCTTTGTACTGCAAACACCGAGTAATATCCAAACACGCTTCGTCTACGACCCCAAGCAACATCTGTATCTACTCGCGACCTATTATCAAGGTCGCCCCCTAGGCACTCCCCTAGCCTATACACTTCAAGAGTTTATGGCTTATCTAGCCTCGAGACAAGACGACATCGTCTATCGGCACCTCAACGACAGCAATAGGGATCGGGCAGAGGGTGCACTCGCACCTATCTACGACCCTAGGGCTATGCGTCGCAGACGCTTGGGGCTGGAGCAAATCTTCGGGAAAGGTGGATTGCAATTGAGATATAACGGCACTGTCGAACTAAACGCAGGCTTGGCTAAATCGGAGATAAAGAACCCGAGCCTCAACCAAGGTGCTAGAGAGAATAGTTACTTCGACTTTAGTGAGCAAATACAGGTTAATGCTCAAGCCAAACTAGGGACAAAACTCAAGTTGGATCTCAACTACAATAGTAAGGCAACCTTTGAGCAAGATGCCAAGAAGATAAAACTAAGTTTTGAGGGCGAGGACGATGATATTATCAAGCAGATCGAACTTGGGCAGGTGTCGATGACAAGCCGTAATAGCCTCATCGGGGGGACGCAGAGTGCTTTTGGGGTATTCGGCAAATTGCAGTTCGGTCCCTTGGACGTAGGTATGCTCATCAGCCAACAACGTAGTATCAGCAGACGACTACAAAGTCAAGGCAACAACGAGATACGTAGTTTTGAGATGTCGGCTAGTGATTATGACGAGGGACGGCACTTTTTCCTCGGGGATTTCTTCCGCTCTCGCTATGACGTGGTACAGAGTAAGCGTCCCGAGCAGGACAACAGCGTACACATTACGCGTCTAGAGGTATGGATCACCAACAAGCGTAATAAGTATGAGGAGGCACGCAACTTTGCTGCCTTTGCCGACCTTGGGGAGGCTGTGAATATCCACAATAGTTATATTACGAGCAATGGGAACGCTACGACAGCGAGCAATACAGCCAATAGCCTGTATGCAGAACTGCGTACTAATGCCAACTATCGCGACCTAAGCCGTCTAGCAACAAGTCTACCGACAGCCCTCAAAGCCGGACTCGACTACGACAAGGAAGAGAGTGCACGTAAGTTAGCCCCCAGCGAATATGTCCTCAACGAGCAACTAGGTTACATCAGCCTCGTCCAAAAACTACAATCCGACGAAATACTGGCTGTCGCTTACGAATACAACTACTTAGGCAAGACCTATCGCGTAGGAGAGTTTGCGAGCGATCAGCCCGATAGTGATACATCGGCATTATTCCTCAAACTCCTCAAGGGACGTAATATGCGTCCCGCAAGTCCCTACTGGCACTATATGATGCGTAATGTATATGCACTCGGCAGAGGGATTAGTCGCTTGAGGAGCGAAGGCTTTAGGCTCGATATTCTCTACCGCAACGATGAGCGAGGGATATATCAGCCTTATCTATCCAGCAATGGGCAAAGCGATGCCCGACTGCTCGATCTATTGGATCTCGACAAAACGAATAGTAACCAAGAGGCGTACAGCGATGGTCGCTTCGATTACCTCGCTGGGGCTACAATTGATGAGCAGCACGCTTGGATTTACCTCCCGAGCGTAGAGCCTTTTGGGCAGAGCCTTAAGCAGAAGGGGATAGATGCCAAATATCGTTATGACGAACTATATCAGTTAGTCCCTACCGCAGCCAAGCAGTTGGCAGAGAAGAATAAGTTTCTTTTGCGAGGAAGTTTCTCTGCCCAGAGCGAGGGCGAACTCTCACTAGGGAGTAGCAACGTTAGTCCCGGTAGTGTCAAAGTAAGAGCAGGGGGACAAACGCTTACAGAGGGAGTAGACTATACCGTGGACTATATGCTCGGTGTCGTCCGCATTACCAACGAACAGATCCTCGCCAGCCAAATACCTATCGACCTAAGCCTTGAGGAGGGACGTGGCGAGAGTAATAATAGGCGTACTGTCCTCGGGATAGACCTCAATTACAACATTAGCAAGTATCTACGCCTAGGAGCAACAGCCATGAGCCTTAGCGAGATGCCCCTAGACAACAAACTACGCCTAGGTAACGAAGCCATACGCAACAGCCTTTGGGGTGCAAACCTCGCTTGGAAGCAAGAGATACCATGGCTACAAAGGCTCCTCGGCAAACTCTCACTGAGCAATATCAGCGTCCCAAGCAATATCAACCTAAACATAGATATTGCCCAACTAAATCCCGGTCAATATCGTGGTACGCGACTCAGTAAATATAGTTACCTAGACGACTTTGATAACAGCCGTACAGAGATAGACCTACGACAAGCCTCGGCTTGGTACTTGAGTAGTACCCCCCACGATCGTTTGCCTGCGAATCGCAACTCACTACTAGAGAGCGGATATGGTAGAGGGCATCTCTCTTGGTTCTCGATAGATCCTATTTTTACGCGAGCGTATAGCGACTATACACCTGCCTATATCCGCCGTAATCCCACGCTTATTAGTGAGCATTATGTGCGAGAGGTAGATATGCGAGAGTTGTACCCCAATAGAGAGAGCCACACGAGCCTTGTCAATAGCCTAGCAACACTCAATCTACGCTTCTATCCACAAGAGCGAGGTATGTACAACCTCAATACGAGTCGTCTAGGGAGCGATGGCTTATTCCTAGATCCAGAGAATAGTTGGGGAGGGATAATGCGTAAACTTGACCTCTCGGACTTTGAAGCCTCAAACGTGGAGTATCTCGAGTTTTGGCTTATGGATCCCAACATATCGAGGCTTGCAGGCTCGGGTGGGGATCTGTACTTCAACATCGGAGATATATCGGAAGACATTCTCAAAGATGGGAATAAGTTCTTTGAGAATGGTCTGCCCATACAGACAACAACTACTGCGACACGCACGACAGAGTGGGGACTCAACCCAACGACACAGAGCATTGGCTATGCCTTTGACAGCAGTGCTGGGGCAAGAAGTAAGCAAGATGTCGGCTTGAATGGTCTTAGTTCGCTCGAGGAACGCCAACATACGAGTTATGCAGACTATATCGCTCGCCTTCGGAACGTCATAACTGCGAGTCGTAGCAACGAGTGGCAGGGAGACACTCACAGCCCACTCAACGACCCAGCAGGTGATGACTTTGAGCATTACCTTAGCAGTAAGTATGATGATGCAGAGACACCTATTCTAGATCGATACAAATACTATAATGGTCTTGAGGGGAATAGTAGTGATAGCCCCAACGAGCGAATAAATGCTAGTCGTAGTATGCCCGACGTAGAGGACATCAACCTCGACAATAGCATGAACGAACTAGACCAATACTACGAGTACAAGATCTCTCTACGTCCTCAAGATCTACAAGTAGGGAGCAATCATATCGTAGCAAGCCGTAATGTCGAGGTACGTCTAGCCAATGGGACGCTCTCGTCTGTAAGGTGGTATCAGTTTCGTATCCCACTTGCGTCCTACGACAGAGCAATAGGGGGCATCAGCGATATGAGATCTATGCGTTTTATGCGTATGTACTTGGCAGGCTGTCGAGAGGTTACGGACTTACGCTTCGGTAGCCTACGCTTGCTCCGTGGCGACTGGAGGGTTTATAGCGATCCTCTATACGATATGGCGACACCCCCGACCAGCCAAGCGAAACTATCTGTCGGTAACGTTAATATCGAGGAACACGCAGATCGCAGTCCCATCAACTACGTACTTCCCCCGGGACTGACACGCAGTACAGACGTAGGTAGTGCCTCTAGTATAGAGAGCAATGAGCAAGCACTTAGCCTCAAGGTACAAGACCTTGCTCCGGGTGATGCTCGTGCAGTTTATCGTAATACCAACTACGACCTAAGACGCTATCGACGACTACAACTCTATACCCACGCAGAGCAACTAGCAGAGGACGACAGCGGTACGCTCGATGACGAACTAGAGGTATTTATGCGTCTAGGGAGTGACTACCAGAGTAACTACTACGAGTACACTGCCCCTCTCAAACTAACCCAACGTGGGCAGTATACTTCGGCTAGTGAAACATCAAGAAGAGAGGTATGGAAAGAGGATAACTTCCTAGACCTTGATCTAGATCAACTCGTAGATCTTAAGCGTGAGCGTAATCGCCTTATCGCCCAATCGGGCGGAACGGCTACGAACTACGAACGACACTCTACCCCAGCCAAAGAGAAGCCTACACACAGCCTTAGCATAGTAGGTAATCCCTCGCTTAGCCATATACGTACGATGATGATAGGCGTCCGCAATAGAAGTGGGCAGACGCGTAACCTCGAGGTCTGGGTAAACGAATTAAGGCTAAATGAAGCCAAGGAGGAGAGTGCTTGGGCGATGAATACCAACCTCGGGCTACAACTTAGTGACTTCGCCTCCCTGCACCTGCAAGGCTCTTATGCCTCGGCAGGCTTCGGTAGTCTTGATCAATCTCTAATGGAGCGTCAGCAAGACAACCGCAGTAACCTACACCTTACGAGCCAATTGGAACTCGGCAAGTTACTCCCCAAGAGTACCGAGGCACGCATTCCCTTGCATATCAGCATATCCAAAGAACTAAGTCGCCCCGAGTTTAGTCCCAAAGACGAGGACATCAAACTTAGCGATGCTCTCAACGATGCTTCGGAGCAAGAGCGTAGCCAACTAGAGCAGTATAGTCTACGCAAACGATTGCAAAAGAGCATAAATCTAATGGGCATCAATCTTGGCATACGTAGTAAGCAGGCGATGCCTTATGACCCTGCAAACATACGCCTAAACTTTAGCCATACGACGACAGAGCATAATTCCCCAGAGTTTGAATATCAGCGAGAGTTATCATGGCTTGCTAGCCTGCAATACGACTACACGCCTACCTTCAAAGCCCTAAAGCCCTTTGCCAAGATACAAGGCTCAAGTGCTTGGGCTCGCTATCTACAAGGCTACGGCATTAACCTATGGCCCAAGCATATCGGTCTATCGACAACTATGCAACGACAATACGAGGAGGAGCAGGTGCGTCAAGGACTTAATGAGAACCTCAGCGATAGGCTACCTGCGAGTTTCTCCAACCTATTCGTGTGGCAGAGGAAGATGAACCTTAGTTGGCTACCTATCCCCAGCCTAAACATCAGTCTACAAACAGGTACAGATGCTCGCATAGAGGGCATTAACACACAAGTGAATAGAGAGTTAAATCCCGACGGATATGCTCTTTGGAGAGAGGCGGTAGACAAAAGTATTGCCGATCTAGGCACACCCCAGCGTTACAGCCAACAAGCCAGTGCTAGTTACGTAGCACCGACCTCGAGTTTCAAGGCCCTTAGTTGGTTGCAAGCCAGTGCCTCCTACAATAGCCAATACCAGTGGGACCTCGGGGCTCAACTACCACAGAGCAATAAGGCGATGCCCAATAGCATAAGTAATAGCCTTGGTCTAGACATTAGTCTGCATCTACGCCTACGCAGTCTGTATCAACTTTTCCCAAGGCTAGCCCGTATCGAGCGTGAATACGCTGGTCTTGGTGCTAGGACTAAGCAAGGCAAAAATGCGAAAGACAAGACACAGACAAGCCACAAGAATAGCGACAACAAACTCATAGACAAAGTCCTCTACTCTATGATGATGCTTAAGGATCTAAGCCTATCTATACGTAACCAAGAGATGACACATCTACCGGGCTACCTCGGTAGCGTAGGGGACTTATGGGGGCAACGCAGTATTGACGGACATCTGCGTCCCGGCTTAGGCTTTGCTTTTGGCTTTGGTGGCGAGGACTTCGTCGGCAAGATGGCAGAGCAAGGACTACTAACTAGCGATGCAAGTACAGCAATGTATGCACTCGTCACTCGCTCCAAGGTTGTAGACCTCAAAGCAACAATACAGCCTATCAAGGACCTCACGATACAACTCTCTGCCAACCATACTGCGACACGACGTAGCGAGGTACAATATATGTATGCTGGTAGTCCCTTGCTCTATGGTGGCGATCTACAGATGACGACTATCGGTTTGCAAGGCTTTTGGCAACGAGGCACAGCAGAGAATGGCTACCTGACCTCAACGCTCAAGCGTTTCCTTGAGAAGCGTGATCAACTACACCAACAGCATAAGAGCGAATTGGCACAACTCGATAGCCGAGCCGAATTAGCGACAACAAGTCCTGTACTCCTCCTAACGGCTTTTCGCAATACCTATCTCAAGGACAAGAGCGACATACACTCGGGGGCTTTACCAAGCCTCGGATCTATGCTCCCCAACTGGTCGGTTACTTATAGCGGACTAGGGAAGATACCAGCCCTCAAGAGGGCTGTCAGTAACATTACGCTCAAACACGCTTATAGAGGTATCTACCGCATCAATAGTTATGATAGTTTCGCCTCGTGGCAGGCCGTTGAGGGGACTGCTCTAGGCATCGTAAGGGACGACAGCGGTAATGCTCCTCGCTGGGCATACCCAGAGGATATTGCATCGGTATCGCTTAGTGAGACTTTCTTCCCACTTATCGGTGCAGATGTGGTATTCTTAAACGGACTTACACTGACAAACGAATGGCGACGTAGTCGCACACTTAGTCTATCTCTCGGATCAGCCCGAATGATCGAGAGCGTCAGCGATGAGTGGAGTATGGGCTTTAGTTATCGCCTTGGCGACCTCTCAAGTCTATGGCGACCACGTCCCTCGGGAAGTAAGCAAAGGACAAGCAACAAGGATAAGGGGAAGACCTACGGAGGGCTAATCCTCAAGGCAGATTATAGTAGCCGATATACGCACAACCTCATCTTCCCTCTGTCGCAAGGTGCTGCACAAGCGACCTCTGCATATCGATATACACGCCTTAATCTTAGTGCGGACTACGAACTAAGCCAAGCCGTTACCTTGAGGGCATACTACGAACTGAACAGCAGCATTCCTTACGTGAGTATGGGTAACTTCCCTACTTATGAACGGCGTTATGGTTTAGCGATTAAGTTAAATCTCAAGAACTAAAGTTCATACTTCTAGGGTAGATTATGTCTAAGTCAAAGTTTGACGGATAGTAAATCGTGCTTTGATTTTTATGCGTCACGTCTTGACGGATAAAAATCACGCCTTGACTCTTATGCGTCAAGGCGTGATTTTTAGATCAGGATACTTAGACCCTAAAAATATATCAAGGATTAGCGTCTACAAATCGTCTTAAAGGGACAGTAAATACAATCCGTTACATCTTCGCATTGTACAAAGGGGCTTGTTTCATCAAAGAGTTGGCTCAACTTATCCCCCAAGAAACCTAGATATTCTTCCCGAACATCTCGATAATCCTCAAGAGGAACCTTATTGATCAAGATACTAGGCATATAGTTATTGCCTTGCGACGTCATCTGGCGTGTGATAAAAAGGTTAGGTCGCAAGTCCAACCCCGCACAAGGTACCTTACCGAGAGATTTGTACTTATGGAAGGCTTCGCCACTAAGTAGTAGTTCGCAGTAGAGTAAGGTCTGTATGGTAGCCTTGAGCTTTGAGGGTTTCGCAAACATCTCGTCGATAGACACCTCTTTCTTAATTTGATCTCTACCCGTCTTGTAGTCTAGGATACGTAGACAAGGTGCTGTATTACCATCGGAATACTCATCTAGACGATCAATGAAGCCCTTGAAGCGAACATAACGGACTTCCCCGTTCTGCTCAAAGGGGATCAAACTATAGAACTCTCGCTCTGAATACAAGTAAACAAAAGGCGAATGACTAGCATCGTACTCAAGAATAGAGATAATGCTCCGAGCAATGACCTGTATATAATACTCATCAAGGCTATTCGGCTCACGCTTATTCCCCTCTTGGGAGAAATACTCGACGTAAGTCTGGCGTACCAAAGAGAGCATATAGTCCTCCCCTCGATCCAAAAACTTACGGCGTATATAGTCCTCGGTAATCTCGGTATAAGGCTCTACGTTGTATATCTTCCCAGCAAGTGTAGCGTGTAGGATATCCCCAAAAGCACCGCTAGAGAGCAACTCCGTCGTATCCTCGTCCGTACTTAAGCCTTTGATATTCTCAAAGTAAAAACGTAGCGGACATTGCAGATAGGTATTAAGTCTACTTGCAGAGAGTGCTTTGACGCCCTCACTTACCTCTAGTTGATCCGAGGGTGATAGCCAAGCATCAAGATACTCACGGATAAGTGGATCCTCATCTTTATAGACAATTATGGGTTGGGGCGTGACCGGCTTAGGGTGCATATCGATGGTAATACGCTTGACGTCCAAGCCGTAGAGTTTCTCTAGTTGTGCGATATAGCGACTTTCCTCTCCCTTGCCCCCTAGGCTGTTCTCTTGACCGATAAGGAGGATTACTTTCTCACTCTGTGCTATCGTCTGATAAAAGCGATAACTCTCTACAGCCTCATTAAACTCAGGGCTGGGAAGTTTGTATGCGTAGCGTAAGATGTGAGGAATAAAGGTAGAGGAATGCTTACGACGGGGTAGTTTGCCCTCTTGTGCTGTTAGGTAAACGATATAAGGGAAGTGTAGCGAGCGACTCTCTAATAAGCCCATTATCTGCAAACCCTCTAGAGGATCTCCCTTGAAGGGGATCGTATGGTTGCGACTCAATCCCTCTAGGAGTTGCACTGCTCCCTCCCTTGATAAGAAAGCGTAGTCGTGCTTCTCGACAAGTCCACGCAAACGGCGGACAAGCCTTTGATAGTGCATTAGGAAGTTGAGGTCAAAACTAATCTTGATGTTACACCTATCAGTAAGATCCTCCAAGCCACCGGTACTTACCTGTGCCTCGCCCTCTACCTCGCTCTCGGCCTCTATACCCTGCATACGATCACGCTCTACCATAGGGACTGCGATGAGGTCGAGTAGATATTCCAATTGTCGTAAGAAGCCAATGGCATCCTCTTGTGGCATTAGTAGTATCTCTAGGATTTCTCGGGTACGGAGTATCTCTTCGCTCGCTTGTGTGTCACCTCGGTTAGCCTTACGACTTGCCAAGTGCGGTACGTACTGCTCCACGATCCACTTAGCACTCAGTGTATAATTTCGCTGTTTGCGTAGTGCGGTGTTGAGCGTATGCAATCCGGGGTAAAACTCGGTAAGGAGGTGTAGCGACAAAAGGTTCACGATATTGGGTATCGTATAGTGTCCTTTGTAACTCGTAGGTAATAATCGCAACCAACGATTGATTAGTGTCGAGACACTCGTACGGTTGAGGGGGTATCCAAGCGTTATGTTGAGTTTGTCATACTCCAAAGGGATCGAACTAACCGTAGGCACCAACAACTGCTCATCAGGCAAAACTATGGCTGCACGAATATCATTAGGGACCTGTGCACGATCCAAAATTTGGCGTAGTGCCTTGACTTGGGTTACGGTCGAGGCAGTCGTATATACCTCGACAGACTGGGGCAAATACTTACCTCCACGGGGCTTCACTTTACCGTGGTAGGGACTGTCTACTGCCCCTAGTAACTCGATATGCTTAGCAAGGATTTTGTACGCAGGGTGATTGTGATCCTGCACGACCTGTACCTCTCTGTCCCAAAAGAACTCAGCAAGCCCACTACGCTTAAGTTGGCGGAAGAACACCTTCTCACTCTCGGATAAATCAAAGAGTCCCACAAAGACAATAGGAGCAATACCCTCCTCCTCGATCTCCTGCGTATAACGCTCCCTAAGGCGAGGCACTAAGGTGCTATCCTCGGCAACTACTCGGTAGACATAGCCCTCGTAAGTGAAGTGTGTACCACCCTCTTGGGGTAGGCTCTCACGGAAACCACAATAGAGATCGTACAGACTCGACCAGAAGTGTAAGAAGCGACGACGATAAGTATCGCGATCGTCCTCGCTCATTTGGCTATTATCGACAAAACCTTTGAGGTACTGGGCTAGATACTTCTTGGTCTCATCATCAAGGAAGTCGAGATGAATGTCTTCCAACTCTTTCAAGCCCTCGATATTACGATAGAGTTGGTAGGCATCGACAAGGTTACGATCGATAAGATCAAAATCGGAGAGTATGATATTCCCCCAGAATAAGAAGTCCTCGAGAGATTGTTCCTCGTCTTCCCCCGCATAAGCCTGCATCGCAGTGCGACAATCATAGAGCCTAAACAAAAGATCTGTTTTGTCGAGGACCTGATACTCGGGTTTCTGTGAGAGGATAAACTCATTGACTGTCGTTGTCCTCGGAGCAAAGAGTGGCTGACCGACCTCCTTGGCCAAGGACGAGAGATGAAATAGGAAAAACTTCTCCGCACGCTTTGAGGGGAATACGAGCGTCCTCCTTGCGAGCAATGGAGCATTAAGGTAATGTAGGGCTACCTGCCTAAGGAAAGGAATGGGGTGTTGGTTCTTATTCATAAGGCTACAAACAAATAAGCCAGCGATTTACCGCTGGCGACAAAAGAGAAAAACAGTATGTTTCCATAGAGTAGGAAACAAACCATAGTGCCTACGCATCACATCAAAGCGTTCTCTAAGGCTCTTACGGTGGTTGGCTGTGGTCGCTCCCTCGTGTAGATAGAGCGAGAGAGGTTTATCTATGCGATGGAAAGTCTTCGCCTCTTTCATCACACGGATACACCAATCGACATCGGACGACAACTTATAACGCATATCATACGGAGGGCAGATACTCCTCCTTGCGACGAAACTTTGATGACAGATAAGCATACCATCGGCAAAACTACGCCACGATAGGTCGTGAGGCGGACGCAAACGGCGAGGCCCCAAGACTCTATCCTCGGCATCGATCAACAGACAATCACCGTATATGACATCGGGATACTTCCCCTCTGCCATAGCCTCACGTAGCATATCCTCGACCGTAGTACTTGAGGGGAGAGCATCGCCAGCATTGAGAAACCATACGTAATCACCTTTGGCAAGAGCCAGACCCTTATTCATCGCGTCATAGATACCCTTATCGGGCTCGCTTACAACGATGGCTTGTGGTGCGAGGCTTCGCACCTTGTCTAGGGTCGCATCACGACTAGCCCCATCAATCACGAGATACTCAATGTGTGGATAGGTCTGAGCCGTGACGCTGCGTAGCGTACGCTCTATGCACTCGGCAGCATTATAACTGATCGTGATAATACTAATAGTTACTTGCATGGGTCGCAGATAAGTGATCTGTATTAGTCTCCTATAAATGTGTCGTTGAGGACACTACGGTATGTATTGAATATCTTACTCTTTGAGATAAAGCCGAGATAAACACCCTCGTCATCTATTACAGGTAACTTCCATTCCTTACTCTCGTCAAATATCTGCATAATACGCGACATACTCATCGACGGACGCACCACAGTACGAGGCGAGATCATAATCTTACGTACGACGTGCGTGGGACGATCATATAGTTCGGGACGGAACATTATGTTACGAATATTATCCAACTCAACTATACCTACGAGCAGGCCTCGTTGGTTGACCACCGGGAAGGAATTACGCGAACTAATAGACACTACCTTGACCAACTCCCCAAGAGTCATCTCGGGCTGCACTCGCTCGAAATCTGTCTCTAGGACATTCTCCACGTTCATCAGCGTAAGGACGGCTGTATCCTTTTGGTGCGTCAAGAGTTTACCTTGCTCAGCCAAACGCAAAGAGTAGATACTATGAGGCATAAATATACGTATCGTCCCAAAGGCAGTGATCGATACGAGCATCAGAGGTAGGAATAGATCATAGCCTCCACTCAGTTCGGCAATCAAGAATACCCCTGTAAGCGGAGCATGCATTACTGCCGCCATCAAGCCAGCCATACCTAGGAGTGTATAGTTCTTACTAGGTAGGTACATCTTGACAAAAGGAATGTAATTGACCAAGAACGAGAATAGAAAGCCAGTGATCGCCCCTACGAAGATCGTTGGAGCAAATAAGCCCCCACAACCTCCTCCCGAATTTGTCGCTACCGAGGCAAACACCTTGAGCAATAGGACAAGGAGCATAAAGATGACCACTGTCCAGAAACTTGTAGCAAAAGGCTCAAGAAAACTATTCTCCAAGAGTTGCCCATATTGCCCATTCAAGAGATCATCAACGATATGATAACCCTCGCCATACAGAGGGGGGAAAACAAAGATCAATATACTCAGCATCGCCACCGACACTAGGTAACGATTGAGATAAGGCTCTATCGCCTTAAGACGCTTCTCTAGGAAAAACATCGTCTTGGAGAAGTACAATGCTACAAGACCACATATTACGCCCAAGAGAACCATCATAGGCACACGCTCAACGTAATAAGGCTCCGTAAAACTGAAACTAAAGTGATTGGCACCTCCCGAGATAAGGTAACTCATCGCTGCTGCCGAAACACTTGAGATAAGCAAAGGTAAGATACTCGCCATCGTAAGGTCAAGTAGCAACACCTCGATCACGAAAACTAGTCCCGTTATCGGTGCCTTGAATATCCCCCCAAGAGCCCCTGCTACCCCACAGCCGATAAGGAGCATTAGGTTGCGTTGCTCTAGACGGAAGAGTCTGCCAAAGTTGGAGCCTATCGCTGCACCCGTCATCACAATAGGCGACTCGGCACCAACAGAACCACCAAAACTAATAGTAATACCCGATGCAAGGAGCGAACTCCAAGTATTGTGCAGTTTGATACGGCTCTTACGCTGCGAGATCGAGCTAAGTACCTTGGTAACCCCATGACTAATATCATCTCGCAGTAGATAACGTACAAAAACACCACTCAACAAAATACCCACAGCAGGCAACACTAGATACAGGTAACTACGACCCGATATGCCCGACATCAAGAAGCCCTCTACTGTGTGAATAAAGAACTTCAAACTATTGCCGAGAAGACTCATCGTTACTCCTATGGCTAGAGCCAAGAGGAGAATGAAATAACGCTCACTAATGTTACGTTCTCGCCAGAGAATTAGTCTATCGAGAAGTGGGTATAGTCTAGTGCGTATAGCAGACATTATCTTAGGTGGTAGATTTTTATTTGTCCTACCCTCGCTAGGTGTATAACCTCTCTAGGGCAGGACAAACTTAGATATGATGCAATATATTATTTACGATTAGTAGTGTGGTAAGTGATGCGACCTGCATTCATCAGTGTCTTGTGGTCGAGGCGATAAGTATTGGTCAAGGTCTTATCCCCAAGGCTTATGCTCTTGAAGTAAGTGTCCCCCTCCTCTCCTTGTCGCTCTATCACTAGTTTGCCTTGTGGGTAGTAGTCCTTATCGAGGTGTAGAGTCACACGCTTGAACGTAGGCGTCGTGAGTGCATAACTTGTACTACCGGGACAATCTGGATAGAAACCTAGCATCGTGAAGATAGCCCAAGCACTCATCGTCCCCGTATCATCATTACCCGGGATACCATCGGGGCTATTGCGATAGACGGTCTTGATAAGTTGCTTCGTTATCTCTTGCGTCCTCCACGCCTCTCGAGGGAAATACGTGAAGAGATAGGGATAGGCTATATCTGGCTCGTTGGCAGGGTCGTAATTACCCTTATCAAAAATTGCTTGCAAACGATCGACAAACTTACGCTCGCCTCCCATCAACCTAGCCAAGCCCTTGATGTCATGAGGAACGAAGAATGAATAGTTGTATGAGTTGCCCTCGTGAAAACCCGGATTAGGCTCAAAGTCACGGCCCAACTTTGGGTCAAAAGGCGACAAGAACTTACCATCGGGTGTAATAGGACGTAGCAAGCCATACTCCTTGCTATAAAAATGTTTATAGCCTAGAGAGCGACGCTCCATCTCCTTGGCAACGTCTGTCTTACCCATAGCACGGGCAAACTGTGCCATATTCCAATCTGCGATGTAGTACTCTAGCGAGGTTGATACAGAGTGATCAAACTTGGCTCTCAAGGGTAGATAACCAAACTTGAGGTAGTCCTCTATCTCGGGACGTAGTTTATTGCCCGTAGCCGTAGTAGCCCCCTTCATCATTGCTTCGTAAGCAAGGGCTGTATCAAAACCTCGTATTCCTCTCTGCCAAGTATCGTTAAGGACAATAATTGAGGGATCTCCTGTCATCGTCATCGTTTCGCGACCATACAACTCCCACTTGGGCAACCAGCCACTCTCCTTGTAGATGTCAAGCATAGAGTTTACCATATCTAGTTGCATCTTTGGGTAGAGGATCGAGAGAAGAGGGTGTACGTTGCGGTAGGTATCCCAGAGAGAATATACTGTATAGCGATTACGATCTGTCTTACCCGTCTTAAGGCTCTCACTCATCGAGTACTCCCCATTTGCGTCTTGCATCACATTGGGGTGAATGAGGAGATGATATAGTGAGGTGTAGAATATCGTACGCTCATCACTCGTACCGCCCTCTACCTCTATCGTCGATAGAGCACGTTCCCACTTGTCCTCTGCCTTGCTACGTAGGGCGGCGAAGTCTACCTTATTACCTTGTTCTCGCTCGAGGTTCATCAGTGCATTCTCCTCACTAACGAAGGATACAGCCGTCTGTACATATATGGTCTCACCAGACTTAACATCATAACTAAACCATACACCTAGGTCATCGCCACTAAGGCGATTACGATAGTTGTGATAGAGTTTGTACTTACCGTGGTCATGATCCCACTCTGCCTCTACGCCACGCATAGCAGGTTGTTTCTTGTAGTAGCCACTCTTGGGAGCCTTACGACTAATACGCATCGCGAAGTACTGCGTAAATACGGCTTGTGGATTGTAACAAAAGGTACCCATCAGTTTTGTCCCTACTAGCGTAGTATCATCGACAAAGCGTACACTCGCTCCACTCTCATTTGTCAGTGCCTGCCCTAGATTGAGTATAATGTTTCCTTTACCAGTTTTGTCAAAAGTAAAGGCAGTAAGGGCTGTACGCTCAGTGGCTGTTACCTCGGCTTTGATACTATGCTTATCTATGTATGCCGTATAATAGCCGGGCTTGGCATACTCACGACTAAGGACAGAGCCGTACTCCTGATGCTCTACTCGTAGGCTATCCGACGATGCCATCAAGAGGAAACCACCCAACTCGGGACAACCCACGCCACTAAGATTGACATGGGCAAAACCCGTGAAGAACTTATTATCCGATGAGTAGGGCGTACTCCACCAGCGAGAGTCTTTCTCCCACTTATTTAAGCCCTCTCCCCCCATAACGTTAAAGGGGGTAATACTCATCAAGCCATTAGGCAGTACTGCCCCGGGGTTCGTTGTCCCGAAGTTGCTTGTCCCTATAAAAGGGTTTACCTCGTCAATAAGACGCTTCTTGCTCTGTGCCGTTGCCCCACTCAAAGCCCAAAGGCTCGTAAGGAGGAGCAAACTATGCTTAATATATCTCATAACTATCTATACTCTTACTCTCTATCACCAAATATCGCCGAGCCGATACGTACCAAGGTCGCCCCATGCTTGATAGCGATATGGTAGTCGCCACTCATACCCATCGACAACTCATCAAACTCCTCTGGCTCGAGGAGTAGCCCACTATCTTTGATATTTTGGTGCAATTGTGCGACCGAGGCAAACTCTTGGTCTATAAGGTTCTCATCATCGGTATTCGTTGCCATAGCCATCAAGCCACGGATACGGATACCTCTATATTCGTACTCATTGTGTCGTATGTGTGCGAGCAAATCCATCACTTCCTCGGCAGTGAAACCACTCTTACTCTCCTCTCTAGCGATGTGTATCTCAAGGAGAATGTCGATTTTACGTTGGTGCTTGATGGCTTGCTTATTTATTTCGTCGAGGAGTTTCTCGCTGGTTACGCTCTCGATCATATGTATGAAGGGAGCGATATACTTTACTTTATTGCTCTGCAAGGGTCCTATAAAGTGCCACACGAGATCAAGGTACATATCACCTAGTTCCTCTTGCTTGGTGATAAGCTCTTGTACTCTACTCTCGCCAAAGATGCGTTGGTTGGCTTCGTATGCCTCTACGATAGCCTCGCTGGGGTGAAACTTAGATACGGCCACCAGACGCACACCTCTAGGAAGCGTTTGTTTGATGGCCGATATTCGCTCACCTACATTACTATTGGGACTCATAAGGGACTACATCTAATAGTTGTGTCTCTGCGATAGACGCGACCTCATAGTCTTGTGCCTCTTTGCCCAACTGCTCCAATAGATGTGCTAGGGCATTAGCCAGACTATCGCTCTGTACGAGTATATTCAGTCCCGTCTTTTTCTCTTTACCGCTACGCTCGTCAATCGTAATGATATTGACGCGTGCCTTGTAGTAGCGATCGTCCTTGTCTGCACTAGAGAGAAACATCTCGGCATATAAGGCACGCTTGATATTGGTAACCTCGAGTGCACCCATAGATACGTAGGGGGTGGCGTACTCGATAATACGCTTCTCCGCCTCAGTGAAACTAAGTGCGTTGATGAGGTAAAGTTCGTTTACTTTGGTAAGCCCTTGCTCCAAATTCTTGTCATAGGCTACCTTACATTCATACCACTGAACCATCAGTATCTTATCTTATTATAATTATTCTCGTTAGTCTAATAAGTACAAAGATACATAATCTAAAAAGTCTTACAAAATCCAAGAACATACAGAGCAAAAGCCCCTTACCGCCTCAAGGGCAAAAGTCACCAACACCTAGACGAACCTATGCGTCAAGGCTTGACGCATAAAAATCAAGGCTTGGCGGATAAAAATCACGACACGACGCTTGTGCGTCAAGCCTTGACGGATAGCCTCTCCTACCTACCTCTCCCACATCTTACACGGGACTTATCTCTCGAGGCTCCCCCCTTGTCACTACTGCCGATAGACTTAATAATACCTATCTTTGCCCCTATGAAAGCATACGTATATCTATATACCCGCCCCGAGAGCCTAGAGGATAGCCTCATCGAGGTGGAGGATAAACTCAAGAGATACACCACCTTAGGCCCCTACGAGCGACTCGACAGCCCCTCAAGGGGACAGAGCCTTATTCGCTGGTCGCTCCCCAAGGATTTGACAGAGCAAGAGCGTTACGATCTGTTTCGTGATCTGCTGGGCTATATCCGACAGAAGCCCCTCGCTCTCTACTACCGAGGAGCAAACTATGCCCCCATCAAGCGTATCGTTGCCGATCTAGATGGCTGTCTAGTGGCGGAGGAACTACTCATTCATATTGCTCGCGAGCGAGGTATGCTCGAGGAGATCAGCACGTCTACGCAGACAGCCATGGAGGGGAAGGTTGATTTTGAGTCGAACTTTAAGGCTCGCGTCCGCCTCCTCAAGGGTATGCAAGCGAGCGATCTAGAGTTTATCGCTAGTAGCATCACACTCGCTCCCGGTATTGAGCAGTTCTGTCGCTTTACCGAGGGCGAGGACATTAGACTAGACCTTGCGAGCAGTAATCTAGCCCCCTATGTACAGACTTTGATGATCAGGCTTGGGGCTAGTGATTATATTGCGACAATGCCCGTAATGAACGATGAGGAAGTACTCGACGGCACTCTCGAGGACCCTATTATTACGGCTCAAGACAAAAAAGACTACGCCCTCACGACTGTTAATAAGTACATTAGCCAAGAGCAAACACTTGTAATAGGCGACGGGGCTAATGACCTCCTTATGCTCTCAGTAATGCCCCATGCCCTACTCTACCACTCGGCTGGGAGCGAGAGTCTAAATATCGCTGATGTAGTGGTAGACTTATACTTCAGACCCTAATAAGATTGTAAATGAACATTTATCTATGTCCCAGCCCCGAACTCTATAACCTATACCACAGAGCCGGAGCAAGTGTCATCATCACGGATATATTTCGTGCCTCTACAACCATCACCACTGCTCTCGAGCAAGGAGCCTCAAGGATACTACCCGTGGCAACAGTAGAGGAGTGTCAAGCGATAGGAGAGGCTCAAGGCTACCTAATGGCAGCCGAGCGTAACATTCATCGATGCCCTTTTGCTCAACTGGGCAACGACCCTCTAGCCTATACGCCCGATGTAGTCTTGGGCAAGACGATCGTTATTACCACGACCAACGGCACTCGTAGCCTAGCCATAGCACGAGACTGTGGTGCCGAGGAGGTGATGATAGGGAGTTTCCGTAACCTCACTAAGACGCTCGACTACCTACAACAGCAAGGGCGAGAAGAGGTCGTAGTACTTGCCGCAGGTTGGCGAGGACAGGTATCGACTGAGGACTGTCTATATGCCGGTGCCTTGGCTGTCGAGGCAAAGCGTCGAGGCATCGGCAAAGCGATGGGCGATGCAGCCGTAATGCTCGCAAGCCTATGGCAGAGCGAGTGTTATGATCAGGAACATTGCCTTGCGTACATACAGAGGAGTGAGCATTACGCTCGCCTAGAGCAAGCAGGGCATCTCTCGGCAGTAGAGTATTGCCTGACCTCGTCTGATGCTCCCGCCGTGATCCTCAACAAAGATGGCTACCTAGTCCCTACCAATTAGAAGCGATAAAATTCGTACCTTTGGGTAGTTAAAATTTAAGCATTATGACCCCTACGATAATTGGAGTGGCAGGCGGCTCTGCCTCTGGTAAAAGCACACTGGTAAGACAACTACTCGAGGCATTTGCCGAGGAGCAAGTAACGACCCTATGCCATGACTTCTATTACAAGGCTCACAACGAACTTAGTTTTGAGGAACGCACCCAACTCAACTACGACCACCCCGATGCCTTTGACACCGATATGATGATAGAGCATATCTTGAAACTCAAAGCCGGGGAGGCTATCGAGCGACCTGTCTATTCCTTTACCGAACACAATCGCCTAGAGCAAACAGTAACCGTACAGCCCGCACACGTGATTATACTCGATGGTATCTTGATACTAGAGAATAAGCAACTACGCGAACTGATGGATATGAAGGTCTTTGTAGATACCGATGATGACGTAAGACTAGCACGTCGCCTTGTACGCGATGTTCAGGAGCGTGGCAGAGATATGAATTCTGTCCTCAAGCAATACTTCTCGACAGTGAAGCCAATGCATCGTGACTTCATCGAGCCAAGTAAACGCTACGCCAATATCATCATACCCGAGGGAGGCTTCAACTCTGTTGCTCTCTCGTTATTGATTGAGAACATTCGCTCACTTATCAAGGACTAAGACCTAAGGTTAAGTAGCATAAATAAGCAGACGACAGCGAGGATTACCTCGCTGTCGTTTATTTGAATATATCAAGATCACACTCGTGCATAACTGGAAGAACCTCCTCAAACTCTTAGCCTCTGTCACAGCAGTACAAATCATAGGCTTTGCTCTCCTACCGCTTTTCAGTAGACTCTACACCCGTGCCGACTATGGGATCCTCGGTATGCTGATGAGTGTCGTAGGCTTACTTACTCCCCTCGCGGCTATGCGTTATGACCAAGCAGCCCTAGTAGCCAAGAGTGGGAACCGCCTACAATTGTTACGCTTCCTTGGCATCTCGATATGCGTAGGCATCACAAGTATCCTTGCGATATTGTGCCTACTTGCCCCTCGATGGCTCGAGAGTACAAACTATGCCCCAGCGGTACCTTATCTATTCATCATACCGCTGACGGTTTTCTTCTCGGGACTATTCTCGATCATTGCAGCGAGTGCTAATGTACAAGGTATGTATGGTAGCCTTAGTCTTGCCTCGCTGATACAGGGATATGCCAATAACTGCCTTAAGGTCGTCTGTGGGTGGTATAGCCTAGGTGTATGGGGCTTCGCCATTGCTTTTAATAGTGGTATGGCTTTGGCTTGTTCGTTCCTTGGCATACGTCAGCGTGGTTGCTGGACAAAGGGTGTGAGTTATCAACGCCTCAAGGTCGTCGCACATCACTACCGCTCTTTCCCAAAGTACACGACCTTTATGGTTACGGTGGCTATGCTTATCAGCAATATCCTTGCGATGACACTACCCAACTTCTACAAGATGGAGGAGATTGGCATCATTACGATGCTTTATATGATCACACGTCGCCCCGTACAGGTTTACTCCGACACTACGAGTCGCATCTATGCACGCCGACTTGTCGAGGCAAGAGAGCAGGAACTAGACTTTCGCCCCGATATGTATCGTATGGTCTTGCGACTTACACTCGGGGCAATCCTCGGAGGGCTTATTACCCCTTGGGTTGCCAAACCTCTTGTAACACTTATCTTGGGTGAGCAGTGGACGCTCCTCGGGGAGATTATCCCTTGGCTCATACCTTTCTTGCTGATGGAGTCGATCAATTATATCTTCAACTTCATTCCCGATGTATTGCGTCGCCAGCGAAGTTATATGTTCGTGCAGTTCGTACGACTTATGAGCGAACTGACCTTTATCTTTCTTGTGGCTCCACGCCTAGAGTTTGACGTCTTCATTCGCACGTATTTCTTCTTCGCAGCCCTAGAGTACGCCTTGATCAATCTCTGGTTTTATCGTCTACTCGGCAAACACAAAGACGATCACACAAAAGCAAGGACAAGCCCCCAAACCTTGTAAATACCCCTTCCGAGAAAGACAAGGGGCAGACCTACGAAAAACCAAGTATCCCTTCCGAGAAAGACAAGGGACGGACGACCGACCACCCAAGTATCTCCTCCGAGAAAAGACAAGGGACGGGCGACCGACCACCCAAGTACACCTTCCGAGAGAAGACAAGGGGCAGACCTCCGATCGCCCAAGTATCCCCTCCAAGAAAAGGCAAGGCTCGGACTACCGACCTCCCAAGTATCCCCTCCGAAGAAAGACTAGGGACAGACCTTCAACCTATCAAGTACCCCCTCCGAGAGAAGACAAGGGGCAGACCTCCTACAACTCAAGTATTCCCTCCAAGAGAAAACAAGGGACAGCCCTCCGACCACCCAAGTACCCCTTCCGAAGAAAGACAAGGGACAGACTACCGACCTACCAAGTACACCTTCCGAAGAAAGACAAAGGACGGACGACCGACAATCCAAGTATTCCCTCCGAGGGAACACAAGGGACAAACCTCCGACCACCCAAGTACGCCCTACGAGGAGTATCAGGCGATTTATACATCGAGCCATAGTTCACTTACTAAGGAAGCGAAAGTACACACCGAAGTTATCAGCAACAATCCGTCCGAGAGGCGATAAAAAATCCGACCACCTACTACGCAATGTAGCAGATGGTCGGATATTCGTTTGGTCTTGCCCCTAGGACTAACCTCCGAAGTCGTCGAAGTAAAGCGAACTACGCTCTACACCAAGTTCCTCGAGCATACCCTTCACGGCATTTGCCATCGGACCGGGTCCACACATATAGTACTCAATATCCTCTGGAGCCTCGTGCTTCGAGAGGTAATTATCAAGGATTACTTGGTGAATGAAGCCCACGTATCCGTCCCAATTGTCCTCGGGCTGAGGATCGCTAAGTGCGATATGGAACTTAAAGTTAGGGAAGTTGCGTTCGATCTCACGGAAGTCCTCCTCGTAGAAGATCTCTTTCTTGCTACGAGCACCATACCAGTAACTCACCTTACGGCCAGTCTTAACCGTATTGAATAGATGTAATATCTGGGCACGCAATGGAGCCATACCAGCACCACCACCGATATAAAGCATCTCGTTGTCGGTCTCCTGTATATGGAAGTCACCATAAGGTCCGCTCATACGTACCTTGTCACCGGGCTTTAGGCTGAAGATATACGATGACGAGATACCGGGACTAACGTTCATCCAAGTTCCCGTAGCCCTATCCATCGGAGGAGTAGCAATACGCACGTTGAGCGTAATGATATTACCCTCGGCAGGATAGTTAGCCATAGAGTATGCACGCACAGTCTCTACATCGTTCTTACATGTCAAATCCCACATCTTAAACTTATCCCAGTCTTCGCGGAACTTCTCCTCAATGTCGTAGTCGCTGTACTTGAGATCATACTTTGGTATCGTTATCTGGGCGTAACTACCACTCTTGAAATTCATCACTTCGCCCTCGGGGAGTTTTACGACAAACTCCTTGATAAAGGTAGAGACGTTACGGTTCGAAATAACCTCACACTCCCATTCCTTAACACCGAAGACTTCCTCGGGAACGACTACCTTCATATCTTCCTTAACCTTCGTTTGGCAAGCAAGACGCCAGTGTTCTTTTTGCTCACGACGGCTGAAGAAGCCTTGCTCAGTAGGGAGTATCTCTCCCCCACCCTCAATTACACGGCAACGGCACTGACCACAACTACCGCTACCACCACAAGCACTCGAGAGGTAGATATTCTGAGATTGCAGTGTACCGAGGAGAGTACCTCCGATGGGTACCTCAGCATTCAACTCGTCATTAACGTTCAACTTTACGTTTCCGCTTGGCACAAGTTTGGCCTTAGCAAAGAGGAGCAAGAAGACGAGTAGTAGCATCAACGCAAGGAAGACTACTACACTTATTATAATTACTTCTGTCATTGTTTGATCGTTTTCTTGAATTACATCTTTACACCCGAGAAACTAAGGAAGGCAATACCCATCAAAGCCGTAACGATGAAAGTAATACCTAGACCACGTAGTGGCTTGGGAATATCTGAGTATTGGAGTTTCTCACGAATAGCAGCCATCGCCACAATAGCCAAAGTCCAGCCTATACCCGAACCCAAACCATATACCGTAGCATCTCCAACGTTTACAAACTCGCGTTGCTGCATAAAGAGCGAACCACCAAGGATAGCACAGTTCACAGCGATCAAAGGTAAGAAGATACCAAGAGAAGCGTATAGCGAAGGGCTAAAACGCTCTACTGCCATCTCCACAAGTTGGGTAAATGCCGCCACCACGGCAATAAAAATGATCAACGACAAGAAACTAAAGTCGTATGCCGCATACTCTGGATTGAG
>JBHAFI010000024.1:0-6148 GCA_041856045.1 Porphyromonas sp. | reverse complement strand
TTGCCTCAGTGCTCTCTTGGGGGGAACGCTTAATCCCGGCAACTTACCCCTAAGTGATATATTCGATGAGATGCCGACATTTAGGATTACGACCAAAGCGGACGAGCGAGAGCAGATAGACGACATCTACAATACTTTTTCTCTATACGAAGCACTAGAGAGTGTCCGTGACTATCCCGACACGGAGATAGATGCTACACCAGCCTTGAGATCCCCCCGCCACTTCCCTATTAGGCCTTACACGGCTAAGCAGATCTATCCTGCGATAGGTAATTAGTTGCTGTCCTAGTCCTAGGTAGGTCTACCCTGCGACAGATAATTAGTTACTATCCTAGTCCTAGGTAGGTCTTCACTCCGATAAGTAAAGGGTACGCAGTGTCTGCGTACCCTTTTTGCTCTCTCATTATATCCTTGATCGCCGTAGCCCACCGAAACAAGTCCTAAGGCAATCCCTAAGTCGCCTTACGTTGTACGGACTACTTACCCCTCGGAGAGCCTTTACTGATCGGGCTTATAACAAGATACTTAGACATCAAGTGACAAGATACTTAGTTGTCATCTGACAACATACTTAGTCTTCAATCAACGTCTAAGTATCTCTTCAAATTACACGCAAACATTACACCAATCCACCCTCAAAATAGCACATCTTTTCACACGCAAATCTCGCCCCAAATAAGGGGTAGATAGAGAGCCGTTCGGGGCGATGGGATCACTTCGGAGGAGAGGTGAGGGGGTGGGTAGAATAAACCCGAGTATTTCGGCATTTGCCACGTAAGTACCCCGACAAACCAAATCCCAATATCCAGTCTTTTGACGTATCAACTTCGCATCAAGTCGGGCGTAAGTAGCGAGCCATTCGGGGAGATGGGGTCGCTTGAGAGGGAAGATAAGAGGGAGAATAGGGCAAATCTGCGTATCTCGCCCGATTAAATCTAAGTTGGGTGTTATTCCCAATCTAAGCATTCTGTCCCCTCGGGGTAAACCTGCGATTATTTCAATCCTAACTCTAGCCCTTAAGCCCATTTCTCCTAATCTGCAATCAAACAGAGCCTTATGCACTCCCTAAGTTGATAGTATAAACAAAACCTATCAAACAACTTTAGTCTAATCCATAGAGTAGTTTGTAATATAAACACAAAAGCCTTAACTTTGCAATACAAACCAAGAATATATAAGATCATTCAACTATAAACATTAAAGACTACAACATTATGGAAGACAAACAACTAAATCCATTAGAGAGCATTCGTTTGATCGAGCAGACCCTAAGACGCTCGAGCCAAAGACTCGAGAGCAAGAGTATTCGTCCTCTGCTCCTATGGGGCTATACGACCGTGGCGGTAGCCTTACTAGTCTATGGCTTACTACCCGAACTCGGGTGCAAGGCACATCTCCTCTGGGCATTGATCCCGACCATAGGCTATCCGCTGACCTTCGCTTGGGGATATAAGCGGGACAAAGAGCGTATCCCTAGAGCCTTCGTAGAGCGTTTTGTTACGACCCTATGGTTAGTGCTGGGGCTATCACTATCTTTCTTCACAACACTCCTCGGGATACATGCCTCACAGATGACCCTCGGCTTATTCTCGCCTATGCTGATACTCTACATCGTGATCCTAACGATGTCTATCGGTATGTTAATAACAGGGATATGCCTGCGTATAGGGGCTTATAAGTGGGGAGCAGTCGTCGGATATACCTATCTTGCCCTCTCTCTCCTAGGCTCGATAGCCAATACAAGTGACAATATACTTATCTTTGCACTTGTGGTCTTCTTGATGATGTGCTTACCCGGGCATTATCTGCACTATAAGAGCCGCAAGCAAGGATAAATTTACTCAAGTAACTTATGATTAAGCACGAACCTCTAGATACACTATTCTTGACCGAACTCCGGCTCGCTATTATGTCCCTTGTGATGCAACTCGAGGAGACGGACTTCGTACACATTAGAGCGGTAACAGGGGCTACGGCAGGTAACGTCAGCGTACAACTCGACAAACTATCGGAGGCTGGGTATATCTCCATTGAGAAAGGAACTTCGGGTAATCGCCCTCGCACGATATGTCGCATTACACCACTAGGGGAGGAAGCCTTTATTCGCCACTTTGAGGCTCTCAAGACTTACTTACCTCCCTCGCTCTCATTGGATAAAGACCAAGGGGACGAGGCATAGAGAGCAAGGCGAGGCATAGCCCAAGGAGCATTTGCCACCACACAAGTAGCCACACGCCTAGACAGCAGAATAGCCACTGGGCGAAGCCCTAGACACCTCAAACAACCGAGAGAAATATCCCCTGAGAGGGAATGCACGAAGCCTCGGCACGTAGTATAGCATTACACCTTTACTCATAGCAATAGCCCTTGTCGGAGTACTCCGACAAGGGCTATTGCTTTATCTCTACGCTAGAGGACTAATTGATCGTCAGTGAGAGTCTTAGGAAGAAGAGCATTTGGCTACTATTGCCCGATCTGTTTCCGCTACTCAAGTTAAATGAGTCGGGGAATTGATACGAGTAAGGCATATACGAGATACCGATAGACGGATAAAAGCCAATAGGGCTTCCTAGGATACGATCAAACTCCCAACCTAGAGCCAGATTACCCCAAAACTTAGTATCATAGTCGGCATCTACCGTAGTAATTACATTTTTCTTGTTATGCTGCGAGAGCCCCACACGTGCAGTAAAGCGTAGTCCCTCAAGTTGGCGAAAAGGACTATACCTAATATCTGCATGAGTACCCCAAAAGCCAAGATCCGTAGGATTGCCATAGCCCGTAAGGTGGAAGCCTAAACCTACTTGCAGACTACGTACTGCAGGAATATGTAAGCCCAAGGTACCTGCAAGACTAGAGCCGATATTATCCTCTGGTTTAAGGACTTCAGGTTGCTTGAGGAGCGTTTGCCCTGCGTCAAGATCTATCGAGAACCACAATCCTCGCCTTAAGTTATCCTTCTTCTGAGCGAATGCCGATACTCCTAGCATCATCATAAGCAGGAGGGTTATTAGTTTTGTCTTCATTGCTATGTATAGTGTTATGTTAATGATATATGTCCTATGTACTTGAGCCTTTGGTGATGAATGACCTCAGACTTCTCGTAGGGGGCTACACCACAAAGATAAAGGATCAAACATAAATAAACAAGCGACGAAGCACCAAGGCGAGTGATCTATCCCACTAAGGCTCAATATACGGCAACACCTACACCCAAGCAAGGCAGATCTGCATATAAAGATCCTATTGGCTAAATAGGATAGAGAATACGCATATCCACCTTTCGCACCGACAGCACAGCAAGGCTTCGTGTGCTGAGGTGCTTACCTAAGACTGCACAAACGACTAGGGGAGAGATGAGCATTGGCTTCATCTCTCCCCTACCTTATAGAATTGTCTACTATGTAATTGTCGCTTATAGGCTCTTGATACGATCGATAACCTTCACAGCAAAAGCACGTGCTTCTGCCTCTGCATTAGGATTAACTAATGCGAGATGCCCAAAAGCACCCATAGGCTCGAGCCACTCCATACCCGTGAAGCCTGCCGACGCACGGAATGACGCACTAAGGCCCTTAACGGTGTCGTCGTCATACTTCTCTCTAGGAGCCCCCGTAGTATAAACGTGCAAGAACTTCTTCCCAGCCATTGCTTGTCGTTCGCTACCATACGCCCAACCATAGGTCTGCACTTCGTCTTGCCACTTCTTAAGCATAGGAGGCATACTATACCAGAATACTGGGTGCTGGAACACGATCACATCAGCGGCTTCTACGGCTGCTTGTTCGCTAGCCACATCGATCTTACCATCGGGATAGAGCATCTCGAGGTTATGCACTTCAAAACCAGCCTTAGTGTATTCCTCGGCGATAGCCTTATTCGATACACTCTGCTCTTGGTTACTGTGTGAGAAGATTACAAGTGTCTTCATCTTTTTGTCTTTTATTTCGTTATTGTTTATAATATAGGTTATTGTGCAATATGAATACACGGCGTAGCCAGTCCTAGGCTAAGTACCTCATTGTGCCTACGATACCCAATTAACGCTCTTGTGCGACAAAAGGTTTAGTTCGCACGCAAAAATAGGAGTACGCCTAATACCCTCCCCACCACACAATCCACTCAACACCTTTGCCATCGCCCAGACCCACACAAGCCAATCCCCCCTAATCCCCGGTTCAAATACGCCCCAGCCCAAGGCTCGAATGCTCCAGACCCCACGCGTCGAATGCCCCACTGCCCAAGGGTTGAATACTCCCGCCCCCAAGAGCCGAGTGCACGGCTCACAGAATAGACCCCTCGGAGAGCCTTTACTGGTCGGGCTTATAACAAGATACTTAGACGTCCATCGAAGAGATACTTAGTTGTCATCGGACAAGATACTTAGACGTCAAGTGACAAGATACTTGAGGCTAATTCAACGTCTAAGTATCTCTTCATTTCACCCCAAAACAACACCCTAAATCACTCCTAAAAATCATATCCTTTCTCACGCAAAAAAAGGCATCATATCAGCCCCCAACTTTTCATCACTCTGTACCCCAATGCCCCGGCAATCCACCCTTAAAATCCTCGTCCTTTGATGCCTCAACTTCGCATCAATTAGGGAGTAGATAGAGAGCCGTTCGGGGAGAGGGGATTACTTCGGAGGAGAGGAGAGTGAGAGGGTAGAGCAAATCCAAGTATTGGAGCATTCGGTAGGCTAGTATCTCGGTAAAGCAAATCGGAATATCTCACCACCGTGACTCTTAGTATCTCGGTGTTCGGCACACAAAATCCCATCACATTAGACTCAAGGATCGTATCAAACCACAGCCGAGCATCACTCCAATTCAAGTCCACATATCCCACATTTCGGAGGGTAAAATCTTATCCCTTCAAATGCAAATATCACAATAGTTCAGCCTTAAATACCTTGGCGGTCGGGGTAGAGTGTTTTCCTGCTTGAGAGTTCGTATATCTATCTGTTAATTAGGTTAGTATTACGTTTATTCACAGATAGCGAGAGTGTGTCTGAGTCGTAAGCCATTCGGGAGCCTTCGTCCTACCTAGGCATCAGACCTTAGCCCAGTAACATATCTGTCATTCGCCTCGTACCTTAGGCTACAAGGAGAATAGCCACGAAAAGGCAGACAAAAACTAAGCCTACAATTATTTCGCACCTATTTATGTGCAGATGATGTATTTAACCACAAAAATGTTGTACCTTTGCACCGCTTAGCGTAATCTCTGTCAGGAAGTAATGTGTGGCCTGTTATATTACGTTTGGTTAGTACTAATTTAATAAAGCAAGTCAAACAAATGGACTTTATCAAGATTGTAAACGAGGCGTTTGCTACCGGTAAGGAGCATCCCGCTTTCCGTAGTGGTGACACAGTAACTATCGACTACCGCATTAGCGAAGGTGGCAAAGAGCGTATCCAACGTTATCGTGGAGTTGTAATCCGTATCAGCGGACACGGAGAGAAGAAACACTTCACAGTGCGTAAGATCTCTGAGGGCGTAGGTGTTGAGCGTATCTTCGCTATCGAGAGCCCATTCATCGAGAAGATTACTGTTGAGAAACTCGGTAAGGTACGTCGTGCGAAACTCTATTACCTACGTGGCCTAACAGGTAAGAAGGCTCGTATCAAGGAGCGTCGCTACGCTGCCAAGTAAACCCTCGGGTAACAACTCGCAAGATAGAGACTACAAGACAAGACGATTGTCTTTGTGGTCTCTTCTTATTTTGTAAGGCTCGGCACCTTCGCAAGTCAAGGCTCCCACAGATGAGAGTATAGCAATACGCTAAGAATAGTCGATATATACGGATTTATTGAGAGGACTGCTAGGACTATTCGTAAGGGCTAGGCTCTTGACTGAGATGAGGAAAGTTCGGGACAAAAAATTAGCAACCTAGGAGAGCAAGACAAGTGTTATCTATGTGATCGGCCACGCGAATATAAGTAACGGGCGATACAGGTACCTAGTCTTGCATTAAATGAGTATATTTGTTATACCTAATAGCATAAGCGATCATGTTTGCCAAGACAATTTTGACACTACTTGCCACAATGATAATCTCCGCAGAGATGACTGCACAGACAGCAATACCACTACAAGGGTGGCGATACAGCAAACAAGGCTCAAACGAATGGAGAGCCTGTAA
>JBHAFI010000023.1:0-4445 GCA_041856045.1 Porphyromonas sp. | reverse complement strand
CAGCCAGCAAGGATTAGGGCGATGACAGCACCATAACCAACTTTGCGTGCACCCAAGATATTGTAGTTGGGGCTTACGAGGAAGTTGCGGCTCATCGCTGTATTGTAAGTTACGGTCTTGAGGCTACCACGCTTGTCGAGCCACTCGAAGATCATACGTGTCAAGAAGACTGCCGTAATGAACGATGCTACAAGACCAATAATTAGTGTCGTAGCAAAGCCACGTATAGGTCCTGTACCGAAGTAGAAGAGTACGACACCAGTGATAATCGACGTAAGGTTTGAGTCAAAGATAGCACTGAATGCATTACCATAACCATCGGCAATAGCACGAGTCATATCCTTACCCTTGCGTAGTTCTTCCTTGATACGCTCATTGATCAATACGTTGGCATCGACAGCCATACCTAGCGTTAGGACAAGACCCGCAATACCGCTGAGGGTAAGCACAGCCTTGAAACTTGCCAAGATACCAAGTGTAAAGAAACTATTGATAATCAAGGCTACGTTGGCAACCATACCCGGCTTGAAGCCATAGACGAAGCACATATATGCCATCAAGAGTAGGAGGGCGATACCAAACGAAATAATACCGGCACGGATAGAGGCAGCACCGAGCGTAGGTCCTACGACATTCTCTTGCTCGATCACGACGGTTGTTTCCATCTTACCCGAGTTCAATACGTTGGCAAGGTCGCTCGCCTCCGATACGGTGAAGTTACCCGAGATTTGGCTGTTACCCCCAGTGATCTCTTGGTTCACATTAGGAGCAGAGTACACGACACCATCGAGGACAATAGCGATAGCACGGTTTACATTCTCTTTGGTGAGTCTAGCCCACTTTTGACCTCCCTCAAGCGTCATCTGCATCGATACCATAGGATCACTCTTGCCCAACTCTGTGTTGAAGTCACTACGTGCACTAGCGACAGCCTCACCGCCAAGGTCAGGAGTCATTGTGCTGTTGGTGCGTATCGCGTATAGTATGTATGTATCGCTCTCTACCTTAGTCTTGGGATCACGCTCTGGGTTGGCTCCCCACATAAGTGAGAGGTCCTCGCGAATGAGTTTACGTTCCTTAGCAAGATTAAGTATAGAGTCGATCTTATTGAGGTCACTAGCCTTGGCAAAACCAACGATAGGAGAACCTGCATAGCCCGAGGGTTGTAGGTAGGTGAATAAGTTCTCTGCCTCTTGAGCCTTAGGGGCTTTGTTTGCGGCAGGGGCATTTGCTACCACAGTGCTATCCTGCTGGAGGCTATCGGCAGTCGCAGTAGTGTCTACTGGGGCAGTAGCCGTTTGTGGGGCATCGCCTAGACGAGTAGCGGCAGCAATAAGGTCTTCTTGTACTTCCTCAAAGTTGTAAGTACGCCAAAACTGGAGGTTAGCACTACGTTGCAACAAAGCACGTACACGCTCTGGATCCTCTACACCGGGTAGTTCCACAAGGATACGACCTTGACCCTCTAGGCGTTGCAAGTTGGGAGCCACCACACCGAAGCGGTCGATACGAGTACGCAACACGTTAAACGAAGCATCAATAGCACTGTCGTACTGCTTACGCAACAAAGCGATCACTTCCTCGTCACTGCTGTTGGTCGTGATTTGGTCGCGAAGTGCTCCCGAACCGAAGACTACCGACAACTTGGTCGAGGGGTCTAGTTTGCGATATTCGCTCACAAAAGCATTCACGAAGTCACCCTCTGCTCCTGCACTACTTGCTTGCTTAATTGCTTTGTTGAAGTTGGGATCCTCTGTGTCGTTGGCGAGCGAACGTAGCAATTCGCCTGCGTTGAGTTTGAGGACAACATTCATACCTCCCTTGAGGTCGAGCCCAAGTCCTATTTGCTGTGCTCTTGCCTCTTGTAGCGTGAAGCCAAACCATACTTTCTCTCTTGACATAGAGTCGAGGTAGGCACGACCCTTCTCGGCTCCCATCTCTGCCGCCTTATTATCATAATGGCGTACAACGAAGGTAAACGAGATGTAGAAAGCACAGATCAGAGCCAAACACGAGGTAATCAAGGTTACAAATCCTTTGTTTTGCATCTTACTTTATACTAGTATTGTTATTTATTATTCAGTCTGTTAGTGCTTTGGCATACGATAAATCTCCGGTAAAGAGCAGGATATACACCAAAGGCAGTCGCAAAGATAACCAAAATTACTCTAACTCACTCTATCCTACGTAAAACCACCCACATAAATAAGTGGATATTTTACCTCGAAGACACTTTCGCTCCAAGGGGGACTAAGAGTTCCGTCCCACGCATCACAAATCACGCCTTTGACGGATTTGAAAGTATCCCCTGCATATCATAGCACCTAAATACCCCCTCCTCGCCAAATAGCCTCCGAATATCATAGAGCCTTAGAAACCCTCCTCCTCAAAGTAACCCTCTCGTAATCATAAAGCCTTAGATCCTCTCTTTCGCAAAGTAGCCCCCACGGAGAGGTAGTGTTGATCGGGGTTATAACAAGATACTTAGACGTCCATCGAAGAGATACTTAGACGTCATCTGACAAGATACTTAGTTTTCAATCAACGTCTAAGTATCTCTTCATTTCACACACAAATTTTACTTCAATTTACTCCTAAAATTGCATAATTGCACCCTCAAATCTCACCCCCAATTACCCCTAAATTCTCTTTATCCCCCACGCAAATATCTTGACCTTTCGCACCCCAACTTCGCCTCAATACTAAGCAAAGTATCCCGGCAAAACAGACGCAAGTGCTTCTACTCCGTAGTCCTACTATTGTAATACCTCGCTCTTGCTCTTCGAGAGCACAGTCCACTCACCTTCGATAGTCACCTTGTGCAAGGGATCGTCCCTGAGTGAGGTTATTTGTTTCTTTCTCCTCCTCTATTCGGCACCTTAGGGGGGTGAATATGCTCCTAAATAAGGATAGACTTCTTCGCACTTGTTCGTCACTAGTGCATTCGATGGTCGCTGGGAAAAGATATATCCCCAGAGAAACAAAGTTGGTTCTCCGGGGATAACATCAAGCGAAAATAGTAGTTTGTATTGTGTCTCTTAGTTTTCTTCTTAATTGTTCCGTCTAAGACACGCGTAGGCTCTTGCCGGGCTTTAGTTTAGAACTCTTTAGTCCGTTAAGACGCTTAAGTTGGCTAACAGACATATCGTACTTGTCGGCAATCTCGGCGAGTGTATCGCCACGACGTACACGATAGGTCTTAGGCTTATCCTTGGCTGTCTTATTCGATGGCGAAGAGGCTTTGGCTCGAGCCATCGAAGCCGTGCTGATCGCTCTACGATAATTGTTCTTCGCAAAGGCATACACATCTTGATGTGGAGCCCCTAGACCGAAGTCAAACAACTCAGCAGGATTTAGTGGAATACCCATAAAACGGGCTTCGAAGTGGAGGTGAGGACCTGTCGAGCGACCTGTATTACCTCCTAGTCCGATAGGATCTCCTGCCTTAACGATCGTTCCCTCGGTAACAATGCGGCGATGTAAGTGCCCATAGACTGTTTCAAGTCCGTTAGGGTGACGTATCACTAGATAATGACCGTAGCCACGTCCCTCATAGTCTGCTACACGTACTTTGCCCGAATAGGCTGCACGTACCGTGTCGCCAACGCTCAGAGAGAGGTCTATGCCATAGTGCATTCGTCCGAAGCGTGACCGATAGCCGTAGTGGCTGGTTACTTGGCGACGCGTAATAGGCATAACGAAGCCATCAAGTTTAATGTCATAATTACTGGGGACATCAACAGTCATTCCTGCGAAAGGATTTACGTTGTCTGTCCATGAGTCTTCGCCGTACAAGTCTTCGCTTGGGGCTTCTAACTCTTCACGCTCAAGTTGACGTTTCAACTCAGCGTCCCTAAGTTTGCGATGAGACGAAATCTTCTTTTTGATCTCTAGTTGGTCTGCTAGTAGTCCTTTTGAAGAGTTTGTCTTGTCGGCAGAGGCCGTAGCCGTTGGTGCTTTGTGTATCTCCTTCTTGTTTGTCTGAGCCAGACTAGTTGTAAGGCTTAGGCAGAGAGAAGCACATAGCACGAGTAGGTTTGCCTTTGTCATGCAGTACTCTATATATTAAGTTATTATTTAATGTCACGGGTTTATACCTCCCTAGAGGTTCAACCTGTCGTAACAAGGGATAAACGTTGGCTTCGCTCACTATATTGTACTGTTGCGAGAAGAAAGCCCCCTCGAATGGCACAAAATAATAAGGAAGGTGTCCCTCCCTAATCGCAAAGATAAAGAATAAAGATGATCTGTGCAAGTTACTTGTGAAATAAATTCGCATTACAATGTACACATTATATCCCTAGAGCATTAGTGTCCTAAAAGCTGATTGGAGTTAAAAGACAAGGAGAGGCACTGGGAAGTGCCTCTCCTTGCTTACATTATCAGAGACGCTAAGGTAAATTATCGTACCTTTAGCCTATTCAACAAAAAAAACTCTGATGAGT
>JBHAFI010000022.1:0-6102 GCA_041856045.1 Porphyromonas sp. | reverse complement strand
CATATGGGTGGAGATGTTTAGTTATCTTGTTGGTTTATAGTTACAAAGATACTAAACATCTCCCACTTATGCAATCGAAAAGTCTTAATCTTCAAGGGATTAAGACTTCTCTTATACCGAACTCAGGTCTCATAAGGCTATCGCGAAGCCCTTAGCCCGAGGGTGACAAGCCTTGACGAGGAGAGTGAATGGCTTTTATCCGCCCCACTATCCACCCCGATATACCACAGCCCAAGCCCCGATATATAAGCGTGCAAAAATCGCACTAGTAAACACAGAGGACTCTACTGGTCATCTCCTCGGGCTTAAGTAGTAGGCAAGAGCCTCTTTACTAGTAGGGCGAGCGGGTCGCTCCACCTGCCTCGGGACGCACTCACGCTAGAGTGGTAGGCAAGGCTTGGTACTCGCTAGACTTTGGAGCGATAGCCGAGCCTTGCCCAATTGATCAGAAGCGACTCCGCTCTGCCTTACCTGCCGTGTCGCCTCGGTAGCGGTCTGCCTTTGCTCTGAAGTTGTACGACAGGCTCAAGGTACAATCGGCATAGTCGCTATTGTCAAGTTGATATATTCTAGCGACACGACCCTGCATCGTGTACTCTGTTTGTCCCGAGGTTGTCAAGTCATCGACGCTAAGCGAAATACTTAGGTTGTGTCCGATTTGCTTATTAAGGCTTAGGTCAATTTGGTAATAGTTGGCATATCGCATATTAGCATCGTGACCGCCAATCTGATACTCAAGGTTCCCTTGGATAGACCAACCGCCACGTAGCGATAACTGGTTTTTCCACGTCAAGGTAGTAAAGGGGCGGTTGTAACTATGCCCATCAAGACTAAGTATTTGTCCTTTGACAAAGGCTGACCAAGTAGGACGCCATATTGATTTGATCTGTGGCGAATAACTTACTCCTAGTTTGTAGCGTTGTAAGTTGATATTCTCGGGACGATGGACAATAAAACTATCGTCTACACTATAACGGATCTGCCCTAGATACTGGTCATTACGCACCCAAGCATAACTAGCCGTAAGCGTCCAATCGCGATATGCCGAGATGAGTGATATACGGCTCTCTTGCATTGGTAGTAACAAAGGATTACCCGTATCTAGTAGTAGGTCATTAACGTACGAGATACTAGGGCGTAGTGCATTATACATAGGGTGCTTCACCGTATGCTCGTAACTAAGGCTCGTACTAAACTTATCGACTCGGTAACTAATACTCATCGAGGGGAATAGATAGAGTTTATTCTGCTCGATTAGGTTCGTCCCCGATACTGCCACATCTGTCTGCTGCTGCTCAGCCCTTAGCCCGATCTTGGTAGTTAGTCCCTTTGTCCAAGAGTGCGACCACGAGGCAAAAAGTCCCATATTGCTGTGGTGATTGACAGATATTACGCTCGGGATAAGTTGCTCTTTGTTGCTGATCAGTTGTTTAGATCCCTGTTCATGACGAGAACTTGTACCATCGTAACCAACTTGCAGAGAGCCTTTGGGCAACTTGTAGTCGCCGTACGCTTTCCACGAGAAGTTGCGTGATTGACTGCTATTGAGGACGCGATAAGCGTCTGTCGCCGCTGTCGGTGCCGTATAGTTGATGAGGGTCTGCTCGTTGTAATTGGTCTTTTGAGTATATAGACTTGCCTCGGCATGTAGTGTAAGGCGATCGCTCAACTGACCATGATAGTACAGATTGGGGCTGTGTATCTCGGTTGGCTTGGGGAAAGATGCCGATATTAGCGAGCGAAGGCTACGCGTCGGGTTGTTCTCCTTGCTGACTGAGCCAGTAATGTCTGCCTCCATATCAAGGTCATAGACATTGGCATAATAGTACTTAGCCCCCACTTCGTGCTTAGGAGCGAAGCGATACACTGCATCAAGCCAAGTGACGAATAGTTTCTGATCGTTGTGCATACTATTCTCGAGTAGCGAGGACGATACTACTGGTCTATCCGTGGTCTGTAGATTGGTGCTACGCTGTGTATAGAATATCTTCTTTTGGGCTAGTCCACCTAGTTTGATGCTCAATTTGGGCGTATCCCAATAAGTTTGTGCGAGTCCTTGGTAACCTAGTCGTTTCTGCAGGACGAGATTGCTACGCAGGTAGGCTCCAAAACTTCGTTCCAAAGACGTCATCGGATTGATGCGAATAACCGCCAAGGTCCCGTTGGGGTACGAAGCATCAGGAATGAGTTGCACATCAATATCCTTGATGTCTTTGGGATTGAGTTGCATGACCTCCTCTTGGCTTATCTGTCTGTGCCCATAGTATATAAGAGGCACGCCACGCCCTTGTACCTCGATGCCCTTGTTGTTCGCCTTGACAAATGGTAAGGTTGCGAGGATATGCATTACCGTAGGATAGTAGGCGAGTTGCGTGTCGGCGATCTGTGCATTGAGGTCAGTCCCCGAGAGTTGAAAGCCTTTACGCTGTCGCTTGATCTCAACCGCCTGCAACTCGGTACTACTTGGCTTGAGGCGAATGATACCCAGATCTTGCCCTCCGGGCTTAATGCTCAAGGTCGCTGTACTATAACCCAGCGTCTGCACTCTGATACTATGTGCCTGCCCCAAGCCTTTGCCGATCTCAAAGTAGCCGTCCTTGTTGCACACTGCACCATCGAGGATCGTACCATCTGCCCCGAGAAGAGCCACCGTAGCAAACTCAAGAGGCTTGCCCTCCTCGCTCTGCACGCGTCCTGTAATGGTTGTACTCTGCTGCTGTACCTTGTGAGTAGCATACTCGCACTGAGCCGAGGTCACCAGCCCACTAGTAGTAGCAAGGGCTGTAATAAGAAGAAGGTGTTTCATAAAATAATAGGGTTTATTAGTTTACACTACAAAGTTATAATATTTTATTGTATAAACCAAACTGCTGAAGTAAAAAAATTTTCCCCCACAACAAGTAGTATCGGCATAGGCTCTAGGACAATAGGTACTATTACTCTGCTTGGCTATGTGCCTTATCCCGGTCAGAAACTCGATCGGCACTAGCACAACATCTCTTACGGATACAAGGCGAGGTAAGCCCTATTAGGATCGGGCAAAAGTTTGTACTAGCACAAGGCGACAATGCTACAAGTAAAAAGGATAGAACTATTTGGTTAGAGAGGGAGCGATTACCAGTAGAGCCGTGGGAGCGTACAGAGAGAGCGTGCAGAGGACACTAGAGCCTGCGAGATCTTGGTACAGATCAAAAGGCTGTGGTAAGCCCTCGGAGAGTTACGCTCATCAGTTTTGCCTGCAAGATATACCAACACAAGGCAAGGGAGCAACAAAAGAAAAGCCCCCGACAAGCAAGTTGTCGAGGGACTCTGTCCTTGTTGTGGAGAATATCGGAGTCGAACCGATGACCTCTTGCATGCCATGCAAGCGCTCTAGCCAGCTGAGCTAATCCCCCAAATGCACTGCAAAGATAAGTATTTTGTTCATTACCTGCAAATGAATAGGCATACACCAACGAAGATATATTCATACTTCCTCTTATCTATATCCGTACTTCCACCTATCGGGACTACTATCAGACAGACGAAGCCCTACGCGTAGAGGGCTTACTTCGTAGCGGAGCCACAGAGCGATAGCACTTATCCGAGGTCGGGGATTAGCCCTACAAACCTACCGATCCACCTAAATCCCGATCAAGAGCCAAGCGTACAAACAGAGCCGTGTACTATTCCGTGGGTAGGGGATTAGCCGTACACGCCAGCCGATCCACCTAAGCCCCGACCATGATCCAAGCGTGAAAACCGAGCCGTGTACTATTCCGTGGGCAGGGGATTAGCCGTACAAACCTACCGATCCACCTAAGCCCCGATCAAGAGCCAAGCGTGAAAACCGAGCCGTGTACTATTCCGTGGGCTGGGAATTAGCCGTACAAACCTACCGATCCACCTAAATCCCGATCAAGAGCCAAACGTACAAACCGAGCCGTGTACTATTCCGTGGGCAGGGGAAAACAGAGCGAGCGAGGGACAACAGCAATTAGTCTAGGGTAATTATTTCACTTTGACACTCCCGATCAACCTGCACAGCAAGCAAGGGGAAGCACCCCACAAGAAGCCTCACATATAATCAGCCTCGCAGGGCTAATATCGCCCAGTGAGGGCAGTACGAAAATATCGGCAATCCGTGTCTAATTATAATTTGCAACTAGAATAAGTGTGAAAGGATTGGTATTAAGTATATATTTTTTGCTAAATAGGGTAAATTATATTATCTTTGCACCACAATTGGGGAGCGGAACCCCTAATAAGGACACAATGAACTAAGACAGATGGAAAAATTAAATAAAATGGATCTCCATATCTTGGAGACAGTAACTACCGATGCACGTATTACGATTAAAGATTTAGCAACTGCGTGCGACGCTTCTCGTAGTGCAGTGAATACGCGCCTCAATCGCTTAATTAGTAATGGTACTATTCGATACGGAGGTTTCTCTGTTGATCCTTACGCTATCGGTATACACACTTGTACCTTTGTAGGGATACGACTCGAGAAAGGCTCTTATTATCAAGAGGTGGCTGAGCGTCTCAAAGAGATCGACGAGGTGGTAGAGTGCCACGCTACGACTGGCCCGTATGCGATGATGATCAAACTATACGTAGTGGACAATCGTGATCTGATGCGTATCCTAAATGGTGTAATCCAGCAAATTCCCGGTGTAATAGACACGGAGACCTTGATCTCGCTGGATCGTAGTTTTGAACGTAACGTAAAACTAGCCGGTAGTCCTGCCGAGTTGTTGGTACGTCAGAAAGAAGAAAAATAGATCACCATATTGGGGGATTTAACAGACTTGCCGGTGCTTACTTAGGTAGCATCGGCAAGTTTTTTGTTTGTTCCTAATGCCCCACTGCTATCCCCTCTCACTATATCCAATTCCCCTAAGCCACTCCACAAGACCAGCGAACACGCCCCACCACTGCAACACCCCCACTCGACAAAACTAGCGACCGCACCCAACCACCACAACGCCCACATTCCACAATAGCATAAGGCTGGATCAGCCAATACAAGCGGCATAAACAAATACAAGCCCATAGGCTCTTAGGAGCCTATGGGCTTGTATTTCAATAGAGTTCGCCCCAGAGACAACCTATATCGGTCACAGGGACATCAGCCTCTAGAAACGGAAACCAATAGATAGGTCTACACGTGGGAATAGATATGTACCCTTGGCGTTCAACTTCGCCCCACGTATTTCACTACCTTCCTTGATACCTTCAACGCCTACGGTGAGGCTCGATCCCGGTAGATCCTTCACGATGTCTTGGGCATCTTTCTGCAAATTACCAAGTTCTTCCTCCGTAAGTGCTGGTACAGACTTGTCGAGGACACCTTGCAGATTGATCTTTGATGAGGCTGCGTAGTGAACACCTGCCGATAAATCGAAGACGATGTACTTGGCGATGTAGAACTGTACACCAAGTCCGAGTCCGAGATTAAACGAAGTGAGATCTCCCGACACACGCAACTTGCCGTCGGCAGCAATGTTGTTGCTTGCGGTAGCCTTATATTCGAGGTTAAAATCCGACAAGTTCGCCTTAACAAAACGAGCATAAGGAGCGAGATATAGACCACGACCATAGCCTCCGCCAAGCATATACAGACGCAACTCTGGCATAATTGCCGAGTAACCCATCTTTAGACCAGCGTAATCGTTGCCTAGCGAAGACTCGAGTTGTGCGATAGCACTCTCGCCACGCGTTGTATAAGAGAGTTGTACGCTAAGACGCTTCGTCAAGATACGTTCGTAAGAGAATGAGTAACTCTTGATTGCTAGTCCGACAGGGCTAAACTTGACAATGTTACGTCCGTCAAGTAATGCACCATTAGCAGGATCATAAGCAGGCTTCTGTGCTACAGCAGTCAAACTTGCACCGAGAGCAATAAGAGAAAGCAATAACTTTTCATGAGGTTAAATGAATTTATGATATTATAATGATACGACAAAGATATATAAAAGCATTAGTGTCCTAAAAGCTGATTGGAGTTAAAAGACAAGGAGAGGCACTGGGAAGTGCCTCTCCTTGCTTACATTATCAGAGACGCTAAGGTAAATTATCGTACCTTTAGCCTATTCAACAAAAAAAACTCTGATGAGT
>JBHAFI010000021.1:0-2734 GCA_041856045.1 Porphyromonas sp. | reverse complement strand
TAGGCTTGGGCTAACCTGCCCGATACGACCGACTAGTAGGCGACCACCGTCTGCACTAATCTCAAGGGCTGTATTGCTATAGATGTCACACTCTACCTCTTGATAGCGTAGTGTCCCCGTATTGATGGCAAGACGGCGTAGGATATGCTCGACGTGTGCCTTTAATTCGAAAGGGCTTACAGCCTCGTCGGGGTGAGCCCACGAAGACAATACACGCTGCCCTCCAAGCCAAATACCAAGTTTTTGACACTCCTTGTATTGCGTCATCGTATCGCTCGCTACGTCACTTGCCTCAAAAGCGTAGCAGTTGCCCCACTCAAAGAAGTAGAAACTCTTCGCCTGCCTACGGAGGTTACGACTAATACTCTGTAAGCCCCCGAAAAGGAGCGTCTGTCGCATCACGCCCAACTCGGCACTTAGCGGATTGACAAGGCGAACGAGTCGCTCCGCTGGATATGAAGATAAGTCCTCGTAGAACGCCTCACTAGAGAGCGAATTGCAGAGTATCTCGTTGAAGCCTGCCCCCACAAGTTGCTCACTAATGAGCAATCGCCTGCGATACGAACGATCGCTCTCTGTCTGTGTGCTTAGGTTGGCACTAATGTAGCCACTGAGTTCTATGTTGTTGTAGCCATAGATACGCATTACGTCCTCTACGACATCAACCTCACGTGTTACATCTATACGATAGCGAGGTACCTCGATCTCCCAAGCATCGCCCTCGGCACTTAGTACCTTCATCTCTAGGCTCTCGAGTATAGAGCGTAGTTCCTCGCCCTCGATACGCTTACCGATGAGGCGAGCCATACGCTCAAGCGAAAGCCCTATTTTGTACGGCTCGCTCTTCACGGGATAATGGTCATAGACACCACCCTCGACGTAGGCAGAGGGACAAAGTTCTTGTATTAGAGCCACTGCTCTCTTGAGAGCCCAAGAGGTACGTTCTGCGTCTAGTCCTCTCTCAAAGCGAAACGATGAATCTGTATTTAGTTGGTGACGACGAGCACTCTTTCGCACCGATGAGGCATTAAAGTTGGCAGACTCGAGGAAGATACTTGTCGTCCCCTCGGTCGTACTACTGCCCTCGCCCCCCATAACACCTGCAAGGCAGAGCGGATTGCCCTCTAGATCTCCAATGACGAGATCTTGTGCTATGAGCGTATGCTCCTCGTGGTCTAGGAGCGTGACCTTACTACCCTCAGTAGCAAGGGCTATGCGGAGTCCCCCGCCACCGATCTTATCAAGATCATAAGCGTGCAAGGGCTGACCAAACTCGTGCAAAACGTAGTTAGTAATATCCACCACGTTGTTGATCGGCTTCTGACCAATTGCTTCTAGACGGAAGCGTAACCACTCGGGGCTTTCCTTGACCTCTAATCCTCGTATTACAACACCCTCAAAGCGTGACACAAGGTCTACGCTCGCATCAACCTGTACGCTGATGGGGCATTCGCCCACGGGTAAATCTTTCACCTCGGGAAGAATAGCCTTGGTAGGCTTAACGTGCTGACTAAGGTAGGCAGCCAAATCACGGGCTACTCCGTAATGACTTGTAGCGTCTACTCGGTTGGGGGTAATATCTACTTCTAGTACTTCGTCCGTCTTAATGCCATAGTGCTCTGCTGCTGGCTGTCCTACACGTACCTCACTAAGGGGTAAGAGAATAATACCGCTATTATCCTGTCCGATACCTATCTCTACCTCGCTACATAGCATACCATAACTCTCTACGCCACGTATCTTACCCTTCTTAATCGTGAATGTTTCGTCCCCCGTTCCCAGCACAGTGCCTATTGTAGCGACTACTACGGCGTGTCCTGCGGCAACGTTAGGGGCACCGCAAACGATTTGTAATGGTTCTTTCTCACCGATGTTTACGGTTGTAACATGTAGGTGATCACTATTCTCGTGATCTACGCAGGTGAGTACCTCTCCGATAACGAGTCCCTTAAGTCCTCCGGGGATAGACTCTACTTGCTCGATACCACCGGTTTCTAGTCCTATCGAAGTGAGGGCTTTGGCGATCTCTGTGGCACTAAGGTCTGTCTGTACGTAGTCCTTAAGCCATTGGTAGGATATGTTCATATATCTCGTGTATTCTATTCTGATTTAAGCACAAAAATACGGAATTATCGCCAATCCTCCGTTATCTACTCGGGGAGATTGCCCTTGCTCTACCTCGGGACACAGATATTATCAACCGAAGGGCATATCCCTTACCCTCTCAACAATATAAGCCCTCCCAACTCCGAAGTATGGAGATCGCTAGCCTAACAGCACACCCCCTCCTACTCGAACATATAGGTATTGCCAACTGAAAGGTTTCCCCTCGTCTACTAAGAACTATGTAGATTGTAACCTAGTAATATTCCCCCTCATCTATTAGGATATATAGGTACTGTAGACCGAAGGGTGCACTCCTAGTCTACTAGGAAGTATATAGATTGGCAATTGATGAATATAAATCTTGTTTATTTAGGGATATAGTTTGCTTATTCTTTGAGGTCGAACCTCACTAATGTCCTCTGTCCTCCTACTCCCGAATATCCCCCACGGAAAGGTAGTGTTGATCGGGGTTATAACAAGATACTTAGACGTCCATCGAAGAGATACTTAGTTGTCACCTGACAACATACTTAGACGTCAAGTGACAAGATACTTAGTCTTCATTCAACGTCTAAGTATCTCTTCATTTCACACACAAACACCACTCCAATCTACCCCTTAATTTGCC
>JBHAFI010000020.1:0-3801 GCA_041856045.1 Porphyromonas sp. | reverse complement strand
ACTCATCAGAGTTTTTTTTGTTGAATAGGCTAAAGGTACGATAATTTACCTTAGCGTCTCTGATAATGTAAGCAAGGAGAGGCACTTCCCAGTGCCTCTCCTTGTCTTTTAACTCCAATCAGCTTTTAGGACACTAATGGTGTTTATTAGGATCAAATCATTCGTTTTAATTGTAATTCGTGTGCGTCTTACTAATTAAAATTATGTTGTAAAGCAGATTGTGTCGCAGGTTGCTCTGCTTGAGTATTTAATAACAGTTAAATAAAATCTTGTGGAGTATGCCTTGTTTTGTATAATAAATTGGATATTCGATGCGTTTAGTGTGCTTGTGTTTATGTTTCTTCATTATGGAGTGTATGCCTTATTGCAATGCTTAGTGGCTATTTGTGGATATATTGCTTAGTTATGTATGCCTGTTTAATTCGTGATTTGTTTAATAAAAACGTCTGCCGATTACGTGGAGGATAGGACTTGTACTCTATATTTGCCCACAGAATGATTATCGAACAGAACTCGAATGATATTAATCCTTAAAATTATGTCATCAGCATGGCAAGAAAACTACTTAACAATGCTCTAGCCAAAGAGCAGTATCTAAGACGAACGCTTTGTGTCGGCTTACTTGCTACACTGGTTAGCCCCGTGACTTCGTGGGCTCATGTAGCGGTAGAGCATAGTGCAGAGCAACTCCCTGCTAGTGAAATGCAGCAGGATGACAAACGCAAACAGATTATTGGTTCGATTACGGATAGCAAGACTGGTGAGCCTATCATCGGTGCAAACGTAGTTGTCAAGAACGATAAGACGCGTGGTGCAGCAACAGATCTCGATGGTAACTTCCGTCTAAATGTAGCAAGGGGTGAGACGCTTGTGGTTTCGGCAGTAGGTTATTCTTCAAAAGAGATCAAGGTCGGTGGGCAGTCGGTGATCACCATAACACTTGCAGAGGACGCAAAGCAACTAGGCGACGTGGTAATTACAGCGTTCGGTACTGGGCAAAAGAAAGAAACAGTAACCGGCTCTATCCAAACCGTGCGTCCTAGTGACCTTAAAGTACCAACAGCAAATCTATCTACAGCGTTTGCGGGTCGCTTGGCGGGGGTAGTCGCTTATCAGCGTAGCGGTGAGCCCGGTAGTAATGGAGCGGACTTTTACGTGCGTGGTGTCTCTACGATGAGCGGTGCAGTCAATCCGCTGATCATATTGGACGGGGTTGAGATTAGCCAAGGCGACCTCAACTCGTTAGATCCGGAGGTTATCGAGAGTTTCTCTGTACTTAAAGATGCAACAACATCTGCGATGTATGGTACTCGTGGAGCGAACGGGGTACTCATCATCAAGACAAAGAGTGGTGCAGATCTAGATAAGCCTATTATTGGTGTGCGTCTAGAGACCTATATAAATAAGCCTGTTGGGATCCCCAAAATGGTAGACCCAGTACGCTATATGCGTATGTTTAACGAGGCTATTAGTAATGGTGGTACTACTGATGCTCCGTACACCGAGGAGTTTATCGAGGGCGTTGCTCTAGGGAAAGATCCATATCGCTATCCTAATGTAGACTGGTACAAGGAACTATTTAGGGAAACGACCTTTAACCAAAGAGCAAACTTTAATATCCGTGGAGGTACGCATAAGATCACGTACTTTATGAACGTTAATGCTGTTCACGAGACGGGTATGCTTCGTGGTCGCAGTAAGGATTTCTTCTCGTTTGACAACAACATCAACGTCTGGAAGTACGCTTTCCAAAACAACATCGACTTCCACATATCAAAGGACGCGTCTATTGGCCTTAACCTGAACGTGCAACTCGATGACACGCACGGCCCTGTAGCAGCATCCGATGGCGGTGGTGGTATCGGTAATATGTTTGATGCCGTGATGCAAAACAACGCTGTAGATGCTCCGATTATGTTCCCAAGTTATGGAGATGAGTGGATACACTGGGGGAATGCTACGACTGGTTCGACCAATATCACCAATCCTCTTGCTCTAGCGACAGCGGGCTACAAAGACGGCTTTGCCAGCACACTTATTGCGAATATCACTTATAAGCATAAACTAGACTTCATTACCAAGGGCTTGAGTTTTAATGGTCTATTCTCGTTCAAGAATTGGAGCCGTACAATAAACTCTCGTTATCAAAGTTGGAATACGTATCGCTTTAGTGGAGTCTCAACCGATACTAATGGCAATACGATCTACGAGCAAACAGCACCCAACAATCCTACGCGTCCAACACTCAACTCAAAGAGTAACCGTGCTGGGGACCGCCGTATGTACATACAAGCGTATCTAAACTATGATCGTAGTTTTGGCGATCACAACGTCTCGGCGATGGTACTCTACAACCAAGATGAGTATAATAATAGCGTGATCAATAATGATGACCTCATTGCATCGTTGCCAAAGCGTAAGATGGGTTTTGCGGCTCGTCTGTCGTACGACTATGCTCGTAAGTATATGCTCGAGGTGAATGCGGGTTATAATGGATCGGAAAACTTCGCAGAGGGACATCGTTGGGGTCTCTTCCCTTCTATTGCTGTTGGTTGGAATGTCAGTGAGGAGGGTTTCTGGAAGCCATTAAAGAATACGATCAATACCTTCAAGATCCGTTCGTCTTATGGTCTTGTGGGTAAAGACCAAATTGGTGGAGCACGCTTTATCTATATGGCTCAAGTTGGGCTTAACAACTCAACCCCCTATACTACAGGTTTTGGAGATCAAAAAAATGGCGATTGGAAGGGTCCTACCTACAGCCGCTACGAGAACCTTGGTCTTACTTGGGAGGTAGGTCGTAAGTTTAACCTAGGGGTTGATCTTAGACTACTCAACTCGATCAGTATTACAGCGGACGTCTTCCAAGAAGTACGTAGCAACATCTTCCAAGAAAAGGGTACGGTACCTAATAGTTTTGGTACAGCCGGTACGCGTATCTATGGTAACTATGCTAAGGTTAAGAACTGGGGATTTGATGCTGCCATCGACTATGGTAAGCAGATCAGCAAGGACTTCTCTATGCAATTCCGTGGTACGTTTACCTATGCACGCAACCGAGTACTTGAGTACGATGAGGCACCTGGGCTACGTCCTGCATTGCGTCAAGTTGGTCGCAGTCTAAATACCTATATGGGTTATGTGGCTGATGGTCTATATATAGATGCTGCCGATATTGCAAATAGCCCTACCTCGACACTAGGCAATATCGCTATTGCTCCTGGTGACATCAAGTACGTAGACCAACCAGATGCCAAGGGTGAGTATGATGGGCAGATTACTGCAGAGGACCAAGTACAACTTGGTTACCCTCATGTCCCCGAGATTGTATATGGTTTCGGCCCGACGATGAAGTACAAGAACTTTGACTTCTCATTCTTCTTCCAAGGTCAAGCACGTGTATCGCTCATGATGTCTAATACCGCTCCTTTTGGTAATCAGGAACGTCGTAGCGTACTCTCTTGGATTGCTGACGACTACTGGAGTAAGGATAATCAGAACCCCAATGCTGCATATCCACGTTTGACAAAGCAAGACAACAACCACAATACACAGGCTTCGTCATACTGGCTACGTAGTGCGGCCTTCCTCAAACTCAAGACCCTCGAGATTGGCTATACATTCAAGAATGCTCGTCTGTATTTCTCTGCGACCAATCTATTTACAATCTCTCCATTCAAGCATTGGGATCCCGAGATGGGAGGTGGTCGTGGTATGAGTTATCCACTACAACGTACGTTCAACCTTGGTTTGAACATTACATTCAACAACAAGTAGAGCATTCAACAAACATATATACTT
>JBHAFI010000019.1:0-3481 GCA_041856045.1 Porphyromonas sp. | reverse complement strand
GGGAGGCTTATGGCCAAGTGATAGGTTCAACTACCGTGACGAGGAGGGTAATATCCGCCGTCGCAAGCAACCTACGACCAATATACAAGTGTTCCGTGCGGAAGACTAACATCTTAGCATCGAGGCTGTATCACTCTTAGACAGTAGTGATACAGCCTCTTTTACCATCAGACACTCCATTATAACAAACTCATGAAAACGAAATTAGTCCTTAGCCTACTCACCCTAGGCTTATTCTTATCCACTGGCACTATGCAAGCCAACAACGACAAACGTCCCCTCACCCTCAAAGAATATACAGCGGGTAGCCCCGAGTACGTTGGAGCCAAGGGTATCTCAGCCTTGCAATGGTTGGGCAAAGATCTTATCTCGTACGATAAGGAAGGCATCAAAGTCCGCTCCATCGACAATAAGCATGAGCGTCTACTCCTTAGTCTGGACGATGTAAACGCTCTATTCAGATCTGTGGGCGTCCAAGACGAATATAAGCGAATGCCACACTTCGAGGCATTGCCCGATCGTCTACTTCGCCTCAAGGTGGTCGGTGAGATGATCGTCGTAGACCCATATAAGAAGACGGTTATTAGTCACCTATCTAGCCAAAAAGGTAGCCAAGCGAGTCTATATAATACACAGAATACTGCCGAGGCTTATGTCAAGAGCGATAATCTTTTTGTAGCCACTAAGGCAGGGAAGCAACAACTCACAACAGACGGCTCCAAAGAGATCGTATATGGGCAGAGTGTACACCAAAACGAGTTTGGCATCAAAGGCGGACTCTTCTGGAGTCCCGACGGGCAACGTTTGGCTTACTACCGTATGGACCAGTCGATGGTAAAGCCCTATCCTATCCTACACGTTAATGCAGAGCGTCCTTACGGAGAGATGCAGTACTACCCTATGGCTGGGACAGCACTGCACCACGTAAGCCTCGGGATATATGACCTTACATCGGGCAAAACCTTATACCTCGACACACCCGATCCGAGCCAAACGTACCTAACCAACATCACCTGGAGTCCCGACTCAAAGGAGATATACGTTGTTGAGTTGAATAGAGCCCAAACCACCTTTAAGGTTGTTGCCTATGACCCCACAACGGGCAAAGCCAAGCGAACACTCTTTACCGAGCATAACGACATCTACGCAGAGCCTCTCAATCCTCTTGCTTTCGTCCCCGGCAAGCCGAACCAATTTGTTTGGCAGAGTCGCCGTGATGGCTTCAACCACTTGTATCTCTACGATACGACAGGTAAGATGCTTCGCCAATTGACCAAGGGCAATTGGGAGGTGATCGACTTCCACGGCTTCTCTCCCGATGGCAAAAACTTGTTCTACACCTCGACCGAGGTTAGTCCCTTGGAGCGTCAGTTATATAGCCTTACACTCACGGGTGCTAAGCCCAAGCGTCTGACGGAAGGTAGCGGTTGGCATAGTATCAAGTTATCGGGTGATGCAGAGCATTTTATCGACACCTATGAGAGTACGGAGGTTGCCCGAGAGATCAAAGTCGTATCGACCAAGGGCAAGAGCCTTAGTACGCTCCTCACTGCACAAGCCCCCGACAAAGACTATCTAACGCCGACGATCGAACTAGGGACTATTAAGGCTGCGGACGGCTCTACCGATCTACACTATCGTCTGATAAAGCCCTACAACCTCGACCCAACGAAGAAGTATCCTGCCATCATATACGTATATAATGGACCACACGCACAACTCGTACAACGTCGTTACAGAGCAGCGGCTCGTGGCTGGGAACTGAATATGGCGAATGAGGGCTATATCATCTTGACGGTCGATGGTCGCGGTTCGGCTCATCGCGGTGCTAAGTTTGAGCAAATCATACATAGACAACTTGGTAAGCACGAGATAGCCGACCAGATGCAAGGCGTAGCACTCTTGCGTAGCCTGCCCTATGTAGATAGCAATCGACTGGGCGTATATGGCTGGAGTTATGGAGGCTTTATGACCACGAATATGATGCTGACACATAGTGATGTCTTCAAAGTAGGGGTAGCAGGCGGACCAGTAATAGACTGGGCACGCTATGAGATCATGTATGGCGAGCGTTATATGGATAGCCCAGAGGAGAACCCCGAGGGTTATAAGGCGAATAACCTACTCCTACGTGCTGGTGACCTCAAAGGACGCTTACTCCTCATACATGGGACTATTGACCCCGTAGTGATTTGGCAACATAGCCTACTCTTCGTGCAAAGTGCCGTCAAGGCTGGGACACACCCAGACTATATGGTCTATCCCGAGCACGAACACAATGTATTAGGACCCGACAGAGTACATCTCAACGAGGTTATCACGCGTTACTTCAAAGACCATCTGTAATATCCTTGTCCCACTTAGACAGCCAAGCCTCGCCCCTCGTGTCTACAATAGTATACAACTAATGTATACTACAGTGTACATATAATGTATACTCGAGTATACATACTATGTATACTTATGTATACCAAGGTACATCTCCTCGCACTTGTGACTATATGCCATCAGGTAGCCTAACGATGGCTCATAAGGGCGAGAGAGTCGGGAGAGTCTTCGGAGGACGATTGGGACTAAATAGACGAACATTCTTTTCTTCACAACAATATGAATATACTTCTTCTTGGATCGGGAGGGCGAGAACACGCCCTAGCATGGCGTATTAAACAAAGCGAGCAATGCTCTGCTCTCTTCATCGCTCCCGGTAACCCCGGTATGCAAACGCTAGGCACTTGCCTAGACAACATCAAAGCAAACGACTTTGAGGCTATTGCCGAGGCTGTGCGTCAGCACCAAATAGATCTCCTAGTCGTAGGACCCGAGGATCCACTAGTAGGGGGTATCGTAGACTACTTCCGTAAAACGAGCGACCTCCAATCGCTCCCTATTGTAGGTCCCGATGCTTCGGGGGCTAGGCTTGAGGGGAGCAAAGACTTCAGCAAGGCTTTTATGCAACGTTACGGTATCCCGACAGCAGCGTATAGGAGTTTCCGACAAGCAGAGTTGGCAGAGGCTATCGAGTACCTCAAAACGCTACAAGCCCCCTACGTTCTCAAGGCTGATGGTCTAGCAGCCGGTAAGGGCGTTATCATATCGGAGAGTCTAGAGGAGGCAGAGGCAGAACTTAGAGAGATGCTCGGGGGACGCTTCGGCACTGCCAGCGAGTGTGTTGTTATCGAGCAATACCTCTGCGGTATCGAGTGCTCTGTATTCGTTGCTAGCGATGGTAAGGATTATCGTATATTACCCGTAGCCAAGGACTACAAGCGTATAGGCGAGGGCGATACAGGGCTTAATACGGGAGGTATGGGATCAGTCTCACCCGTATGCTTCGCAGACGAAGCCTTTATGCACAAGGTCGAGAAACAGGTAGTCAAGCCTACGATGGCAGGGTTGCAAGCCGAGGGGATAGACTATCGTGGTTTTATCTTCGTAGGCTTAATGGCTGTCGCAGGCGAACCCTACGTAATCGAATACAACT
>JBHAFI010000018.1:0-16748 GCA_041856045.1 Porphyromonas sp. | reverse complement strand
CTTACATTCTTTTTCTCGGGCTTTCACTTTGCTCCACAAGATAATGCACCTAATGGCTCGCCCAAGTTGATGTTTGGGCAGTTGGTCGGCTACACCGATAAGACACACAGGATAGAGTTCGTATGGCCCAATGGACAGACAGAGATCATTACCTACGACAATAAGTTACACAATAGCGGGACTAGAAATCTCAAGATAGACCGTGTCTTTACACTTAATGGCAAGACCGTCCCTAGTGAGGATATTACCTTGGTAAGTCCCAAGTAGAGGTAGCGGAGCGTATTGCGAGGCTGTAAGTCTGACGTAGTCTTAGGGGCGATGTAGCCCTAGATCTAGGGCTAAGTCGGGCTATACCTCCGATCGCTATCCCCTTATCAAGGCAGAGCGAATGCACCTCTCGACTAAGGTCGTCGCATAAGGGCGAGGACTGTGTGTCGCTTGGTGTTGGTCTATGGGGATAGCCCCTAGTCGTGGCTGTAAGAGATAAAAGGCTTAGGAGGATTGCTCTCTCTCGTGTTGATAGAGAGGGCAATCCTCTTGCTGTGCTGTCCCTATTCTCGTCATAAGAGGAGGCTCCTCGTTAAAGGCTCAAAAGTGTTATCTTTGTGTACAACAAAAAGAAACAAACTATATGAATAGTATCAAACTACGTCTTACGGTGATGAACTTCTTACAGTTCGCCGTATGGGGTGCTTACCTCACATCGATGGGACGCTATTTGGCTGATGCAGGCCTAGGGGCAGAGATTGGTTCGTTTTATGCTATGCAGGGGATCGTATCGCTATTTATGCCTGCTCTTATGGGTATCGTGGCAGACCGTTGGGTACCAGCACAGCGTCTACTCGGTATATGCCATCTCTTGGCTGGCTTGTCAATGATTGCTGCATGGTACTATACCGGGGTAGAGGGTTTTGAGGTATCTACGCTTTTTGCGATCTATACCTTTAGTGTCGCCTTTTATATGCCTACGTTGGCACTCTCCAACTCTGTTGCTTATACAGCACTAGAGCAGAGTGGGGAGGATCTGATCAAAGCCTTCCCACCGATCCGTGTCTTTGGTACGGTTGGCTTCATCTGTATGATGCTTCTTGTGAGCCTCCTAGGCCTAGAGACGACGAGTGGGCAGTTCCTAGCCTCGGGTATCGTAAGTTTGATCTTGCTGGGCTATACCTTTACGCTCCCACACTGCCCTACGGCACCTGCGGGGGAGAGCAAAGGTTTGGTCGATGCTCTAGGCTTGAGGGCTTTTGCTCTCTTCCGTCAGCCTAAGATGGCTCTCTTCTTTATTTTCTCGATGCTCCTTGGGGTAAGTTTGCAGATAACCAACGGCTTTGCTAATCCCTATCTAGGTGACTTTGGGGGACTTGCCGAGTATGCAGATACTTTTGGGGTGAAGTATAGTAATGTGTTGATAGCCTTGTCACAGACCTCCGAGACTTTGTGCATACTACTTATCCCCTTTGCCCTTAAGCGTTTTGGGATCAAGAATGTAATGCTTATCGCTATGGTTGCGTGGGCTTTGCGTTTTGGCTTCCTAGGCTTGGGTAATCCCGGCGATGGCGTTTGGCTCTTTGTCTTGAGTATGTTGGTGTATGGTGTCGCCTTTGACTTCTTTAATGTGTCTGGCTCACTATTCGTGGATAAGGAGACCGATGCAGGCATTCGCTCAAGTGCACAAGGCTTGTTTATGATTATGACGAATGGTATTGGGGCGACGATTGGTTCGTTTGCGGCAGGAGCCATTACTCAGCACTTCGTCTATTCGCAGACAGATGCTAGTTTGAGGATTGAGGGTTGGCAGACCTCGTGGTATATCTTCGCTCTCTACTCGCTGACAGTAGCGGTGCTATTCGCCTTGCTCTTCCGCTATAAGGGAGATGTCGAGGAGGTCAAGCACTAGAGCATATATATGCTTTGTTGCTCGGGGTCGTATGATAGCGATACACGCGTAGGTCACAGACCCTCTCGGCAAACAAAAGGACGCACAAAAGCGTTAGAGTATTAGCCCCCACAGCGTAGAGCCTTCCCACGGATTGCCTACCTCGGGGGGCTTCCTAATTATATATAGTATAGAGAACAGAGTTTGAAAGATTTATTTCGCTTCATGCGACGCTTCGTACCTCCCTACCGCTGGTATTTGGTGCTAAGTGTTATCGCAAATATCTTGAGTGCCCTCCTCAACTTGGTGGCATTTGCCTTGGTAATGCCTATATTGGAGATACTCTTCCAGATACGGGAGCGTGTCACCTCCTTACAGAGCCTCGAGGGCTTACACTGGTTTGAGATCGAGGACTGGCGTGCGATCGGTGCAGCCCTAAGTAACAACTTCTCCTACTACGTGAGTGCGATAGCCGATGAGCATGGTATGTCTTATACCCTAATGCTCCTTGGTGCTTATCTGTCTATAATGACTGCCCTCAAGGTAGGGGCTACTTATCTAGGCTTCTATGCGATGATACCGATACGTACAGGCGTAGTAAGGGATATACGTGTCGCCATATATCGCAAGATACTAGATCTACCCTTGGGCTACTTCTCTAGCGAACGTAAGGGGGATATTCTCGCAAGGATAACGGGGGACGTTAGCGAGGTAGAGAACTCTATTATGAGTACCCTAGACTTGATGCTCAAGAACCCTATCCTCATTCTCTTTTACCTAGGTACGATGATTGTCATCAGTTGGGAATTGACGCTCTTCGTCTTCTGTATCCTCCCTATTGCTGGCTACGTGATGGGCCGTGTGGGCAAAAATCTCAAACGCGACAGTCGCGAGGTACAAGATCTGTGGGGCGGAGTAATGAGTATGATCGAGGAGACACTCGGCGGTCTACGTATCATCAAGGCATTCACGAGTGAGAACTTTATGCTCTCACGCTTTGAGGAAGGGAATAATAAGCATAGACGTAGTCTGATGCGTCTATTCCGACGCCAACAATTGGCTCACCCGATGAGTGAGTTACTTGGGACTATTACGATCGCTATCGTCCTATGGTACGGAGGCTTACTCATTGTCGAGGGTGTAGGGGGGATTACTGCCCCGACCTTTATATACTATCTTGTGATATTCTACAGCCTTATCAACCCACTCAAAGAACTGTCAAAGGCCGTATATACAATACGCAAGGGTATGGGCTCTATGGAGCGTATCGATAAGATTATGCTTGCCGAGAGCAACATTCAAGAGCCTAGCAATCCCAAGCCTATTAAGTTTGAGGAGGAGATCTCGCTAGAGGGTGTGTCGTTCCGTTACGGAGAGCGTTGGGTCTTGAGAGATATTAACCTCAAGATCCCAAAGGGTAAGACCGTCGCCCTCGTAGGGCAGAGTGGTAGCGGTAAGACCACACTCGTAGACTTGATACCACGCTTCTACGACGTCGAGAAGGGGGCGATACGTATTGACGGGGTAGACATCAGAGAGTTGTCGAGCCACGACCTACGTGGACTTATCGGCAACGTGAACCAAGACCCGATCCTCTTTAACGATACCATTGCCAACAATATCTCATTTGGGCAAGACGATGCACAACTCGCAGACATCAAAGAGGCTGCACGTATCGCGCACGCCGATGAGTTTATCGAGGATAAGCCCGAGGGCTATGATACTAATATAGGAGATCGTGGGTCGAAACTCTCGGGAGGTCAGCGTCAGCGTCTGTCGATAGCCCGAGCCGTGTACAAAAATCCGCCAATAATGATCCTTGACGAGGCTACGAGTGCACTCGATACTGCTAGCGAGCGACTTGTACAAGAGGCACTAGAGAGATTGATGCAAAACCGTACGACTATCGTTATAGCCCATAGACTCTCGACAGTCGTAAACGCAGATATTATCTGCGTGATGCACGAGGGACGTATCGTCGAGCAAGGTAGCCATATCGAATTGCTCGAGAGAGGAGAGCATTATGCTCAGTTATATAATATGCAACTCAAGCATCAAGAGGTAGAGTAGTGCTACCTCTTGATGCCTATTCATCACCTAATAACTCAACAGACGATGACAACAATAGACCTAAACGACCTAAGCAACTACTTCCCTTGGGGAGATATGTACGAAGACCTAGGCTTTGCTATGCCTTATCCCGAGGTAATGATGACCAGTGACCGAGCATACGCTCTGCAAACACAGGTGTCGGGCTTATTGATGATGCAGAGTTGGGCGACGGGCAATAGAGCAGCCTATGAGTTGGAACAAGCCGAGGCAACGCACGAGGCATATACCCTTACTCTCGACCTCGATCTCCCAACGATCGATGAGGCTTGGGAGGTAATCGGGATCTCGGAAGAGCGTTTGCGTACCTATATGCGTATAGCATTTGTGCGTTACGTGAGTGCTACGGCATTGCCTAGCAAACCTTTTAGGGCCGTTCCGCTATCCGAAGAACGTTATATGTACGTGGCAGAGTAGGCCTCATGTTCTAGGGGGCGTGTGTATGCCGATGAGCCGATAGTTAGTGAGGGAGCCACAGCCCCCTCACGAGTATTCTGCTTGCTTAGTGTTCGTTCGCCCGAGTCGCTAGTGCTTGTGTTGTCTACCCTTACCGAGGCTTCCCTCTGCTTGCTTAGTGTTCGTTCTCCCGAGTCGCTAGTGCTTGTGTGATCTAGCTTTGCCGAGGCTTCCCTCTGCTTGCTTAGTGTTCGTTCGCCCGAGCCGATAGTACTTGTGTGATCTAGCCTTGCCGAGTCTTCTCTCTGCTTGCTTAGTGTTCGTTCGCCCGAGTCGCTAGTGCTTGTGTGATCTAGCCTTGCCGAGTCTTCCCTCTGCTTGCTTCGTGTTCGTTCGCTCGAGTCGTTAGTACTTGCGTTGTCTACCCTTACCACACCTTCCCCTCTTTTCCTAGGAGCCAACCAAGGCTCACGATGATGTAGATTGAGATGGGGTTTACCCTACGACTCGGCTTATCCGCGAACTTATAGAGGATAAAAAATAGATTTACAGCGTGTTTCTTTTTCTCTTGATTATCAGGGGGTAATGTTTTGCGTTGTAGTTTGAAGGCAAACTTTTTTGCAGAGATGTTTGGTAGTTTCAGATTTTCGTATTACCTTTGCAGTGCAAATGAGAGGGAAACCTCAAGAAGCAATGCGGAAGTAGCTCAGTTGGTAGAGCATAACCTTGCCAAGGTTAGGGTCGCGGGTTCGAGTCCCGTCTTCCGCTCTCCAAGTTCCTAGATAATCTCTAGGAACTTTTTGTTTTATAAGGCGAGTCATAGACTGTCGATGGCTTTAGGTGGCATCTCTCTGTGGACTGCCCGATAGAGGGTATTGTCCCTCTGCCTTTAGGTGGTGATACCTTGAGGAGGTTGCGACGATAGGGCGTTAAATGTATGTCGGCTTGGTTAGAGGTAGTATTATAGTTGTGGGGAGATACGGCTTATTGCCTTTGGGAACTTGTTGTGGAGTAGATGTTAGGTGGCTTCTAGAGTGTAGGATTGTAAATTAGGAGATAAACGATGATAGATATAGATGGTAAAATTGTAAGCCTTGATGTCTTTGAGGTAATGTTTGCTTGCGATTACGAGGCTTGTAAGGGTATTTGCTGTGTAGAGGGTGATAGTGGAGCACCTCTTGAGGCTGGTGAGGCCGATCAGTTGCGTAAGTATCTGCCCAAGGTACGGCATCTTCTTTCGCCCCGAGCTCTAGAGGTTATCGAGGCACAGGGGGTAAGTTATCTCGACGAAGATGGCGATGAGGTGACGAGTATTGTCGATGGCAAAGATTGTGTCTTCACTACCTATGATGAAGCAGGGAACTGCCAATGTGCCTATGAGAAGGTGTACTATGAGGGACAGACAGACTGGATAAAGCCTATCAGTTGTCAACTCTATCCTATCCGTCTTACGAAGTACAAGGATTTTACCGCTGTGAACTACCATAAGTGGAGCGTCTGTAAGTGTGCTTTGAAGCGAGGACGAAAAGAAGGGGCTTACGTGTATCAGTTCCTTAAGGGTCCACTTACGCGAGCCTTTGGTGAGGAATGGTACCAGCACTTGGAAGAGGCTGCCGAGTTACTTCGTCAAGAGCAATCTACCCAGTAGTCGAGTGTATTCTGCCAAATTTTAAGTTTGGGGCAGAGTTTTTGTTGTTGTTTTGTCTGTATAAGGAGATATTGTGTATTCAATATCTCCTTATGTTTTTATCCGATAAATACGGGCTTTCCTTACTTCGTCATCTTGATGTATAGATAAATCCTATAATATTGATTGTATTTTGATTTTTTTTTTTTTGAGTTCAATTCTTTTGTACTTTTGTGCGATTTTTTGAGAGAGGTTATCGATGTTATTGTGATATTATAGGAGCGTTTAGTTTTTAAGAGTAAAGAATGAAAAGGAAGATTTATACCGCTCCTGTGATGGAGCATTTCAAAATGTGTCATTTGTCGCTATTGACAACACTGTCATCAGACGTTGATGCAGATCTAGAGGGACTAGAGGTTTTAGATGAATGGTAAGCGACAATTAAACTTTTGGAAGAATAATGAAAAGAATTACATCTCAACTATTGGCTTTGCTATTCCTCGTCTCGGCAATAGGTGCATGCAGTAAGGAACAAGCAGGAGTAAGCCCTATCGTACCTCAAGAGGAAATACCGAGCAAGAACGTTAAGCAGATAGAAGTATCGCTTACGGCTACAACAAACGAGCCAAGGATATATCAAAATATTGCTACATCGCCCAAGACTACTCCCGTATTGTCTGAGGCAGATATAGATGTGCGTATCGTTATTGGGTACAATGGTCAGTATGAGCATCAGACCGTGACCTTTAAGAAAGTCAAAGGAGAAAACAAGGCTACCTTCTCTGGGAAACTGAATGTCCCCGAGATCGGAACAGATACCTACACTATAACGGCTGCCATCTTGAGCCAAAAAGATGGTCGAGAATATACTACCGTGGGTAGTGATAATAAGTTGAGAGTTAAACCAACTACGACCCTGTTGGTGGCAACGAACAATGTGGTTAACTCGACGATCCCCTATCTAGCACAAACAACAGCACGACTCTCTACCGATGGAAAGGCTCTAGAGAAGACGACACTTACCTTCAGGCCTAGTGGTACGTTGTTGCAGATTAAACTGACGAACTGGACGGGTACAGCGAAGACTTTCAGTAAAGTAAGGTTTGTGAGTAACGCTTTCGTTACAAATTGGTCGTATGACCTCACGAATATAAGCGGGGGCAACCTTAAAGCCGGGGAAGCAGTAACAGCATCGACAGATCAAGTCTTTGATTTACCTCAGCCCGTAACGCTAGCAGATAATGCCACAGCAGCCGATACATACTATCTCTGGGTTATGGCGACTAATGTTACGGACAATCTACTCACCAAGGTATTTGCTGTAACAAGCGGAGGCGTAGAGATACGAGCCTTTAAGCGTAAGACGCCCATCAAAGAAGGTCTATTAACGGCACATATCAAGCCTATCCCACCAATGCCTCTCGAGTATCTAAGCCAAGATGCCCTAGTGGGTACTGAGGCTCCGTTCTCTTTTACTTCGGGAGCAACGCCTACGTTTTACGCCGCGGAGGAAATTCATAATCTTGCCAAGCTGGGAGATATTACGATTGGAGATAAGCAATACTATATGCCCTCGGCTAATGAGATCCGCTCTATATTTCATGAGAATAGGACTGCAATCAGACCTACTAACACCAATACTACGAGTGGACTCTCTGTCTCTTTCTCAAATGTTAGTTTCCCGTGGAACCCTAATAGTACTATCAAAGGAACCTCTGTGTACAAGGGTGATGGTGCTAATCTCGTCTATGGCTTAAGGTTTGAGACGGGTAATTCTCGCTATCTGATGGCATATAGATATGAATGGATCGGCACTTTTGCCGTAACAAGTACAGATAGCAAGTTGCGTATAACCTCTCGCTATTTGGGAGAGGACTACAAGAGTGCAACTATTGAGACTATCGCGAACGAAGCATTTTGGTCGACAGACAAGGAAGAAGATGTCACTGTAGACCTCAGGACGCACGGATATATAGAGTATGATCCTATAAATTATGGTGGAGATCTTCTCGCGACTAGCCCGATTAGGGAGGCTGGACAGAATGGTTACATTTATGCAAGACCAAGTTCTGTAGGTGCGACTACAAAGGACAAAGATAAGCAAGGCAATCTGGTTGATGTTTATTTTGCTGAGTTTTTTCGCTTTGACAGGAGTACTGGTATGTGGGGCGTGCAAAATGTCCGCATTGATCAGCGACCTACTCGCTTGTTCATACGCAAGAACTCATAGCGAAAGGCTAATCCCTACGGACTAATAAAGCAAACACCCAAGGTAACACGTGTTACCTTGGGTGTTTTTGTTTTATGTGTAAGACTATCATGGTGTCGATAAATGCATTCTCTGGTATTCGTATTGATAGTTTGTATGAATGTTTAGGTTTGATTTTAATATGAGTGAATTGTAAATGTATATAAAAATGTGTACCTTTGCCCCAAGTTTAGAGTGGAGTACTCTATACACAATGATATAGAAATAGTAGAAAAGAACGAATAACGCAATTGATTATGAAGAGGAAAGTGTATAATCCTCCTGTTGTAGAGGTATTTAAGCCCTATGGGCTGTCACTGTTGGCAACGCTGTCAACACAATTCGATGCCGACTTTGAAGGCTTTGAAGAGGAAGAATGGGTTTAATAGGTATGTCAAAACAGATGAGAACAATGAGAACAATCACAAAGATATCGACTCTGCTATTAAGCCTACTACTTGTCACTTCTTGTAGCCAAGAGTCGGGACAAACAGCTCAACCCGTAGCAGAGGTAACGACACCATCGCAGGCTGTAAAAGTACAAGCAGACCTTACAGTAGGTACAGAAGACCTACGTGTCTATCAAGATGTAAGTACTACAACCAAAACAACGCCAACTCTTACAGAGTCTGACCTTAATGTACGTGTTGTCGTAACGTACAATGGTGTTTCGGAGCACCAAACCTTGGTCTTCAAGAAGGTACAAGGGCAAAACAAAGCCACGTATCAAGGATATATAACCGTTCCTGCCGTTGGTACAGGTAACTATACCATCACTGCTGCTCTCTTGAGCCAAGCAGATGGTACAGAGTATGCTACTCTATCGGGCAATACACTGCAAGTGAAGCCTGCAACAAGTCTGCTCGTGGCAGAGAATAATATCGTTAAGTCGACAGTTCCTTATATCGCACAGGCTACGACTACGGCCTCGACTGATGGTAAGGCTCTACAAAAGGCTTCGCTTACATTTAAGCCTAGCGGAACGCTCTTGCGTATCAAGGTTCAGAATATGACTGGACGTACTGATACATTTAAGTCTGTCAAGATCAAGACTAATGCGTTTGTAATGAACTGGTCTTATAATCTAGAGGACTATAAAGGTGGTAATCTTGCAGAGGGAACTGCTACATCTACAGCAGAGGCAGAGTATGAGTTTAGTCTTCCTGCGTCAGTAACTCTAGCCGATGAGGCAATTGCTAGTGATGCGTATTACATTTGGGTAATGCCTACCAAGGAAACAACTCTAAGCACTAAAATATATACAACGAGTGCTAATGGTTATGATTATCTAGGCTTCAAGAAGACTACGGCTATCAATGCGGGTAAACTGACGACTGCTACGGTACAACCTTTACCACATATGCCTATTACGTACTTTGAGCCTAATCCTCTCACGGGCGACGGAACCACTACTGACTATCGCTTTGTCTCTGATACAGATGCGACTTACTATACAAATGAGCAGACTCAAGCGATCTTAGCGAAGGGTGATTTTACTGTTCTCAAGACCGAAAATGGAGTTGAAACATCGAAGACTTATTATATGCCAACCGTATCTCTAGTTCGTTCGGTTTTCCCTGCCGTGAATAACAAGAGTATAAGTTGGTCTCAGTCCCTACTCTCAGAACAAGCCGAGTCTGGTGTTGTATTTCCATGGGCTCCTAGTACTACGCTCAGTGGTGCTAAGGCTACTTACTTGGCGAAAGATGGTGTTATTTATGCACTTCGCTTCCAAGGGTATGACAATAACCGTTTCTTGATGGCATATAAGTATGAGGTGGCACTCGGTGACTTCTCTGTTGGTAGTACGACTGCGATTAAGATAACATCACGCTATATCGGGACTGATGGTGCTGCTGGTGTAACAATCGATGCGATTGCGGATCCTACTTATTGGGCTAATAATAATGAGGATGATGCTTCGGGTACAATGTATGCTTTGGGCTGGATGGATAGTACAGTAACCACTCCACAGGAGTACGGTAAAACTGGGCATATGTTTATTGGTGAAGCGGGTAATGAGTACGCACAATATTTCCGCTTTGACAAAAGTACTGGGCTTTGGTATATTCGTACTACAAGCGCAACACCTAAAACCACACGTCCTATCCGTCTATTCATACGCAAGTAGGGGTAGTTGAGCGAACTGATATGGGCGACCACTCTAGTAAACACTAGAGTGGTCGCTTTTTGTATTCGGAGGGCTCGTGTGCATATTGTCGAGGTTTAAGTGTCTGATAGAGCGAACAATTCTAGTAACAATGCCGTTATTCTAGAGTATTAAGCATTTCAAGCCTAAGTTTATGCAACAACTACAAATACGCGTAAGTCCCGAGGTGGCAGCACAAGATGCTTTGCTACGACGCAAAGTAGCCCGCATCTTACATATTCCAATTGAAGAGATACAATCTGTGCAAGTGCGTCGGCATACTATTGATGCAAGGCACAAGAATATCATTATCAACCTTAGCCTCGATGTGTATATGCAGGGTGAGGCTCTTGATCTCGATGACTACTCCGACCTTGTCTTTGGTGACGTCAGCAAAGCCCCCTCGGCGGTTGTCGTAGGGGCGGGACCCTGTGGGCTATTCGCTGCTCTGCGTCTTATCGAATTAGGCGTCCGCCCGATCCTAGTCGAGCGTGGCGTTGATGTGATGACACGTCGCCGTCATCTATCCGAACTCCATAAGTCGGGCGTTGTTAATCCCGAGAGTAATTATAGTTATGGCGAGGGTGGTGCCGGTGCCTTCTCGGACGGCAAATTGTACACGCGTAGTAAGAAGCGTGGGAGCGTCGATAAGATATTACGTACTTTCTGTCGATTTGGTGCAGACCCCAAGATCCTCGTAGAGGCACACCCGCATATTGGTACGGATAAACTCCCGCTGATCATTAAGCGTATGCGTGAGCAAATACTTGCATCGGGAGGCGAAGTACATTTCTCGACTCGTATGGACGCTCTTATCGTCGAGGGTGGTCGCGTTCGTGGTATTCGTTGTGCCGATGGGCGTGAGTTTTTTGGTGCTGTAATTTTGGCGACGGGGCATTCGGCACGAGATGTGTACCGCTACCTGCATCAGCATAATATATTGGTACAGCCCAAGGCTATTGCAGTAGGGGTTCGTTTGGAGCACCCACAGACGCTAATTGATCAGATACGTTACCACAGCCCAGAGGGTCGTGGCAAATGGCTACCTGCTGCAGAATACGTCTACAAGACGCAGGTTGCCGAGCGTGGCGTATATAGTTTTTGTATGTGTCCCGGTGGCTTCGTCGTGCCTGCCTCGACCGATGCGGAGCAAACAGTTGTTAATGGTATGTCGCCTGCCAATAGAGGAAGCAAATGGGCCAACTCGGGTATGGTGGTCGAACTAAGACCCGAGGACATCTTACAAACCGATATTCGTGTCGATAACCCACACTCGCCCCTCGCTCTGATGGAATGGTGTGAGGCTTATGAGCATCGTAGTTACGAGGCTGCCAATCGTAGCCTAAGGGCTCCATCGCAAAGAATGGACGATTTTTGCCGTGGAGTAGCCTCGACTGATAGCCCAAGTACCTCGTACAATATGGGCTTGACGCCCGGCAATATGCACGAATGGATCCCTTCGTTTATTAGTCATCGCTTGCAGGAGGGCTTCAAGGCTTTTGATCGTATGACAAAAGGCTTCCTTACAAACGAAGCTCAACTCATCGGGGTTGAGAGCCGCACGTCTTCTCCAGTGCGTATCCCTCGCCACTATGAGGGCGAATATGTCTATCAGCACCTAGAGTTGCTGGGCTTATTCCCTGCTGGGGAGGGGGCTGGATATGCTGGTGGCATCGTGTCGGCTGCGATCGATGGCGAGAATGCTGCTACGGCTCTCGCCTCTTGGATCAAGGCTTAGGGCGAGGCGAAGTAATTCGACCTAGAGGGCTATCATAGTGTAGGCTTACGACACTATGATAGCCCTTTTGCTGTCTAGTGGGTAAGCCTTACGCTTGAGGTCTTCCGTTTGTGTGCTTCTCCACACTAGGCGAAGCCTATTATAAGTCGAATAAGTAAGATGTCTAAGGTGTGTGTGCCTCGTATCTCGATAGGTCACGTTGTTTGTACCAAAAGAAGGGGTAATTTGTTTCGGTTGAATGGCGAGGTTTTACTAGTTCGCTACTTTGAATTGACTAGTTGAGCGATTGCCCTCGTCCGATAGCCTTTGGGCTAAGGTCTTGTATCGTACTTGCTTTGCATTAGAGTGCTGTTGGGGACGAATTAAGCCGAACGCTGTCGGCTCTTACTTAGGTTTGTCGGGGGAAGGGCTTAGTTCGTGTTGCTGAGGGGCTGTGTCTGTACTAGGGGCTAATGAATAGAGTAGGGGCTACTAGCGGAAACTCCGGTAGTAGCCCCTTGTTATGGCTTGCCTTCTATTAGTTGTACCGATAACAACGAGCGAAAATAATTCGTATCGCCCGATCCCGAATAGCCTTAGTCCGATGCCCCCACCGATCGCGAATATATCCGTCTGTGCCGTGTAGAGGTACGTTGTCGGTCATTAGGCTTAGCCCAAGAGCCGAATACAAGATCTTGGGGACTGCTCTTGTGGGATTAAGTTCGCAGGTAACTGCTTACGGGTGCGATGGCATACAGATGTACGGGAGCATTAGTCTGGGACGGGGTCGTGTCCGCAACCGCCAAAGGGATTGCAACGTAATATACGCCATACCGAGAGATATAGTCCCTTGATGACGCCGTGCTTGCGTAGGGCTTCGATAGCGTATGCAGAGCAACTAGGCGTAAAGCGACACATCGGGGGCAACATCGGGGAGATGAAGCGTCTATATATGTGTATGGGTTGCAGGAGTAGCCATACGATGGCTCGGCTGAGGTATTTCATTTTTGTGCGAATGCTTAAAAATAGCACCTGCCCTATTAAGGCAGGTGCTATGCTGATATTGCTCAAGAGAGGCGAACTATTGTAAGCCACGAGCCTTCATTAGGCTCTCGATATTAGGCTTGTCTAGCCCTGTCATCTCCTTGAATATAACGTTTAGGTCTTCGCTATTACCACGGCTTAGGATAATATCACGTAGACGCTGTCCGTTTTCGGGCGTTAGACCGCCGTTGGCTTTGAACCAGTCGTAGGTATTGTTATCTAGCACCTCTGCCCATAGGTAAGCGTAGTAGCCTGCCGAGTATCCACCGCCCATGCTGTGACGGAAGTACGTAGACTTGTAACGTGGTGGTATCTGGCTATTAAGCATTCCGTAACTCTCGAGTGCCTTACGCTCAAACTCGGCAACATTGTTTACCTCGTCGTTGGCAGTACGTAAGTGCCAAGATAGATCTACTACAACGGCAGCGATATTCTCGCCAAGGGCGTAGGCTTGATTGAATTTGGCAGCAGCCTTCATCTTCTCAACGAGTGCCTGTGGCATAGGCTCGCCCGTCTTGTAATGCTTAGCGTAGTTGCCCATTACAGCAGGATCTGTCGCCCAGTGCTCGTGAAACTGGCTGGGCATCTCGACGAAGTCGCGTGATACATTGGTACCACTGAGCGTCTGATACTTTTGATTGGCGAATAGACCGTGTAGACCGTGACCGAACTCGTGGAAGAGCGTGATAGTCTCGTCCATATTAAGGAGCGTAGGCTGACCATTAACGGGAGGAGCGTAGTTGCACACATTGTACACTACGGGGTGACGACCTAGGAGGTGGCTTTGCTCAACCCAGTTGCTCATCCAAGCCCCGCCGCTCTTTGTGGGGCGACGATAGTAGTCTGTATAGAATATCGCCATCTTCTTGCCGTCCTTGTCGATCACGTCGTACACTTTGACGCCATCGGCATATACGGGTAAGTCTGTACGTTCTTTGAAGTCGATGCCGTAGAGTTGCTTGGCCATATAGAATAGACCATTCTTAACGACGCTGTCTAGAGCAAAGTAAGGCTTCGTGTCGTTCTCGTTGAGGTCGTACTTTGCTTTGCGTAGTTTCTCGGCATAATACTCCCAATCCCAACTCTCGAGCTTGAAGTCTGGACCCTCTGTTTGCTTTGCGAAGTCCTCTAGTTCCTTTGCATCGGCAGCAGCCTTGGGGCGGTACGCGTCTGCTAGATTTTTTATGAAGCCTTGTACATTCTCTGGTTTCTGAGCCATTTGGTTCTTAAGTCCCCAAGCGGCAAAGGTATTTTCTCCTAGGAGTTTCGCTTTCTCGGCTCTCAATCTAGTAATATCCTTAACGACTTGTTGTGTGTCAAACTCATCGCCTTTCTCGTTACGCGTCATAGACGCTTCTAGTAGACGACGACGCATCTCGCGGTTGTCTAGTTCGCTGAGTAGTGCTTGTTTGGTCGTATTCTGTATGTTGAGGAGGTAGCCTGTTTTGCCTGCGGCTTTGGCATCTGCCTCTGCTTGTGCAAGACTCTCTGGTGATAGCCCCGCAAGGCTGTCCTTGTTTGTGACGAGAATAGCAGCAGCGGCAGAACCGTCTTTAACTAGATTGTTAAACTTATTCTGCAAGTTTGCTAGTTCGGCATTGATTTTCTTGAGTTGCTCTTTTTGCTCAGCATTGAGGTTGGCACCATTACGCACGAAGCCATCGTAAACAATCTGTAGAAGACGAGCATCTTCGCCCTTGAGGTTGCTCATTTCTTTCTCGTAGACTGTCTTAATACGAGCAAACAACTTCTCATTGAGGTTGATGGCATCTGTGTGGGCAGCGAGGAGCGGTGTAGCCTCTTCCTCGATAGCACGGATACTATCCGTCGCGTGTGCTCCTGCCAAGCCGAAGAACACTTGACTGGTGCGATCGAGCAAAATACCTGCTTTCTGCATCGCGACGAGCGTATTCTCAAAGGTTGGTTCGGCAGTATTGTTTACGATCGCATCAATCTCAGCGAGGTGTTGCTTCATACCCTCCTTAAACGCTGGCATAAAATGCTCGGGCTTGATTGCCGAGAAGTCTGGTGCACCGTACTCTAGAGTACTCTCCTTTATCAATGGATTGTCCTCTAGCGAACTTGTTGCTCCTCCACCACAGGCGGCAACAATGGTCGCCAATCCTAGTGTTAGCATAAATTTCTTCATTATTAAAGTATGTTTAGTTATAGTTAACTATAGACAAAGATACGCAATTAGCCTGATTTATAGCAAAATGTAGTCGATTCTTGTGTCGTTAATAGGTTTGGGTTGGGCTTGTAGTGGGTGTTGGTTTAATAAATTGTCGCTTTTTGCACCCTTACCTTAGACTTGGGAGTGTCGTATCCCAAGACGCTGGCTGGGGCTATTACCTTGAGCGGGAGATGTTGCTGTGCTGTCGCTTCGAGGGGCTACTCTTGAGGGTATTGACGGGTCACCTAATACCCTTATTTACTACGTCTTGCTGTGTGGTTTGTGTATCTATTTGTTTTTTTGTAACTTTGCGTCCCGATAGTGGCAATACTATCCGTAAAAACTAGAAGATTAGTTAATAATATATATTAGATTAAGAAGATGAAAAGAACGTTCCAACCTTCAAACCGCAAGAGAAAGAACAAGCACGGCTTCCGTAGCCGTATGGCTACTGCTAATGGTCGTCGCGTACTCGCAGCACGTCGTGCTAAGGGTCGTGCTAAACTAACAGTTTCGGACGAATACTAGTAGACGCACTCTTGCTTGTCTTAGAGAGGACTAAATAGTGATCACGAGTCCTCGATAGACTAGACAAAATGCTATAATCCCTCGCTAGCGATCTAGCGGGGGATTATTTTGTTGCACGCTCTCGAGTATCCGAATAGGGGTGTTTGACAAGATCCTTTGCCCTATACCCCTCGTTGCTTGCTAGCGTTGCTTCGCTCTGATCCCGGCGAAGTCACCCTTACGCAGAATATGTGATCTAATTCCGCAGAATGTTTCCACTTGATAACGCTTTGCTTTGTATCGGATCATTCTCCTCGTTGTACCGGATTACTCTACGTCTTGTATCGGATCGTTCTTTTTCGTGTATTGGTTCGTTCTAAGTCTTGTTCTTGTTCGGTGCATTGTTTTTACGTCTTAAGAGCCCTAGAGGGGCTATTCCTATGCAGGTTGTTATCTATTTACATCTATTGGGCGAACAAAAAAGTTCGACATTTCTAGGGTTTGGTTTTCAGTGCGTTATATGTTGAAATGAAATTTATAGTCGAAAAACTTTGTCTGATTATTTGCGTAGTTCAAAAACTTGTATTACCTTTGCAGTGCAAATGAGAGGGAAACCTCGGGGTTGCAACCGAAACGGTGTGGTAGTTCAGTTGGTTAGAATACCTGCCTGTCACGCAGGGGGTCGCGGGTTCGAGTCCCGTCCATACCGCAAAAGGGCATCAAAAGGTCTTCAATGAGGCCGTCAGAAAGCCCTTCAAATAGAAGATAATCGTTGTAAAATCAAGGTTTTACAACGATTTTTCTTTGTATATACATCCATCTACTGACGGCTTAACCCTATGTTTTGATAGTCATATTTCGGTCAAGTACTGCTACATTTACTGCTACACACAATAGGG
>JBHAFI010000017.1:0-5022 GCA_041856045.1 Porphyromonas sp. | reverse complement strand
CCGAGTCTACTTGAGCGTAGTGAGCATTAGGACGTGTGTTGTAGAGATGATCCTCGAGGTTCATCAGACTGACATCTCTCCTATCTTTTGCCGAGATGACAGATAAGAGTGCCAAGGCTCTCTTGGGGTCGGGGGCTTTATTGACAAACGTGTGTAGCGTCTGCCAATTACCACGAGCGTCTAAGCCCTCCAACTGTTTATCGACAAAACCAGCCACGTAGGCATTGCGTATAGAGTCCTCGTATGCCAATAGACGGGTATTCTCTTGTCGCTCTTGCTCTGTTACCTGCGGATAACGAGGAGCCTCAATAGGTGGTACAATATCTATCTGCTCGCTTATCATATCGCCCGAGCGATAGCGTAGGATCAGTTTTGTACGTGCTTTCTGGGCAAACGAAACCTTAGCAAAGCCAAAACGATCTGCCGTACTTGCCCATACCAACATATCTCCATGTCCTGCCAAGAAACGGGCTAAGCCCGAGGCATTACTCAGTTGGCGTCCTACGGTGTAGAACTCACCGTAGTTATACACCTTAAACTCCACTTGGGCATTAGGCACAGGCTTACCCTCGGGATCAACAACCTCAACCTCGGCAAAACTAACAGGGGCATAACCATTCGTTACGTTAATCTCGGTCACACACTTATTACGACTGATGATCGGTTCGTTGCCTTCGTAGTCACCAAAGACTCGGGTATGTACCAGCATAGCACGAGATACCGGAGCGTTAAACCAACCCAAATTAAGGACAGGCTCTGGCTCGCAAGCACCCAAGAAACGCCACTCTCCGTTTACTTGTGCCTCGACCCAAGCGTGGTTGTCATCTGTATGAGCCCAACGAGGTGTATAGACTTGACGGGCTGGGATACCTACGGCCCTAAGTGCAGCCACCAAGAGTGTAGACTCTTCGCCACAACGACCATAAGCCGTGCGTATGGTAGCAAGAGGCGAACTCGTACGAGCATCACTCGGAGTATAGGTTACTCGCTCGTGACACCATCTATTGACCTCAATCACAGCCTTGTCCATAGGGAGATGGGCAATACGTGCTTTGAGGGCAGGATACAAGACTTGCCTTGCAGAGTCTAGTGCCTCGTTATTGACTCTCCCGGGGAGTACGAAGTGATAAAAATCCTTGAGCGACACTTGCTTCCCCCAAGGCATCTCGTTGCGAGCCTTTAGAGCAGAGCGTACATTCTCTAGGTGATATGCTCCCGAATAGTCAGCAATATCACTCAAAGGCATATAAGCATATAGGAAGTTCATCGCACGCCTTTCCTCTGTCGTCATCTTCTCTTCTAGAGGAGCGAAGAGATTACCATGAGGCAACTCTCGCTTACGTTGCTCAAGTCTTTGCTTGACCTTGGGGCTTAGGACTTCGTCATAGTTAGGAGTCTTCTGTGCCTGTACAATGCCTAGGCTCAAGAGAAAACTCGTACACAGTAATAGAATAGGTTTCATATCGCTTAGCGTAGTTCTAGTTCGACAACATAATCAATAGGATTGAGTTTGCTCGGAGCGTCCTCAAACGTCAGTGTAAGACCTGCCTTTGAGGCTTTGAACGGGATAGCCCGACGGCTATCAAAGACCACGGCAGACTTCACCTCCTCGGTAAGTGGTATCGAGAGCATACGACTACTCCAAGAGAGGATATGCAGATATAACTTCTTGCCCTTTTGTGTACTTACGCCCCATTCTTGAGGAGGTATAATCCCGGCACGGACACCACCCTTCACCGTAGGAGCATAGACCTTGAGCCACTGCCCGATCTTATGGAGTCTATCCACAGCCGTTGCAGGGAGGTTACCATTGGCTTCGGGACCTATGTTGAGGAGCAGATTAGCGTTGCGTCCTGCCGTAGAGACAAGTAGGCGTATGAGGGTCGTATCACTTTTGTAGTTTTGGTCTTTAACCTTATAGCCCCACATACCATTCATTGTTTGGCAAGTCTCTAGAGGTAATGTGCTGATGGCTTGTCCCGATAGGCCAGCAGTATTCGCCCCGGGGACATCTCGCTCAAACATCTGGAAGTCCTCGCCCTCCTTGGGAGTTTCGTGATGATTGTTCCCTATAAGGCAAGCCGGTTTGATACTATGTATGTTGCGGTACATCTTCTCATATTGCCAATCAAAGTCGGGGTGTATATCGTGATCCCAATGTCCATCTAGCCAAATGGCATCAGCATCGTAATCTCGTACTAGTTCTGTCAATTGAGCATTCATAAAGGCATCATAATCGCTCCACTTGCCCCGAGCCTTACGACCCGTACCATGCCCAGTTCTGCCGAGCGGATAATAGTCTTCTCTCGCCCAGTCGAGGATTGAGTAGTAGATATGGAAGCCTAAACCTTGACGACGGCACTCGTCCCTAAGTTCTGCCAAGACATCACGCTTATAGGGCGTCGCCTTAACGATATTGTAGTCGCTCTGCTTGGTGTTCCAGAGAGAGAAACTATCATGATGCCTAGAGGTGATACAGAGATAACCTGCCCCCGATGCCTTGATCTGCTCTACCCAACGCTTGGCATCAAAGTTAATGGGGTAGAAGCCTGCTGCTGCCTTGGCATACTCTTTGTGATCTATGTTCTGATTATGTAGATACCACTCACCCTGAGCAAAGGTACTATACAGCCCCCAGTGCAAGAAAATACCAAAACCATGATCACGAAAGGCTTCTCGTGCTTTTAGATTAGACTCGCTTGGCACATAAGTCGCCTTTGTCTGTGCCTGCATCGGTAGTGTACTCAAGGACAATAATGTCGCTAGTAGTGTTTGTCGTATTCGTTTCATGATGATCGCAATGATTAAGTACTCAAAGTTAAGTTAATCTATTGATATACGACACCTCACACACATCAAAAAAGCAAGACCCAATACCGACCAGCGATATTGGATCCAATTATATTATCTATACACGACCAAGGGAGCAAGCCTCTTATCGTATCTCTAGATGTAGCAGTTTCTGATCATTGAGATAGCCCTCAAAACATTGCCCGACACGACACTGCCCGACACCGTGGGGTGTACCCATAAAGATAATATCCCCCATTTTGAGCGTATGTTGCTCACTAAGGTAAGCAATTACTTTGTCTATACTGTGTATCATCTCACTGCTCAAGGCACGCTGTACGGTCTTGCCGTCACAGTCCAAACGTAGTTGGAGAGGCTCGCCCGGGAAACCTAACGCCTCCTTGCCTACCCACTCACCTATCACGGCGGAGTTATCAAAGGCTTTGCTCATCGTCCAGGGCTCGCCCTTGGCAATAGCCTTACGCTGCAAATCTCTGGCAGTAAGATCTATACCGATGCTTACACGTGAGTAATAACGATGTGCAAATCGCTCGGCTATACACTTCCCTACACGATCTATCATCACGACTATCTCTGCCTCGTAATCAATCTGCTCGCTCCAGTCTGGCAGATAGAAAGGTTTACCAGGACGCAAGATAGAGTCCCCCTTGTGAAACACCACTGGTTCACGAGGCTCAGCAACAGCCTTACCGATGAGATCGGGAGCTTCGTCGCAATGCTTTGGAAAGTTGAAACTTAATCCTAATATCTTCACCTTACCGCCCTATTTAGATGATCCGTGATGTCCCTTCCTAATACAATCTTGCTCCTTAATACGTGTAAAGATGAGAGCAAGATGAGCGTACATCGAGGTATTCTGCACAACCATACCTTGAGGCACTTTGATGCGTACGGGAGTAAAGTTCCACACGGCACAAAAGCCCAAGTCTGCGAGCATATCTGTCGTTTCTTGTGCTTGACGTATAGGCACCGTTAGGATAGCAATACGCACACCGTTGCACTCCTTTACTGCTGGTAAGTCATTGATATGGTAGATCGGTATATCCCCGATATAAGTACCTATACACTCTGGGTTAATATCAAAGCCTGCGACAATCTCTAGGCCAAACTGTTGTAAGCCTCTATCCGATAATAAGGCACTACCTAGACTACCGACCCCGATGAGTACTGCCTTGTGGTTCTCGGTAAAACCTAGAAACTCCTCCAAGACATCTATGAGCATCTGTGTCTGATAACCTACACGTGTACGGCCTTGTATATTGACGCACGATAGATCCTTGGCTACCACAGACTGCTCTACCCCAACACCTTGTGCTATTGCTGTTGAGGATATATAACGCTGACCGGCTGCGTATTGTAGTTTCACATACGACAAATACCATGGCAAGCGTCTAAGGGTAGGTTCGGGTATAGGACGAAAGTTTTTACTTGTCATAAATCTATAAACTTCTCAACTGAAGTAATACAAAGATACAAATTACTTATATATTTCCTTAAATCGAGTGCCAAGCCTTTGCCCAAAAGTCAAGCGAACGAAACAACACACTAAGCCCTCAAGCGATACAATCTCAATCGACTAAGCGTCCCGATGTATCTATCACGACGTGACACTTATCCGTCAAGACGTGACGGATAAAAATCAAGGCTTGACAGATAAACGCCAAGCCTTGACGCTTACATTAGTCAAGCAACTCTTGGACAATACTTATACCTAAGGTATTAAGGATTATAGTTAGACAATAAATCGTATCTTTGTAGTTAGAATAAAAATTATACAACAATTATGAAGTTCACAGCCACAAGTACAGAGTTATACCTACACTTACAAACTGTTGCTAAGGTTATAGACTCAAAGAGTTCCAACGTCATACCTGTTCTTGACAATATCCTATTCGAACTCAGTAATGACAAACTAACCATATCAGCCGCCGATACCAACAATCGCCTTACAACGCACATAGAGGTGCAAAACGTAAGCGATAGCGGTAGTTTCCTTGTGCCTCACCGCACACTCCTCGACTTGCTCAAAGACTTACCAGAGCAACCCGTGGTACTTGAGGTGATGACGGGCAACAACTACAATGCCAAGTTGGAGTATAGTAATGGCTACTTTGAGTTCTCTGCATCGGAGGCCAGCACCTTCCCCGAGGAGATCAAGTTTGAGGATAGTATGACGAGCGTTGAGTTGCACGCAGCAAGTATGTTGGCTGG
>JBHAFI010000016.1:0-21798 GCA_041856045.1 Porphyromonas sp. | reverse complement strand
GTTACGAAGTCAAACACGTAGTCCTTAGACAAGTCGAACCAGTCTTCCCAGCCAACATTCCAGCCCTCAACAAGGACAGCATCAAAGCCGTGCTTCGACGCGTAGTCTTTGTAATACTTCACACGCTCGTTGTTGGCAGAGTGCTTGCCATTGGGCTTTGCATTGGCAAAATCGGTAACGCCAAGTTTGGTAAAAGGTACCTCGTCGGTATAAGCCCACGAACCCTTACCTGTGATCATCTCCCACCATACGCCCATATACTTAGTAGGCTTGATCCAGTCTGTCGTCTCATAAGCACAAGGCTCATTGAGGTTGTACGTCAATTTGCTCGCAAGTATATCACGTGCGTCCTTGCTGGTGATGATCGTACGCCAAGGCGTGTTGAATGGTGCCTCGATATGTCCTCTGTTACCTTGTGCATCGGGCGTTAGTTCTGTCTTGAGGACATAGGTCTTGTCGTCTAACTCAACATTTATCGCTGGGAAGTCGATAAGAGCAGCCTCGTGGATATTGATATATACCCCATTGTCGCTCTTGAGTTGTAGTGGTGTTTGTAGACCAGTCTTACTGAAGGCTGTCTGTGAGCAGTTGCCCGTATATGCCTTGTCGAATAGTCCTCTTACCTCGCTAAGGCGACTTGTCGTATAGTCATACTCTTGAGTGTCGTAGTCACCGGGAAGCCACCATGCTTTCATATCCCCGGTAAGAGCAAACTCTGTAAGTTCTTTCTTTACGACAAGGAAGTTTTGTCCCTTACGACCGGGGAACTCGTATCTGAAGCCTAGACCATCATCGTACAGACGGAAGCGTATGGTAAAGAGTTTACCGCTCTCCTTCTGTTTGAGTTGTACCTCTAGTTCGTTATAATGGTTACGGATTTGCTTGACTTCGCCCCATACAGGTTTCCACGTCTCGTCAAAGGTCGACTCTTTTGTCGTTACGACCTCAAAATCCTTATCAAATGATAGTTTGCTATCTTTCATCTCAAAGCCCATACGACTAGGCTTTGTAACCACAGTACCGTCAGCCATCTTAAGGCTGTAAGTTGGTTCGCCTTTGCTCGACAACTCAAAGTTCATCTCGAGTTTCTTTGCGGGCGAACTGAGTTTCTGAGCGAGTGCCTCATAATTGAGTGAGAGCATAAGGCCCAAACTCATCGCTAGCATCGTTACTTTCTTCATCTCTATATTGTTTCGTTAAACTAATTCCTCTTATATTATATTTCTGCTTTACGGCAGATTTAACACTAAATATAGAAGCAAAGATAATACAAGTATCTTGCAAAACAACAACCTTAATATAGTCCTACAAAAGACCTTATTATTAAATTGTCACCAAAATAGAATAATCCAATAACAAAGTGCTTAATCTCTACAAACAACACAACACTAGGACTCGTATTAACACAATACATTCCGCATTTAATAATGCTACATATTTTTCAAATTAAACCCTAAGATAGCGTCCGAAGCACTAAATACTGCGAAATAAGCCTCTCCCAAAGCATCTGCTCCCTTACCGAGAGTCTAAGGTTAGCAAGGACGGATAAACTGCGACACCCTTGCCGAGAGCATAAGGCTAGCGTGGACAAACAAACTCCGACACCCTTGCCGAGAACCTAACACAAGCGAGGACAGACAAACTCCGACACCCTTGCCAAGAGCCTAACACAAGCAAGGACGGATAAACTACGACACCCTTGCCGAGAGCCTAAGTCTAGCAAGGACGGATAACCTACGACACGTTAGCCGAGAGCCTAAGGTAAGCGTGGACAGACAAACTCCGACACCCTTACCGAGAGCATAAGACAAGCAAGAACGGACAAACTCCTTTTTTATAGATCATCAAAGCAACCCCTCGGAGAGCCTTTACTGATCGGCGTTATAACAAGATACTTAGACGTCCATCGAAGAGATACTTAGACGTCATGTGACAAGATACTTAGGCATCACTTGACGCCTAAGTATCCCGTCATAAGCCCACCAGAAAAGGTTCCCCGAGAAGGATATTTCCAAGCCCCCAGAGCGGAGACATAAGTCAGATAGCACAGGCTCTTTGCATCACCACCCTCACAACAGAGACTTAGGACTTGGAGCAAAACAAGCATAAGCCTCAGCCCAATTGTATCCGTCTAATGACTCTCTAGTGAAGCGATAAAACCTCTAAATAGAGGGACAGCATAAAAAAGCAGAGGTCAGTACGCACAACGTACCGACCTCTGACAAAGATATTAACTAGGATCTTACGACCTCACTACGATGTTGGTAGTGAATTGACAAACACAGCTCCATATAGCTTACCATCTACTACCTGAGAGATGACGATCCAAACTGTGTTACTCTCGTTTTGCAATACCTCAATCTTAGGATTATCAAGCGTTACTGCAACTCCTCCTGTACCTCGAGATTGCAGGATAGCACTAGCCCCGGTCTTCACACCGGGCTCTAGGTCCCCATCAAAACTAAAGTTTAGTCTAACAAGACTAACGCCCCAGCCATACTCTGCGTTAAACTCAACTCGATTATTGGCCGCCGTATATTTCTTGTTACGAGCGTATGAGCTCAGAATACTCCACGAGGCATCTGTACCATTGATGTCTGCACGTTGGATAGCTTGACGCTTAACAGCTTCCTTCTCTGCCTCGGTTAAGTAATCTGTTGTAGTCTCAATAGATACAGAGAGTTCCTTAGATAGACCCATTTGGTCTCTTACGACTACCGTAGTAGTACCTGCACCCGTAGCGACGAGCGTTATGCGTGCCCCAAAGACGCTCTTCACTTTAACAACTTCGGGGTTCATGCTCACAGCAGTATACTCTCCATTACCTGCTGTTACTGTAACAACCTTATCAGTACCTGTACCTCCGAGCTTAACCAAGTCTGCAAAGGTTTCCTGATCAAGGGTTAGCTCATTGCTACGACGAGATGCAATCGTAACACGCTTATAGTTACCCTTGGCGTCAGAGATAACTACACCACCCCAGCCCATAAACTTAGATGTAACTGTAATGGTTGAGCCCTCAAAAGTAGCTGTCGCAATATCGGGGTTCTCGCTGAATACCTTATAGTCGCCACCACCCTCTAGGATCTCAATGGTAGCAGTCTCTCCTACTCCCATAGACAACTCCTCGGTGCTGGTCTTTATAGGGCTACGTACTTCCTCTACCTTTGTACCTGTTGTTGAGGTGTTTGTATTAGGCTCGTCTTTACTACAAGACCCTAGTACTAGAGCCAAAGAGAGGGGAGCTAATATCCATATTTTCTTATTCATACTTATCTGTCTTTTCGATATGTTAATAGGGCATTACCAGTCCTTACGATAAGGCTTATTATCATACACAAGCGTCTCCTCGTAGAATATACTAGCAATAGACTCTAATGCTTGCTTTTGTCTCCACCAATTCTCGTTGAAGGGGTTCATTGCAAATACCATGTGAGTCTTGTAACCATTGCTAACAATCTCTCTTAATTGTGTAGTTGTTGCCCAGTACCCTCTATTAAACTCTTGAGAGTACATTCCCCAGCGTTCCTTTGGAAGACCCGGGTATGCAGCACCAAGAGAGAAGCCATTACGATAGTCGTGTAGGGCATAGTCTATGTAATCTCCGGGACGCTTGCCATCAACATCATACAACGTTGCTGTTTTTCTGTACACATATACTTGCACAAGCTTATCTCCAATAGCCTTCTTAGTCTCGTAGCAAAGACGTGATGCTGGGCCAAAACCGGGCGTTACAAAGCCGGGATAAACTACGTGTTCAAAACCAAACTTATCGTAAAGCGAATACTCATCATCAAAGAAGACACCATCAAGCTCATAAGCCGTTAGGACAGCCTTAAGTTCTTGAGCAAAAGCTTTAGCCCCTGCATCTGATAGGTTCGCTATCCCTGCACGGTCATGATTACCAAGGATACCTAGGATAATCTTGACACCTTTCTCCTGCAAAGGCTTAAGGTACTTCTCTCTATTCTGCAAGATATGCGTTATATTGGCGTTATTAGAGTTATATACACGACCCGTAGCTACATCATAGTTGATATTCCCAGCAAAGAGTATCACTTGGTCAAAGAGTGGTTTCTTTGAATTGCTTAGTGTGAAACAAAGGTGATTGAGAGGATTTACATCATTTGCCTCAATACAGCTGATAAGCTCAATCCCCGAGTTTTTCTTCACAGAAGGCATCTTGGTAATATCACGTACAAGAAGTACGAACTGAGCCAAACTCTCGGCTGATGCTACCCCGGCACTAGTACTGCGTAGCTTAAGAGGGATAGCATAAGTAGCAAGCTCTGCTAGGGCATCGCCAGAGCGAAAGCCTAGGGTCATCGCCTCGGACTTACGCTCACCTGCTGCAATCGTAACCTCACTAGGGAGCGTTACAAGCTCAGCAGGCAAAGCCTCGTAGCTCGTAGCATTCTTGGTATTGTATGCCTCCAATACCTCGGGAGCATACTCAAGGACTGCTGTTACATCTTTGGTCTGTACTTTATTGAGGTTGGCATACAACTTGAGCGACCCCTCATTATTTAGCACTAAGGTATCAACGCCCATAGAGCCATATTGGTCACTTACAAAAGCTAGCGACTGAGAGACACCTTGGTATCTAGTCTCATCTATAGCACTTGTCAGCACCTCGCTCTCTGAGCAAGCTGTTGTCGCCAAAGCTAGGGCTACAAGAGCACATAGAGACTTCATTTTATTGATATACATAGTTTCGTCTTTTTCTGATTAGGTTGATATTACTTAGCAGGGAGCTCTACCGCTGTCCACTTAAGGGGTTTAGCAGCCACTGCATCATTACCATTAGGGCTATGGTCTTTGATCAGAGTACCATCACCCTCATCAAACTTCCAATAAGCCAAGAGACCCTCTGTATTAGGATCTACCATGTAAATACTCGAGGCTATCTGCTCTTGGGTACGAACAACCTTCCATACACGAGCCTCACAGATCTCTCCATTAAGGTCACGAGCATCGTCCCAAGACTTGCCAATATAGAATGGGTGACCTCCTCCATAGAGAGAAATCTGACGAGCATACGATGCTATATTAGCCATCACACCCTTTGATTGCTCCTTACCGTTCACATAGACAATCGTCTCTAGGGTTACCGAGTTGTAAGTTACAGCCACATGTGTCCACTTATTTAGAGGGAGAGCCTTAGAAGCATCAGCCGCAGGAAACTTATCACCTTTGGCGGCAATCTGCATCTGATTTTTTGGGAACCCAGCATCACCTACACGCATCAAGAAGTGATCTTCTACTCCCATAACGGTACTTAAGTCTTGGTCGAAGTTACGCACACGGATAAGGGCTTCCATAGTTATTTGTGGGAGGTTATAGACCTGAGTCCTATCCTTCCAATTCACTGAAATGTAGTTATCCTCAATATCCGCAACTACGTTGATAAGAGCCCCAGCTTTGAAGACAAAGTAATAGGTCTTGGCAGTCGTGAGGAGCTCTATCGCAGACGAACTAATACTTACCGGTAGTACGTAGACGAGATCACGATTTAGGCTTGTCAAATCCTTAAAGTCAATAGAGATAGGAGCCGACTCTACTGCTCCCTTCTCGATCTTAACTGTCTTGTCCTCGGGGAGTGTATAGTTCTCCTCGGGCAAGAGCGTTGCCTCTGCTCTGTATTCCTTGTTATAAGTCGCTAGCTGAGCAGCATCAACAGCATAGCCAATAGTATAGTCTTTGTCGGCAGGACGAGCTAGCGAAACCACAAACGACTTAGTAGGAGCGTTAGTGTTACTCTTGATAACCGTCTCCGTGACCATTGAGGTGCCGGGGATATACGCCTTATTCTCAAAGTTCTCCACCTTATCACTTTGACAAGCTCCGATGCTAAGGACAAGTGCAAGGAGAGAGCTGTATTGCAATGTTCTCTTCATTACGTTTATTTCTTTACACTAGGGTTGATAATAGAGATAGCCTCACGTACCTTGGCATAAGTAAAGGCTGGCTGGTAGTAGTCATTGCTGATATCGTAGATGGCAAGCCCAGAGAAGCTGTAGTCGTTGCTATCTTGCATAATCCACTTAGCAGTCTCGGCTAAAGCCTCTTTGCTACCCCAATAGCCAGTTTTCTTATCCGTCTCATCAAGACTCTTTGTAGAGACAAGAGGTATAAACTTGTTGCTGTTGAGTCCCTCACCAGTCGCTAACAATACATTATGTATGGCTTGCTCCTTTGAGGTGTATGCCCTACAATCAATAAGTATGTGCTTGGCACGCTCCAAGAAATCAAGATTGAGGATATTCTGCGGACGCCCCTTGACAAGAAGCTCCTTGCCAGGATTGCGTGTAGCCCAGTCTTGTGCTATGCCGATAAAGATATTCTCATGAGCAGTATATACGTTACGTTCGGCATCGGTCATATGCAACTTACTCTTCCCCTCAAAAGCCATCACGATACCATCGTAACCATACTTGGCACATAGATCAATAGTAGAGGCGATAGAGTCTACCAAGAAATTGTTGAAAGTGGGAGTAAATACCTTACCGGCATTCTCTGGCTCTAGAGCGAAATCCTTGGCACGCTCATCGTAGATTGCTTTGATAGCGTCAAAGTCTATCATGTAGAGCGTTTTGATCCCCTTGAGCTCTCTATTTTGAGCGATCTCACGAGCATCTATCTCTTGGATATTCGCTGGCGTAGAGAGTACGAGGTAATCTAAGCTATCGGGCACAGCACCAATGCGTTGAGCCTGCGACTGCGACAAAGTACGGCTATTGTCCATAAAACCAATAGCTACCTTGTGCTCCGATGCTTTGTAAGCTCGCAAGTCTGTAAGATATGTTTGATACAACTCACTATTTTGCGTCTCGATACTAGACTCCTTGATCTTGAGGGGCTCCACATCTGTGCAAGCTGTCGAGACTAAGGCAAGTGTCGTAAAAACGAACGCTCTAGAGAGGGCTTGATATATATTTGTGATTTTCTTCATAAGACACTAATTTGTTGAGGTTAGTTCTTCTTTGCCCACCATACATCGGTGCCCATGTTGTCGGCACCCTTGAGCATTGTGGTTACTGCCGTTATATAGTTGGCAGAGTTGTCACTACGCTCTGTCTGTGGATAGGCAAGACGACGAGGTCCACGCTCAGTAACAACTCCGTTGCTATTGTTTACAGGAGAGGTCATCAGACGAGGATAACCCGTGCGACGATACTCCGACCAAGCTTCTAGTCCTAGAGGGAAGTTAGCTATCCACTTCTGCGTAATAATTTGCTCTAAGTTGAGCTCTTGGTCTCCTGTCGTATCCCAAGCTATCTTGACAGTAGCGGGAGCAGTAGTTGCCGAGAAACTTGCATTCACAGGGTCTGTGTGTCGCTGTGGTGTCTTGCTGTTGTCTGCTATATAAGTAGCAGCTCCGCTAGCCCCCCACTGCTCAAAAGAGAGTGTGATACCTTCCTCGTAGTACTCTTTAGCCGACTTACTACCTGTATTCCAATTATAGAGTCTACCCTCAGCACAGAGGAATGCCACCTCGGCAGGAGTCATCCATATAACAGGCGTCTTAGGGTCGAGCTTATAGTTGGCATATTGCTTCTCAGTACCATTACTCGGTATCTGTACACCACTACGCAAACCTATGAAGCCATTGGTCGCTGAGGTGAAAGTCGAGGGCGTAAACATTTTCTCACGACGTGGATCTGCGTAACCATTCATATAAGATGTAAGGTCGGCAGAGATGCGTGAGTCGCCATTGTTCCACTGATACATAACTATGTAAAAAGGGTTTGTCGCAGCAGGTGTAAAGGCCGCAAGCTCCGTATTTGAGGTAATAACCCCATCAGGGTGATTAACCGCTGCCTCGGCATGAGCTTGAGCCTTGGCTGGAGATACATTGCGTAGACGCATAGCTAGACGTAGCTTAAGCGAATTAGCTAGACGCAACCACTTGAGTACAGAGCCTCCGTACACAGGGTCAGCAGCGGGGTTAATCATCGTAGCCTTATTCTCCGCCAAGACCTTAATAGCCTCGTCAAGCTCCGCAAACATACGATCGTATGCCTGCTCCTGAGTGTCGTAAGGAGCTACAATCTTTTTGTCTGCACCGACGTGCGTGTATGGTATGGGACCGTAAGCATCTACGATACGGTGCATACCCATTACTTTGTTTACTAAGGCTATCGCTAGAGGTACAGGCTCAAGAGTAGAAGCCTTCACCTCGTTATAGTTAATCATGATTGAGGAGATTTGGTCTACGAAAAGCACTTTATTCCAACCTTCCTCGGGATTGTACTGGGCAAAGTTCTTTCCATTGAAGCCCCCGTTAGAGTCCGATAGATACCCACCGTAAGTTCCCCCAAGAAGACACTCTGTAAACTGAGACGTATTAGGTTGAATAGGTATTACTGAGGCCTGTATATTCTGCATCGCAGAGCGGAATGAGTACCCATCACGAGCCATTTGCTCCTTTGTAGCTCCGTAGGGGTCTTGGTTATAGCTCTCAAACTTTGAGGTGCACGAGCTACCAAAAAGAAGACAGCCTAGACCCGTAACAAGGAGAGTCTTTTTATATTGTGTCATTGTGAATTAAAATCTTAGTTTGACATTAAAGCCGATATTACGAGTGCTTGGCATCATGAAGTTGTCTATACCTTGATAATAGTTACCCGTCGAGGCTGTTGACTCTGGGTCAAACGGTGCCTTGCAGTACAACATAAGCAGGTTGCGACCTACAACAGACAAGGTGAGGTCTCCAATACCGAAGAACTTCTTCTTGCGCAGTGTGTAGCTGATTGCAGCCTCTTGTAGACGTACGTTGGTTGCACTATATGTATAGAACTGAGGGATACCACTCTTGGCACCGATAGCCGAGTACCATAACTCAGGAGAGATATGGTCACCACCATTGACGATGATAGAGCCATTATCACGAGCCGTAGCAGTAGTCTCCGATACACCATAAAGGTCAAGAGCGGCCTGCGTAGCAGAGTATACGATACCACCAAAACGAGCAGAGACAAGTACATCTAGACGTAGGTCGCCATACGAGAAGCTATTGCGGAATGCCATATTACTCTTTGGGAAAACAGAGCCTAAGTAAATATCACCTACATTATTGTTGGTAGCAGGTCTGCCCTCAGCATTAATATAGACCTTGCCATTATCGTCTCTTTGTATATCAGAGAGAGAGTATAGGTCGCCAAGCGTACCACCCTCCTTGAGAATGAACTTAGCCTGAGATAAGCCTCCTACGTCAAGACGGTCTTTGTTGATTACATCTCCTGTCTCAGGGTGTATGTAATTACGCACTAGCTCGTCAATGTGGTTACGGTTAGCACTGAATGTATAAGATGTGCTCCAGCCAAACTTACCCCACTTATTGTCATAACTGAGCGACAACTCAAGCCCCTTATTGGTTACACTACCTGTCTGGATATACATCTTACTGTAGCCCGACGACACCGAGATACTTGGGTTAAAGGTCTGGTTATAGGTACGCGTATGATAAAGAGCTAGGTCTAGGTTGAAGTTTTTCCCTAGTCGTGCTGTGATACCAGCCTCCCATGAGTCTGTACGCTCACTCTTGAGGTTGTACATCGGGAAGACTGTTTGTGTCTTCCACTGCTTAGTACCATAGTCCCACGTATAGGTTGGGTTTGCATAGTTACGAGGGAAAGGCAAACCTACAGAGGCAAAAGACGCACGCAACTTGAGATAATCAATTACCTCTGGCAACTTAAAGGCCTCACTGAGGATTACAGAAGCACCTATCGAGGGGTAGAAGAACGATACTTGTGATGACTTAGGCCCAGCCAACATAGACGGCCAGTCGTTACGTCCCGTTACCGTGAGGAAGTAAGTACTATTCCAACCAATCTCAGCGCTACCAAAGACAGACTGTGTCTGCTCTACATAACCTCTCTGCTCTCTTGCCATACGACTATCGTCTAGCTGAAAGACGTTAAAGAGATTAGGTATCAAGTCCTCGCGAATAGGTCCTTTGTTGTCTAGCACATCCTGCCTAATATCTGTTATCGAAGCACCTATGTTAGCTTGGAACGATAGTTTACCATCTACAAAACGCTTATTTGCATTCAGCAGGACATCTGCATAAAACTGCTTATCGTCCGTACGCTCATTACGATAGTAACCATTCTTCGAGCCCTCAGAGATTGTAGGTTCGGTAGTGCTGTACAGCTTACGCTCATAGACGGTATTACTATTGTCTACACGCACACGGCTCGAAGCTGTGAGCCAATCCGTAAACTTATAGTTGAGTCCTGCACTGAGCATGTAGCGTTTCTTGTTGCTCTCAGAGAGGTTACGATAGTTAATCCAGTATGGGTTCTGCCCAGTAAACTCATCAAGACCGTATGGCCAGTGCTGTACATAGATACCACGAGCAGCGTCATAACGCTCGTACATCTTAACATCCTCCCAGTTGGCACCACGGGGTAATAGGTATGCAGACACAAGTGGGTTAGCATACGTCCCTTGGTTAATCATATTATGGTCATTCTGTATCACATAACTTAGACCCACGTCTAGGCTTAGACGGTCGTTAAGCATTGATGTTGTGTTACGGAAAGTGAAGTTGTAACGATTATACTTGTTATTAGGGACAATACCCTTAGAGTTAATCGCACTAGCAGAGAAATAAGTTTGGTTCTTGTCGCTACCTGCCGAGAGCGTTACTGCCTCGGTAGTAACAACGCCTGTACGGAAGTAATCTCTGCTAGGGTCGTAAGGAGTGAAGTTGGTCTGTCCCAAGAGTCCACCCCAACTCTTAGATATCTCAGCGGTCGTACCATAAGAGCTACCCGTACCATACCTATTCTGGAAGCGTGGCAATACAAATGCATTTAGGAAGTCAGTATTCTGTGATACTGTTACTTCGAGACGCCCCTCTTTACCTTTCTTTGTCGTGATAACGATAGCACCATTCGCAGCCTTAGTACCATATAGAGCGGCAGCAGCAGCACCTGTTAGGACGCTCATAGACTCAATGTCCTCGGGGTTGATATCTGCGACTGATTCGCTAGATCCTCTAGACTCAAATCCCTGCCCACCGTCACTAGACTGATTATACATAGGCACACCATCAACAACGTACAGTACGTTACTTGATTGCTCAATCGAACGCGTACCACGCATCACTACCTTTGAGGCACCCCCAACACCCGAAGACGAAGTGTTGATATTTACCCCTGCAACCTTACCCGAGAGAGAGTTGATGAAGTTGGCATCCTTACTAATAAGGACATCACTACCCTTGACTTGCTGTACATTGTAACTAAGGGCTTTCTCACTACGCTTGATACCGAGGGCTGTTACTACGACAGTCTCTATGACCCTACTGTCCTCTTGTAGCACGATATCAATTTGCTTACGTCCAGCAATGTCAATGGTCTGAGTAACGAAGCCCATGTAAGATACTTGGAGCTTCGTCACCCCCTTGGGGACATTAACTAGATACTTCCCGTTTAAGTCGGTTACCACCCCAGCGTGGGTAGCTCCTACGGGTACAACTTGTGCTCCCATAAGGGGTTCACCCTTATTGTCTCGCACAACCCCCATAACCTTGAGGGACTCCTGTGCATACACGCTCGTCGTTGCGACAAGGCTTGTAGCCACACAGAGTAGTGATTTAGTAAATACTCGCATTAAACTATGATGTTAAATTATATGATTGCAAACCTATTTGCTAGATTCCGATTTCGAATTTAATGCTTTTATTAGCAAACAAGTATAACAAAAGCTAAGTTCGACTTATTAAAATTGACGACACTAAATTTAATATACTACTGATTAACCACATACAAGAAAATACCTCCTAAGAGCAAGAGATACTAACACTCAATAAGGCTAGCTATAACACTTTAATAGATGTTAATTCTAGCAAAAGAACACAAACTTAAGTAGTGCATCATTCGCATTCCGGATAAAACAGGCATTATAGCCCTAAGCCCCTCACAAGGGATAAGCAAAGCTATCTCTCATGGGGGTGAGCGTAGATACTTGCTCATCTACATATCAGAGCAAATATGTACGGTCTACTTTCATCTCGAGGAACAAATTATCATAGTTTCAAATAAAAGCTAATTCAGTTCGCCAAGCAGAACCACTTTTAGAGCAATTGACAATCTATTTTCTATCTCTTTTGACAATTAACCCAAACCTTATCAAACAGCACACTTATGCATCAATGGATACGATATCTAGACGTGAAGGGACGAGATACTTAGACGTCCATCGAAGAGATACTTAGTTGTCACCTGACAACATACTTAGACGTCATGTGACAAGATACTTAGGTATTCATAGAGGAGATACTTAGGCGTCAAATGGTGAGATATTGGGGTATTCAGTGGTGGGATACTCGGGCATTCTGCAAAGAGGTATTAGGGCATCAATCAATATGTTCCTTAGGCTTAAGTCGCAGGCATACCTAGACACATCATCAACCCTTACGACACACCTAACAAACACAACCGCTAGACTTAACCCGAACATTAGACTTGGGGCTTTGCCGATGCCTATTCTGTCGGTAATCCATTCAATATAATGAGTACATGGGCATACATATAGTGAGTACATGAGCATATATCTTAATTTGTCCTTGGGTAACAGCCTGCAAATAGCCCCCCAAACATAATAAAATGGATACCTAGATCTAGGTATTTTATGCCTAGCACAGCCCCTAAGTCTCGCTTATTGCGTAACTTTGCAAAAACTAAAACAATAACGAAGAGGCTAAGCCAGATATACTATCCCATATATCTGGGCTTAACCTCCCTAAACAATCGGAGTATGATTACAAACCAACTAAGGCTGTGGCTACTCGGCGGAGTACTCACAGTAGGAGGAGCCATAACTACGCTTATGGCTCAGAAGCCGAGCGATGCTAATGTCATCGGTCATGTCGTAGATGCCAAAACAGGAGAGCATCTACCGGGTATCACCATCGCCATCAAAGGGACGACCTATGGCACCGCTACCGACAATACGGGTCACTACACCCTAAGACACCTTAAGCCTGGTAAACTAACACTCGTTATGCGAGGACTAGGCTACATCAGCCAAGAGAGAACGATCACGCTTGAGAGCAACAAGATGCACGAACTAAACTTCGAGGCTATCGAGGACAACGTTCGCATAGATGAGGTCGTAGTGTCTGCCAACCGACAAGCGACCCTACGACGACTAGCCCCTACGCTCGTAAACGTAGTAGACAGTAAGACTTTTGAAGCCTCAAACGCCAACAACCTAGCACAAGGCTTGGTCTTCCAGCCGGGCGTTAGGGTTGAGAACAATTGTCAGAATTGTGGTTTCAGCCAAGTACGTATCAATGGGCTAGACGGACGCTATTCGCAGGTACTGATCGATAGTCGTCCCGTGATGAGTGCCCTCGCTGGCGTCTACGGACTAGAGCAAATACCTACGAATATGATTGATCGGGTAGAGGTCGTTCGAGGTGGAGGGTCGGCACTCTTCGGTTCGTCGGCTATTGCTGGGGTCGTAAACATCATTACCAAGGAGCCAACGAGTAATAGCCTTACCGTCAGCGAGTCCCTAGGACTTACCAATTACCGCAACCTCGACAACAATCTAGGCTTCAATGCCTCGGTTGTTACCGACGACGGTAGGGCTGGAGCGATGATATTCGGTCAGAGCCGCTACCGACAAGCGAGCGATCTTAATGGCGATGGGTATAGTGAGTTAGGAACTCTCGATAGCCGTTCGCTAGGCTTCAGAGCATACATTCGCCCGACAAGTCTTAGTCGCTTGACGGCAGAACTACATACCCTACACGAGGCACGCAGGGGTGGCAGTCATCTAGATCTACCCGAGCACTTGGCTGCCTTGAGCGAGAGTCTTAAGCACTCTGTATATAGTGGTAACGTCAAGTATGATATCTACACCGCAGGCTACAAGAGCCATTGGCAACTATACGCCTCAGCACAGAGCGTCCGACGCGGGAGTTACTACGGAGGGATCGGTATCGTTGATGCTAAGTATCCCGATGGCACCCTTATCAAACTCGACCCACAAACAGGGCAAGTCCTTCCCAAGGGCAGTAGTGCGACAGACTATACTACGATAGTTGCGGGTCAAGTAGGTTATCCCATTCACCCCTCGGACTACGGCATCAATTATGGCGTATCTAGGAGTCTAACGACTGTTGTTGGTATGCAGTGGACCAAGGACATACAACACTTGCTCTTCCTCCCTGCACAGTTGCTCCTCGGCACAGAGTATATGTACGATCGCTTGCGTGACGAGATGCCTATCCGGCACTGGTACACCGAGGCTTATTTACAAGGCGGTATAGGGGGGACGACGACAAGCCCTATTATCCGTCAATCGCTACACAACTTTAGTCAGTTGGCTCAACTAGAGTGGAAAGACGAGCGTTGGAGTATTCTCCTCGGGGCAAGACTCGATAAGACCTCCCTGGTAGACAAACCTATCCTCTCCCCTCGTCTAACGCTACGTTACAACCCGAGCAAAAGTATCAATATAAGGGCAACATACGCCAAGGGCTTCCGTGCCCCACAGATCTTTGACGAGGACTTGCACGTAGGTGTCGCCGGTGGCGAAGCACAGCGTATCTATAACGCTCCAGGGCTGAAGCCCGAGATCTCGCACGCCTTTAGTCTTAGTGGGGACAACTACTTCCGTCTAGGCGAGAGTACGTTGAATGTCCTCGTCGAGGGCTTCTACACCCGACTCAACGATGTCTTTACCAACAATCTGATACATCGTAGCGAGAATGGCATGAAGGTATATGAGCGTAACAACTATGGTACCGATGATGCCGGCAATCGTGTAAGTAGCGGGGCGAAGATCCTCGGCATTAACCTTGAGGCAAAACTAGCCTATCGCTGGCTACAACTACAAGCAGGGCTTACGCTCACAAGTAACAAGTATGATGCAGGACAAGAGTGGGGCGTACGAGCCAAAGTAAAAGGTATCGCCGATGACGATGCTAGCGAGTATCTCAACTATGTCCCACTGCGTGATGGGAGCGACTTTGACACAGAGGTCAATGCAGACGATGAGTTGCCCACGATCTCGATGACAAGTCGTGAGATGATGAGGACACCCTCGGTATATGGATACTTTACTCTTAGCCTAAACCCCATCAAACCCCTTAATATCTCCCTCACAGGCACCTATACGGGCAAAATGTATGCACCTCACGCTATCGTTTGGGGGCAAGGGACTGCCCTTAGTGATCGACAGGCTATTGCCGAGGGACTACGTACCGAGGGCTTTAGTCTCAAGCCAACAAGGAATGGACAGACACTCCCCGATGCAGAGGGTATAGCCCCACAGTGGGACGAACTTGTACGCACGCCTTCGTTCTTTGATCTCGGGGCTAAGGTGTCGTACGACTTCCGACTATTCAACAGAAGTACGCTACAACTATTTGTCGGGGTAAACAATCTTTTTAATGCCTTCCAATCGGATTATGACCTTGGTCCCAACCGAGATAGTGCCTACATCTATGGTCCTACGATGCCATCGAGTGGATATATGGGGCTAAAGTTTACACTCTAAGCCTATCGCCCCCAAGAGTAACAGCCGTTGGCGACACGGGGACGCCTCCTTCCTCCCCAAGAGCCAACAAACTTAATCAACAGGATCAAGTAGAGTTATACACTTATGCACATCAAAGTATCGTAAGTTATAAATCACGACTTGACGCTTATCTTTCACGGCTTGACGCATAAGTGTCAAGCCGTGATTTTTATCCGCCAAGCCGTGACACATAGATACACATACTTAGCCGAGGAGACCTAAACAGCAGGCTATTCTGACATACCTCAAACACATAAGGCTATTCTAGCAAAGTGACGAAGGCACACTGGGCAAACTCCTACCTAGACACAAGATACACAACGATAAGCCCTGCCGAGCAAGCCGACAAGCGAAGTGCAACATACCCACAAGCACAATCGTATTATCCCTATCCATTGATCTAGAGGAAGAGGTCATACAACAAGAAGCCCCAAGAAGCAAGCGACCTCCTCCCAAGAGCGAACTTACAGCACGAGTTCCCAACCTATACGCCCAGACCCTAGGCTCTTCTTCGGGGGAAGTTTAGGCTCCACTTGCCTCTTCGCCCATTTAGGGATAAATCTCTATCTTTGTTATAGATAAATCAACCCAAAGTATTATAACACTACACAAAGATGAAAACTTGGCTTAAACGCAGTTTAGTCCTCATAAGTGCCTTGTCACTTACTGGCTCTACGCTCAAGGCTACGACACCTCAGCGAGGTATGTCCTTATACTACGGACGACCCGCTGCCGTATGGATGACCGAGGCACTACCTATCGGTAATGGCGAACTCGGGGCTATGTTTATGGGAGGAGTCCTTAGGGAACGCATTCAATTCAACGAGAAGACTCTATGGACAGGTAGCCCAGAGATACGAGGAGCATACCAGAGTTTTGGAGATCTTATGATATATATGCATCATGGCGAGGATTACGTCAATTACGAGCGAGATCTAAGTATTGATAATGCTCTCGGCAGAGTGCAGTACGAGACAAGCGATGGTACACGTTACACCCGAGAGTACCTATCCTCGCACCCCGACGGAGTCATAGCCGTACGTATATCGGCAAAGCGACAAGGAGCCCCACACAAAGTAAACCTTGCCCTCGCCCTATATGATAGTCGTCCCCAAGTAGCAGAGAGGAAGAGAAGCCTAGACAAGAGTACGCTATCATTCTCGGGTAAACTAGAAACCCTACACTACCAAGCCAAGGCTCGTGTCCACGCCCCTGGTGCTACGCTATCGACAGAGCGAGGTCGCTTGCGTGTACAAAACGCCGATGAGGTCATCATCTACCTTGTTGCTGGTACCAACTACGATATTCATTCACCCAGTTATACGACAGGCTTGCTCGGGGAGATCAATCAAAAGCAAGAAGCAATCCTCGACAAGGCTGTGAGCAAAGGTTACGAGCGTATCAAGGCAGATCACATCAAAGACTATCGTAACCTCTACGACAGAGTGAAACTCTGCCTAGCCTCAGACGCACAGTCGCCCGAGGATCTACCTAGCCTCGAGGACATATACACCGATGACCTCGTACGTAGCAGACGTAGCAGTGTTTACTTGGACGAACTATACTTCCAATACGGACGCTATCTGATGATCGCCTCGAGCCGTGGTATGGATCTGCCCAACAACCTACAAGGGATTTGGAACGACGACAATACTCCGCCATGGGAATGCGATATTCATACGAATATCAACATTCAAATGAATTATTGGCCTGCCGAAACGACTAACCTGAGTGAATGCCATAAGCCCTTCCTCAACTATATCGCTATTGAGAGTGCTAGGCCCAATGGGGGTATGCGTAAGACAGCCGAGCGTGAGGGATTGCGTGGCTGGAGCCTACATACCCAATCAACGATATTCTCACACACCGACTGGAACATCAATAGACCTACCAACGCTTGGTACTCTATGCACCTATGGCAACACTACTTATATACGCTCGACAAAGATTATTTGGAGCGTGTGGCTTTGCCTGCTATGCGTTCGGCAACGGAATACTGGTTCGATCGTCTAGTGCTAGATAGCCGAGGCAAGTATATCGCACCTAAGGAATGGTCACCCGAACACGGGCCTTGGGAAGACGGCATAGCCTACGCTCAACAACTCATAGCCGAGTTGTTTGATGCTATGCTAAGTGCCAGCAAGGTCGTTAAGATGGATAAGAAGTTCCTCGCAGAGTTACAGGAGAAGAGTCGCAAACTAGATAGGGGCTTGACGATAGGCTCGTGGGGACAGTTGAGAGAGTGGAAGGTACAAGAGGACCAGAAAGGTAACGAGCATCGACACCTCTCGCACCTTATCGCTCTATTCCCCGGTAACCAGATCTCGTACAACAAGGATAAGGCGATGGCAGATGCTGCCAAAGTATCCCTCACCTCACGTGGAGATATAGGCACCGGTTGGAGTCGTGCTTGGAAGATAAGTTGTTGGGCTCGTCTTGGTGATGGCGATCATGCTTATCGTTTGCTCAAGTCGGCACTTAATCATAGTGACCACACCGACCTAAGTATGGATTCGTTTGACGGAGGCGTTTACTCCAACCTCCTAGATGCTCACCCACCCTTCCAAATAGATGGTAACTTCGGAGCAACAGCAGGGATCGCAGAGATGCTCCTACAGAGTCATGAGGGCTTCATCAACCCTCTACCGGCTCTACCAAAGGCTTGGGCATCGGGGAGTATCTCGGGTCTTAAAGCAGTGGGCAACTACGAGGTAGACCTGCGATGGCGTGATATGCGTCTTACAAGCCTCAAACTTAAGAGTCACAAAGGCGGTACCGTAGGCCTCAAACTCGATGCAAGTAAGGTCGCAAGCATCAAGAGCCTTGGGGATAAGCCCACGACTAAGGTCTACAAGATCGACAAGCAAGGTATCCTCCACTTCCCGACCAAGTCTGGCGAGAGTTACCTCATAACGATGCAGTAGACCAGCCTTCACCCTACATCTAGTCACATCACATCATCTCTTATGCGTCACCTACTAATGATCTTGACCCTTATACTCTACCCTAGCCTTGCGTGGGGGGAGTATAAGGGTCTTGCCTTACAGCCCGATGAGGCACGGAGGGAGAGTTACGCTTATCTTGAGCGACAACTCAAGGCTCTCGAGCAAGAGCAAGTCCTCGATGCCTCGACCCTCCTCTCTCTACGTGATGAATGGGAGCGACTCCTTGCTATGCCCCTAGACCTTAGGACGGCAAGCCTTGAGGAACTAATGTCGATCCCTCTGATGAGCGAATATCGTGCCTATCAACTGATACGTTACCGACAAGACGAACGCAACTCTCTTGAGGAACACAGCGATCTTAAACTTATCGACTCATGGGACGAGGACTTCGTCACCTATCTCTACCCGCTCGTTCGCCTCGGGAATAAGGTAGAGGGCAAAAGCAAACTTAGTGAACTACTCCAACAAGGTCAAACTAGGGCTAGCCTCCTTTTTACCCGTCCGTGGCAGTCGAGAGAGCGTAGCAAGACCTATGTCGGTACTCCTGAGCGTCTAGATCTACGCTACCTATGGCACAGTGCAGGGCAACTCTCCTTCTCGCTAGGAGCCAGCAAAGATAATTACGAGCCGTGGCAGTATGGTAAGCATCGAGGCTTCGATAGTTATCACGGGCATATCGCCCTAAGTAGGCAGGGCATCATCAAGCAGTTTATCCTCGGGCAGTATCGTGTCTATTGGGCAGAGGGGCTTATACTCGCTCAGGGCTTCGGCAGTCGTAGTCTACTCAGCGACACAAGGCATAGACTCACGCGTCTTAGCCCTAATCGTGGATTGAGCGAATACCATCTAAGCCAAGGCTTTACCCTTGACTTGCAGTTACACCCTAAGTTAGGATTGGGTATCGTCACCTCGCTACAAGGCTTGGACGCCAAACTTAGCGACGAGGACAATAGTTTCTCATCTGTCCTCGAGAGTGGTAGTCATCGCTCGGAGGCTGAACAAGCGAAGCGTCAAAAGGTAACAGCCCGACACCTCGGGCTTAATCTCTGTTACTATGGCACAAGACTACAACTTGGCATGCAAGGCATTCATTACGATTGGGCAGGTCGTAGCCTAAGTAAAGCACTAGGGGCAGGCTACTATGATCGGCTAAGGAACATCAAGCGAATGAGCAACCTTAGTCTATCATATCGTTACTCCAGCCCTACGGCTCGCCTCAACCTATCGGGTGAGGTGGCGACCAACGATCTCAAAGGTATTGCTCTAGCACAGCGACTCGTCCTCAACAGCGATCTACTAGGTAGTCTACAATTCATCGCACGCTATATCGATCAAGACTACTGGGCTTATCACGGACAGACATATAGCCACTATGCCCGTCCACACAATGAGTGGGGCTTGGGGCTAGCCCTTACACCTCGTCTATCGGCTCGACACTTATCGCTAAGTATAGAGGGCGATTACTACAGCGATGTAGAGGCACGTGGCAATCGAGGGCTACACAAGGGTTACAGTCTACGCCTCCTCTCTAGCGGAAAGATCAGTAAGCACCTCTCTTGGCAAGGACGTATAAGTCTACGTAGTAGCACCTCGCAAGGTAAGCGATGGGGCGGAATGCTCTCTAGCCGTTATCGAGCGGGAAAGTTTGAGAGCGAAATACGACTAGACGGGAGTCTTGCTCAGCGACAAGGGACACAGCACTGGGGTACAGCCTTATCACTGCGATCGAACTATCGTTGGGCAGAAGTCTGGCAGATATGGGCTGGCATAACCTTACATCGGGTAGCGGATTGGTCGGCACGTATTTACCACAGCGAGGTACGCCTAAGTGATGAATACCTCTCCCCCACCCTAGTGGGGCAGGGGCTAAGACTTAGCCTTGGCTTAAGGGGGAAACTTACGTCCCATCTTGCTTTGGGGCTTCGTCTGATGCGTCATCAACTTACTACGCCACAGGCGAATAACACAGAGGTGGCTCTACAACTTACTTATCGTTCGTTGTAGAGCCACCTTATAAACTCTTGGGTAATGACCTATTATCGTATCACATCGGAACAGTACCTCTCGGGCTGTGCCTAAGGCTCGAGCGTACATAAAGCCTTAGACCCAAGCCTAGCAACAGAAAATTAGCCGACTAGCCCTCCCCCGATAGGCGAACCATACAAGCGATTAGCCCAAGATGTAGTATAAGTTACGCTCATCACTCATCTCGGGAGCGAAGACAAAGCCCTCGGGACTAAGGCTCTTCAGATCCTCGGGCTTAGTAATCCTACGCTTGACGATCTCCCTCATCATCGCTCCTCTAGCCATTTTGCAGTAGATGACAATCGTCTTGAGGCTTCCATCGGCTTGACGGGTCAAGAAGTGAATATGCACAACCTTGGCACGCTCCTCGATGATATGCCAATGGAAAAGTTGTTGCATCTCTTCGCTCGCTAGATTGACAAGTATGCCGTCCCCCTCGCCCAACTCACGGAGCATCTGCTCGGTAAGTAGGCCTCGCCAAAAATCGAAGACACGACTCCCGTCCTCTAGACGTAATGTCCCCTCCATACGATAAGGGCGGATAAGCGTTGTCGGGCGAAGTAGGCCGTAGACAAACGAACAGATACGCAGGTGACGATCAGCAAAGATCCAATCCTCGGCATCGAAGTCCTTGCTGTTGATCTTCTTAAACACCATTCCCGAGTAATAACTTAGGCTCCTTGCCTCGGGACTCACCTTATCACAGAAGTGACGCCAAAGGCTACGTGCCTCGCTCGCCATCTTTGGGCTTAGTTTCAGTTCGCCCCTAAGGCTCTCCTCACTCATAGATAGGGCTTGCTCCATAATGAGGATTGTTTGCTCGGGGTATAAGCACTTGCTACCCTCCTCAATGGCTACTTTCTTGGCGAATGTCTTCGCAGGCGAAATCATACAGAGCATAATAATAATCGTATATGGGTCAGTAATTATCGTACTAATAGATCTCTCGGCACACTACGGGCTAGCACAAGCGCATCGAGCGATAAAGCACTCAAATAGTGCGATATAGCCCCACATATGGTCTATGCCGTGGACAGCAAGAGCAGGTATCGAGTGCCTTGGTACTATCGCACACATCGGGTACTCGGTATATAAACAACAATCCCCCTCCTTGATCAGGGAGAGGGATCTTATTTTGCTTGTAGCGAGACGGGGACTTGAACCCCGGACCTTCGGATTATGAATCCGACGCTCTAACCAGCTGAGCTATCTCGCCGTCTTGTTCCTTAAGACGTTGCAAAGATACAACTAATTTTGATACCTGCAATAGTTAGGAGCAAGT
>JBHAFI010000015.1:0-12214 GCA_041856045.1 Porphyromonas sp. | reverse complement strand
TCATAGATAATAAGGACAGTAAAAAGCGTTATCGTGCTGATGTGCTTATCGAGGAACAGTTGGCAAAGATCGAAGATAAGATTGCCAAAGAAGTAGCAAAAGCATCTAAAAAGTTTGGCGATGCCTTTGATGAGTCTCAATTCCGTGCAACCAATGCACGTGTCTTGGAATATCAGTCTAAGTGGGAGGCTCTACATGAGCGTTTCTCGAAAGCTCTTAATGATAGTAACCTAGAGGAACTACGTCAAATAATCATAGACCAAGAGATCGTTTGTCCTATTAGTGGTACACGTAACTGGACAGAGGTAAGGCAGTTTAATCTGATGTTTGCTACGGAGATGGGGTCTACTGCTGATGGTGCTATGAAGGTATATCTACGTCCAGAGACAGCACAGGGTATTTTTGTGAACTATCTGAACGTACAGAAGACTGGCCGTATGAAGATACCTTTTGGTATTGCACAGATCGGTAAGGCTTTTCGTAATGAGATTGTTGCAAGACAGTTCATCTTCCGTATGCGTGAATTCGAACAGATGGAGATGCAGTTCTTTGTACGTCCCGGTGAGGAGTTGGAGTGGTTCCAAAAGTGGAAGGAAACGCGTCTTAAGTGGCACAAGGCTCTAGGACTAGGTGATGCCAAGTATCGCTACCACGATCATGAGAAACTTGCTCACTACGCTAATGCTGCTACCGATATAGAGTTTGAGATGCCCTTCGGATTTAAGGAAGTTGAGGGTATCCATAGTCGCACCGACTTCGATTTGAAGCGTCATGAGGAGTTTAGTGGCAAGAAGATACAATACTTCGATCCCGAGTTGGGGCAAAGTTATGTCCCCTATGTAATCGAGACTTCTATTGGGGTTGATCGTATGTTCTTGAGCCTAATGTGTGGTTCTTATGACGAAGAGCAATTGGAGGGTGGTGATATTCGCACTGTATTGCGTTTGCCAGCACCTCTTGCTCCTGTCAAACTTGCTGTATTGCCTCTAGTCCGTAAAGATGGTCTAGATGCAAAGGCTCGTGAGATCGTGAGTGAATTGCGTTTTGAGTTTAATTGCCAACTAGATGAGAAGGATAGTATCGGTAAGCGTTATCGCCGTCAAGATGCTATCGGGACTCCATTCTGTATTACGGTAGACCATCAGACGATGGAGGATAATACCGTGACTATTCGCCATCGTGACACTATGATACAGGAGCGTATTGCTGTGGGCGAACTATCGCGTTTCATAGGAGAGCAGGTGTCGATGAAGTCTTTGTTGAAGAGAATAGAGCAATAACACAAGTCTATAAACTAACAATATGAAGATACACCGCATACTACTAGCAGCAATGTCTATGGGGACATTGTTGTTGGCTAGTTGCTCCGAGACTATAGATACAGCCTTGGAGCGTCGTAGTGCCAACGAAAAGGCGTTCTTGGCTTATGCAGATTCTACTGCGTCTGGCTTTAGTAAGGTCAGTTTGCCGGGAACACTAGGGGATCGCTACATCTATATGAAGTGGAATAATAAAGCCACAGATCGTACGCAGATGCCCAAAGCCACAGACTATATACGTATGCACTATACTGGGTCGTTATTGACGAGTGGGGCTATTTTTGACTCAAACCTCAATGTGAACGCTAATCTGATCCAGCCAATGGTGATCAAACGAGGTACGTCGGGGCTTATCGATGGTATGGTTATCGCTTTGCAGAATATGGCAGTTGGCGATAAGGCAAGTGTCGTAATACCATGGTATCTAGCCTATGGTGAGAGCGGTATGGGTACAGTATATAATGTGGTTATTCCCTCTTATGCTGCACTCCGTTTTGAGGTAGAGTTGACAGAGATCGTAGGAGATAATCAATGAGTACGCCTCTGCACTTCTTGCTCTGTAACGATGATGGCTTCAGAGCCCCGGGTATACAATTGCTTGCTCGTCGCTTGATGTCTCTTGGAGAGGTAACAATCGTTGCTCCCGAAGGCCCTCGCTCTGGATATTCGTCTGCTATAAGCACTACTAGCCCCTTACGATTTAAGCACAGACATAGTGAACCGGGACTAACGATCTATAGCGTTGATGCTACACCTGCGGATTGTGCTAAGTTGGCTTTGGGTACGATGTTTCGAGAAACAGCCCCTACGCTACTTGTCTCAGGGATCAATCATGGGAGCAATGATGGTATTTGCGTTCATTACTCAGGTACAATAGGTGCTGCAAGGGAAGCGTGTATTGCTGATATTCCTGCCCTAGCAATATCTATTGATGATGTTGCCGAGAGTCCCGACTTCTCTGATGCTTTGACTTTGTCGGAGCAGGTGGTACGTCATATCTTGGATAATCCCATTCCTCGAGGAGTCCTATACTCTCTCAATGTCCCCAAAGAGAAGCCTCTTGGGCTTAAAGTCTGTCGTCAAGCAGTAAGCCGTTTTGTTGATGAGTGGTGGCCCAGTACGAATGCAAGAGGTCAAGAGATTTACTGGATGACAGGCTATCAGCGTATGCCTCTTGAGCAGAGGGGAGATACAGATGTGGAGTATCTGCGTGCTGGTTATGCCACGCTTACGCCCCTTATGCTTGATCAAACAGATTATAATGCTTTGGAGGTATTAAGTCAGCAAACCTTCGAGTAGCATAGGCTTAGCCTAATTGGCTATATTGAGTATTAGATAAGGAATGCGTTATTTCTTGGTTGTCGGGGAGGCTTCGGCCGATTTGCACGCATCAAGGCTAATACAAGCCCTCAAGGAGCAAGATCGGGAGGCACGCTTCGCTTATATGGGAGGGGACTTGATGGCACAAGTTGTAGGTGAGGAGCCTATAGTACACTATCGAGATGTAGCCTTTATGGGTATCATTCCCGTACTTCGTAATCTCTCGACGATCCGTAAGGTAGCGAAGCAGGTCCAGAAAGCGATGTTGGACTTTCGTCCAGATGTCGTTATTCCCGTAGACTTTGCAGGCTTCAATTTTGAGTATATTCTGCCTTTTGTCAAGAAGCATCTATCTTGTCCGATATACTACTACATAGCACCGAAGTTGTGGGCTTGGAAACCTTGGCGTATAAAGACCCTTAGACGTTATGTCGATCTGTTGCTCTGTATACTCCCCTTTGAAACAGAGTATTTCGGGCAAAAGGGCCTTAAAGCGGTATATGTAGGTAATCCTTGTGTAGATGCTACCCTAGACACTTGTGGTCTGAGTATCCAGCCTAAACAGCAAATTGCTATACTAGCAGGGAGTCGTAGGCAAGAACTAGCAAGTAACCTAGCGGTGATGCTCAAGTCTACAGAGGAGTACAGCCCTCGGTATAGTATCGTTGTCGCTGGAGCCCCCGGTCTAGGGGAAGAAGACTATGCGTCGTACCTCGAGGCTTATCCTCATGTTCAGTTACGCTTCGATAGTACGTACACGATAGTGCGAGAGAGTATGGTGGCTCTTGTTACGTCGGGGACGGCGACACTAGAGACTGCGTTACTAGGCACACCCGAGGTGGTATTGTACCGAATGGGTGGGCAACGTTTGGCAAGGTGGGTGTTTGACCATCTCTTTAGCGTGCCGTATATATCCTTGGTTAATTTAATTCTAGGACGAGAGGCAGTACCAGAACTGATCGGTGCGGAGGTTAATTGTCGGAATATCACTCGCCACTTGAAGCAACTACTCACAGATAGCCAAGAACGCAAAGAACAACTACAGGCTATCACGGAGTTGCGTAAGACTCTCGGACAAGAACGCACGAGTATCCTCGCTGCACAAGAAATAATCAAACAAATACGAAATCGATAGATATGTCTAAGTATGCTCCAATAGGTGTATTCGACTCGGGCTATGGAGGACTAACCATTCTCTCGTCTATACGCAAACGCTTACCCCAGTATGATTTTATCTATTTGGGTGATAATGCTCGATCTCCGTATGGTACACGTTCGTTTGATGTGATACGAGATTTTACGACGGAGGCAGTTAAGTATCTATTCCAAGAGGGCTGTCCCTTGGTTATCCTTGCTTGTAATACAGCCTCGGCAAAAGCCTTGAGAGAGATACAGCAAAAGTATCTCCCCTTTAGCGAGGATCCAACACGTAGAGTCCTTGGTGTTATTCGCCCTACGGCGGAGATTGTTGGCGAGAGTTCGGAGAGCAAACATATAGGAGTGTTGGCTACACCGGGGACTATTTCGGCTCATTCGTACCAAATAGAGTTGCGTAAACTTTTCCCCGATATTACGGTGCATGAGCAGGCTTGCCCTATGTGGGTACCACTTGTAGAGTATGGCGAGAGTGCATCTCCTGGTGCTGACTACTTTGTCAAACTATATCTAGACGAACTCTTACAAAGAGATGAACGTATAGATAGTATTGTCCTTGCTTGTACGCATTATCCTTTACTGCGTCCCAAAATTGAGCAGTACCTCCCATCGGGTATCAAACTTATTTCGCAAGGAGATTTGGTCGCAGACTCCTTGGCAGACTACTTATTGCGTCACCCCGAGATGGAAGAGCGTCTTAGTAAAGGGGCAAGTATTAGTTATAGGACTACAGAGTGTCCTGATAAATTTGAGGGTTTGGCTTCGATATTCGTGGACGAACCGGTAGAAGCAACTCGCGTAAAAATAGATAGATGATAGATACAAAGTTGATAAGACAGATGTACGTAAAGGCTAGCACTATAATCGTTATGGGGCTAGTCTTTATCTTTTCGTTAATGAGGCTAGAGGCTACGACAGACTCTCTTAAGATGGGGAGCGAACGCTTGGACATTCTTCTTCCCCTACTCAAGAGTAAGCGTGTAGGTCTAATGGTCAATCAGTCCTCGATCGTTGGAGATCAGAAGACCCACCTATTGGATACTCTACTGAGTCGAGGTGTCGAGGTCCGCAAGATCTTTGTTCCCGAGCATGGCTTCCGAGGGAATGTTGATGCCGGGAAGCGTGTGCGTAGCGATGTCGATGTCAAGACAGGCTTACCTATTGTAAGTCTGTATGGTAAGTACAAGCGTCCTACTAGGGAGATGCTTGATGATATAGATGTCTTGCTGTTTGATATTCAAGATGTGGGCTTGCGTTTCTATACATATATTAGTTCGATGCACTATCTTATGGACGCTGCTGCAGAGTATGGTAAAGAGGTAATTGTGGCTGATAGACCTAATCCTAATGACTTTGTTGATGGACCTATCTTAGAGCCTGATTGTCGTAGTTTCGTAGGTATTCACCCTATTCCGATTGCCCACGGTTTGACCGTAGGAGAACTCGCTCAGATGATCAATGGAGAACGCTGGCTGACAAGCGGAGATAAGCACTGTCGTCTTACAGTCATACCTATGCAGGGGTGGAAGCACAAAGATCCTTATTCTCTGCCCGTACCTCCTAGTCCCAATCTACCTAATGACAGGTCTATTGAGTTGTATCCCTCGCTTTGTATTTTTGAGGCTACTATTATGAGTGTTGGTCGAGGTACAGATTTACCTTTTACCTCTGTTGCTTATCCTCATCGCTCGTTCGGGAAGTATGTCTATACACCACAGCCCCGTAAGGGAGCAGATCTCAATCCCCGTCATAAAGGACGTAAGTGCTATGGGCTAGACCTTAGAGATTACTCTTTGCGACGCGGTCAGATAGACCTAAGGCTACTTGTCGAGTATTATGCTATTGCCCGAAGTCAAGGACTAGAACTCGTCAATCAGACGCAAATGTTTTCTCTCTTGATGGGAACTAAGCGTATCCTACCGATGCTACGCAAGGGTATGACTGCCGAGGAGATACGTGCTACGTGGCTCCCACAGTTGGAAGAGTATAAAGCACTACGTCGTAAGTATCTATTATATCAAGACTATTAGTGATGATTTCGATAAATAAGGTATCAGTTGTATTTGGGAGTTTTACGTTATTCGGAGATGTTTCCTTTGTCATCTCCGCCAAAGAGCGTATTGCTCTTACGGGCAAGAATGGAGCAGGCAAGTCTACTCTATTGAAGTTGATTGCAGGGCTAGATACACCTAGTAGTGGCTCTATTGATAAGCCCAAAGGAGTACGTATAGGGTATTTGCCACAGGTGATGCAACATCGTGATGGGTTTACTATATATGAGGAGTGCGAAGCGGTATTTGACCATATACGCACACTACAAGAGGAGGTTGATGACCTTGCTCAAGAGATGGCCGAGCGTACAGACTATGATAGTCCCGAGTACGCCGAGTTGATACTCCGATACAGCCAGCGTAGTGACGAACTAAGCGTTACAACTAGCGGAAGTTACCATGCCGATATAGAGCGTACACTGATGGGACTAGGGTTTGAGAGAGAAGACTTCCATCGTCAAAGTTCGACCTTCAGTGGTGGGTGGCGTATGCGTATAGAGTTGGCGAAGATACTCTTACAAAAGCCCGATGTTCTCTTGCTAGACGAGCCGACAAACCATCTCGATATAGAGTCTATACGTTGGCTAGAGCGTTTCATTGCTCAAGGTAGTGCGTCTTTGTTGCTCATCTCGCACGATAGGGCTTTTCTCGATGCTACTACGACTCGTACCATAGAGATTGAGTTAGGTCGTATTCACGACTACCGTACCAACTACTCTCATTATGTGCAGTTGCGTGAGGAACGCCTAGAGCAACAACGTCGAGCCTACGAGAACCAGCAGAAGGCAATACAAGAGACCGAGGACTTTATCGAACGCTTTCGTTACAAAGCAACCAAAGCCGTACAGGTGCAGAGTCGCATTAAGCAACTTGATAAGGTCGAGCGTATAGAACTCGATGAGATAGATCGTAAGGCTATGCACTTTCGCTTTATACCTGCTACTCACTCGGGGGCTTATCCTGTGATCGCAGAGAACCTCAGCAAAAGTTATGAGGGACACACTGTCTTCTCTGGCGTTAATATGACTATTAAGCGTGGGGAGAAAGTTGCCTTTGTGGGGAAGAATGGCTCAGGCAAGTCTACGATGATCAAGTGCATTATGGGGGAGATAAGCGACTACCTCGGGAAACTTGAGTTAGGACACCAAGTGGAGGTGGGTTACTTTGCCCAAAATCAATCGCAAGAGTTGGATAATAAACTCAGCGTATATGAGACCATAGATAGAGAAGCAGAGGGAGATATTCGTACAAAAATCAACGATCTTCTTGGTGCCTTTATGTTTGGAGGGGAGGCGAGCGAGAAGCGTGTTGGAGTCTTGAGTGGTGGAGAGCGTGGACGCTTGGCTATCATCAAACTGCTCCTACGCCCTGCGAACCTACTGATCCTAGACGAACCAACGAACCACTTGGATATTCGCTCCAAGGAAGTCCTCAAAGAGGCTATTGCTCGCTTTGATGGTACGGTGATACTTGTATCGCACGATAGAGAGTTTCTTGATGGTTTAGTGACTCGTATCTATGAGTTTAAGCAGGGACGAGTTACCGAGCATATGGGAGGTATCTATGATTGGCTACATAAGCGGGACTTGGAGGAAGTGCAGGCGAACCCTCGTGCCAATACTGTGCAGAATGTTATGAGTACAACGAATAGTATAGGGGCTCAAAACTATGCGGAGCAAAAAGAGGAGAGTAAGAAACGTCGAGCTCTCGAGCGTGAACTCAAACAATGTGAAGAGCGAAGCGAGCAAATAGACACACAGTTGCGAGAGATTGAGGAGCGACTGTTGAGCGAGCAGACCGATGACTTGTTTAAGTCTTACCAAGCACTCAAGGAAGAGCAGGAGCAGATAATGGCTCGCTGGGAGGAGTTAGCCTTAGCACTAGAGGCTTAGGCTAATATCTGTCGAAGTAAAAAGAACGATAACCTCATCTTGAGGTTATCGCTCTTTTGTTATCTATGGCGGACTTGTGCTGGCTCTTGATTTGTAATGACCTCTACGTGCTTACCACGCTAGTCGAGTCAAGAGCGAGCAAGCATCTATTTCGTGTACTTGCAAGCGGGCTTGCCCATTCGCTCATAAGAGGGGCAACGTGTCATACGAAAAGACTTCTTGTAAAACAAGAATATAGGGATCGCTACACCTATCCCTAGAGCGAACATAATCATAATAGCCGTAATCGCATTACTAAAGATAAGAGGGATCAAGTCCTCGCGTATAGCCTCATCTTTGGTCTGCATAAAGTTGAAAACCCCAATAAGAGAGCGATAAGCATACATACCGGGTATCATCGGCAATAAGGCAGGGAAAGAGAAGACTTCACTAGGAATACGGGCTCTGTAAGCACAAGGGATCCCTAGGAAACCTATAAGAATAGCCGCGAAGAAAGTTGCCACCGATAACTCTACGTCAAAGTGGGTGATAAGTACGAAGCGAAACATATGTCCTATTGCCGAGAGAATAGGGACATATAGGAAACTTTGCTTCGGCGGGTTAGAGACGGCAGCAAAGCCCAAGGCTGCGATGGCAGCGAGGATACCGTCCCATATTATGGCTAGGAGTATATCTATCATGGCTAGAGTACGCTTAGTTCGAGGAAAAATAGTGTTAGGCTGATGCCTATCGAGATACTTACGATAAAGAGTAGGGCATTCACTAGACGTGATATTCCGTTGAGAATGTATCCATCAAAGAAGTCCATTATCCCATTGATGATCGGAACGCCCGGGATCAGATACAAGACACTTGTCGAGAGTACCACTTGAGGCGTAGTAGTCAATCCTGTCTGATTGAGTAAGCCGGCTGTCAGTGAGGAGAGGAAGGCTGCCGAGAGTACCATAAAGTAATGGTAGGCGTGCCGTAGGTGTAGTTCTTGGCGAGCGTAGAAGCCTATTAAAGTGGCAACAAAGACGAAGACTGTTGCCCAAGCATCGCCCCCAAACAATAGACATAGGGCAGAGTTGGCACAACTAACGAGCGACAGCGTAAGCCATCTATTGAGGCGTGGCATGTTAGTTAGGGTCTCGAAGCGTTCCTCCAACTCTTCTATTGTAGGCTTATTATCGAATGCCCACCAACTGAAGCGACTCAGTTCGGCATTGAAGTGGAAGTTGAGTGGTAGACTGCGATGATGGGTAAGGGCTGTCGTTGCGTGTGCGTTGCGTCGATACTCTAGGCTAGGTTTACTCTCATAGCAATGTGGTATGATGGTGATAGCCACATTGCGTTGGAAGAGCATCATCGTGGCATCATAGCCGTATGCCTCGGCTATGCGTGCTGTATTGAGGACGATACGAGAGGTCTGTATGCCACAACTTGTTTGTATTGTGGCGTAGTGTAGCAAGAAGTCCAAAAAACGCTCTTGGTCAAATGCTGTGTCTATTGTCTTGGCGTCTTGTTGTTGCATAAATATGATGACTGAGAGAGGGATATTTATCGCATTTTTGCCTTGAGATAACCACTACCATAGCCGAGCAGTTGTGTGAAACTCGTCACGATTGACAGGGTGGCTATGTATGGGCTAGAGGTGCTACGCAGTGCGGCTAGGAATATAGCAATAGCATAGAGTATCAGCACAAGGCTCCCTACTACACTCACGATCGCAAGGAAGAAATATACGGTAAAGACAGCAGGGAGTAGATGTACTAGTTTGGTACTACCCGGGTGTCGTCTTTCCAACTCTACACGTGCCTCGCCCGAGTGGTGTACTTGCATGAAAAACTTCTCTAGATCCACCCTCCTCTTGTGATAAACGTATGCTTCTGGGAATAGTCGTACTTTAGCCCCCGAGGCTATCAAGCGTAGACTAAAGTCAATATCCTCGCCGTAACGCATATCCTCGCTAAAACCTCCAAGGGTGTTGAATAACTCACGACGACAACCCATATTAAAGGTGCGTGGCTTGAAGTTCTCCATAGCCGATGCACTGCCTCCACGAATGCCTCCGGTTGTAAGCATACTTGTCATCGCGAAGTTTACGGCCTGTTGCATCGGGCTAAAGTCTGGGGAAGCGGCATCGGGTCCTCCGAAAGCGTCTGCTTGTGTTGCCTCTATACCGAGGCGAACGGCCCTAAGGTATCCCTTGGGGAGGACAACGTCGGAGTCTAAGATAAGGATATACTGCCCCCTCGCTTCTTTGGCTCCTATGTTTCTCGCTCGGCTAGGCCCACCATTAGGAACGGCTAGGTACCTAATGTGTGATAGGCTAGCCCTATGCTTCTCTACTATATCGCTACAAGGCTGGCTAGAGCCGTCCTCTATGATGATAACCTCGTAGTCATACTCTGTCTGCTCTGCAAGGCTACCGAGCAACTCGTCTACCTCATAGGGACGATTGTAAACAGGGACAATGATACTAAGTAACATGTCCCTGCTCTCTGTTGTTATCCGAGTTTCCATTCGGCTCCGTCTTTGGTATCCTTGATGACAAAGCCAAGTGCCGTTAGTTCGTTGCGAATACGATCACTTGTTGTCCAGTCTTTGTTGGCTTTGGCTTGTGCTCTTATGTCTAGGAGTAGATCTATGGCACCAGCATAGGCTTGTTGTGATTGTCCTCCGCTCGTACGCTCATCTTGCATACCTAGTAGGTCAAAGAGGAATAGGCGATAGACAGTACGCAACTCTTCTAGGTCTTCGTGGCTGATTTTGCTTAGCCCAGCGTGTACACTATTGATAACGCGGCTTGCCTCAAATAGTTCGGCGATTACCATAGGGCTATTAAGGTCATCGTTGAGAGCCTCATAGCAACGGCTACGTAGTTTACTTACATCGACATCGCTTGTGTCACTCGCTTTTAGTCCGTCAAGAAGAGAGGCTGCATCGAGGAGGCGTATCATACCTTTCTCTGCTGCTTGTAGTGCCTCGTTACTAAAGTCAAGAGTACTGCGATAGTGTGCCCCAAGTATGAAGAAGCGGATTACCATAGGACTATAGGCTTGCGACAAAAGTTCGTGGTCGCCAGTGAAGAACTGGTCAAGCGTAATGAAGTTGCCTAGACTTTTCCCCATCTTCTTACCTGCTATGGTAATCATATTATTATGCATCCAATATCGCACCATCTCCTCTCCGTCATTTGAGGCGACTGCTTGTGCTATCTCGCACTCATGGTGGGGGAAGACAAGATCCATACCTCCGCCATGAATATCAAAGTTGTTACCGAGGTATTTACGTCCCATTGCGGTACACTCTGCGTGCCAACCGGGGAAGCCCTCACCCCAAGGGCTACGCCACTTCATTATATGTTCTGGTTGTGCTTTTTTCCACAAAGCGAAGTCGAGAGGAAATCTCTTCTCGCTCACTCCGTCAAGATCTCTAGTGGTGTGTTGCATATCCTCGATGTTGCGTCCGCTAAGTTTACCATATCCATAAACCTCGTCAAACTTACGAACGTCAAAGTAGACAGAGCCCTCGCTTTCGTAGGCAAACCCTGCCTCAAGAATACGCTCAGTTAGTTCTATCTGCTCAATAATATGTCCCGAAGCCATAGGCTCAATACTCGGGGGGAGGACACCCAACTTATCCATCGCTTTGTGGTAGCGGTTGAGGTAGTACTGTACGACCTCCATTGGTTCGAGTTGCTCTAGTCGGGCTTTCTTGGCGATTTTATCCTCGCCCTCATCGGCATCGTGCTCAAGGTGCCCTACATCGGTAATGTTGCGTACATACCTCACCTTATAACCTAGATGCATCAAGTATCTATATAGTAGGTCAAAGGTAATAGCAGGGCGAGCGTGTCCTAGATGCCCATCACCATAAACGGTAGGACCACATACGTACATACCGACATGTGGTGCTTGTAGAGGGACAAACTGTTCTTTGCTACGATTGAGCGTATTATATATATGTAAGGGGTGGTTCATAATTCTTGTTTAATTGTTTTCAGTGCAAAGATAAGTATTTTGAGCCTTAGTCTTAGGTTTGCGTTCATGTTGAGTGGAATAGGTTGGAGTACTTGGGCTATACGCTTATTTGCCTTAGGGGAGGATAGGGCTCTTCTTGCTCTTGTCTTATGCTCTCAAGGGCTGTTGGCTCTAGGAGTGACGAGTGTAAGGCTAAGGCTTATCCCCTTAACATCGAGAGGACTCTAGAATATGCTCTTTGTCGAGGTTAGACGTGTTGGCTCGTGAGAATGAAACAATCCTAATCTTGTCTTGTAAGTGATAGATCGAAGCAAGGCTATCTTTTGTCCTCGACCTCTCCCGATAACCTAATATGAAGGCTCCTAATTGCTTTGTTCCTTGTATGTCTTGCATCGGTTCGGTTGGCTACATTCTTAGTGAGCAAAAGTATACACTATATGTATACTGCGGTATACATTATATGTACACTCGAGTATACATACTATGTATACTAATGTATACTTTCTTGGATC
>JBHAFI010000014.1:0-24322 GCA_041856045.1 Porphyromonas sp. | reverse complement strand
TCTAAGCAGGTTGATGCAATTTGCCTCATTTCTCACACACTCCCAATCAATTATCCTCCAACCTCCATATTCTGCTTTTGCTCCAAATTGTACCAGTTAAACAGACGGATCTAAGCAGTAAAAATTTCAAAATTAACCAGATAAAAAGAGGATAGCGTACAGATGATCGCTCACTCTTGGCTTATTCGGCTTGCATACAGCACACATTCGGCAAGGGCTAATACTGCGTCAAACACATCTCCCATACTACGAGAGGTGGACACTCAAGGACTTCGAGAGGAGGCTCGCTCTATTTGCAACAAAATGCCGTAACCGACAAGAACTTAACGATATTCTATTCTCGAACTTAGGGCTGTTGGCACATTTCGATCCTTGTGCTATTTCGCCTCTAGATATGGCTTAGCACGAGGTGCTGGGGGCTTTCGATCCAGCCCGCGACATCTACCACCCAACACAGCCCAACGATCCGCTAGGCCCTCAATTTTGGGATAACAGGAGCAACACCTCGAGGGGCTTATCGCAGGCACTAAATCGGGCAAAAGCGTATGCTTGTCAATTACAAAATAAAACCTATCTTTGAGAGAATTTCAAAATGTGCAAATATGATATTAGCACTGACAGAGCAACAGATAGACGCTTTAGCCCCCGACGCCGCCTCAATAAAGGCAGGGCGAGGACTAGCAACTGTTACCAAGTGGCCCCTGCTTGGGTACAGCCAAGAGGCGATATGGGGACATTGCCGCGGGAGTGGTAGTTCACCCTATCAGACGGCTATTGATCTTGGGGCGATGGCTTTTAAGTGTTCGTGCCCGAGTCGCAAGTTCCCCTGCAAGCACGCTCTAGCACTAATGTACATCGCTGTCGGTCAAGCGAGTACTGTGAGCGAGAGCGAGATCCCCGATTGGGTAGCCACTTGGCTCACCAAACGCCAGCAAAACGCTACGAAGCAACAAGAGAAAGCAGAGCGTCAAGAGGCAAACAAGCCCGTCAATACCCAAGCACAAGCCAAACGAAAAGAACAAAGACACCAGCGTATCCTAGAGGGGATTGAGGATTTACAACTTTGGCTCAAGGATATAATTCGTACTGGGCTGATGCACCTCCCACAGCCTTTTGACTCTGTTGTGGCAGGTGTGGCACGACGTATGATTGATGCACAAGCCCCGGGACTAGCAGGAGCCTTGGATCGTATCGGTGGGATAGATCTTAACAAAGAGAACTGGGAGCGTAGACTACTTGAGGAACTTAGCCTTTTGTACCTATTAAGCGAGAGTTACAAGCATATCGAGAGCCTTGATCCCGTATGGCAGAGCGAGATACGTAGCCTTATGGGGCTTACGCAGAGCAAAGACGAAGTCCTCAACGCAGGGGGGATCCTAGACGATTGGCAAGTACTCTACACCTCTACAACAGAGCAAGACAAGCTAATACGCACTACATACTGGCTGATGGGCTATCACACGGGGCGAATGGCTACATACAGCGAGTTTCGCCCTATCCACTTGCAAGCATCGAGCGAAACGGCACTACTCGGAGGTGCCACCTACTCGGAGACTCTGCACTTCTACACGAGTGTCCTTGGTCACAAGGCACTATTAGGCGACGTAAGCCTCAAAGCCCCCCACTCTAGCCCTCAAGGCTACCGCAGTATCAGCACAGCCCTACAAGCCTACCGATCGGCACTGGCTCAACAGCCTTTTATCCGTACCTATCCGCTAGTCCTCGAGGAGGTATATCTTGCTCGGCAAGGCGAGGTGTGGGGCTTGGCAGATAGCACGGATATATTCCACCCTATTCAGTACAACGAAGCAAGTATCGTAGCATGCTTGGCCCTCTGGGGTGGCTCAGCAATGAAAGTCTTCGTCCTAGCCACCAAAAGGGGCTGGCAGATCTGTGCCACATGGAGCGGAGATACTTATAAATCTTGGGACATAATACTAGACGATGAATAAGCATATTAGCCAAACGGCTTTGCTGGGTACGAGCAAGCGAATGCTTGACCTAGATGCCTTCCCGACATCTCTTGCAGAAAGCATCAAGATGATCCAGAGCAAAGGAGGGGATCCGGAGGATATATTCTACCGCACTACTGCCCTAGCCCTCGCCTACGAAAAGGCGGGCATGGAGACTTGTTATAAGATAGAGTCGCGAGGTATCGGGACAGCCAAAGCGGAGTCTATGTCCTACATCACGCCCGAAGTAAAAGCCTTGGCAACAACGCTTATCAATATGGGCCGTGTCTTGCGGTTGCACGTATATCGCCGTCTTATAGAGTATGGCTACATTCTAGATCCCGATCTACTCTCGCAGTTGATCGACCTCGACAAGGACGACTACAGGGCTAGCGAGCGTCTATTACTACGTCGTCTAGGAGGCGAGCGACTGCAATTTATTCTCCAATCATTCGTCCTAGAGGAAGAGCACAAAGAGCCAGACCAAGCACTATGGGAAACGGGGACTATTACCGAGCGTAAGGAGATCTTGCGTTCGCGACGCAAGGTGGATCCACAAGGAGCGAGAGAGATGCTTGTAGCGTGCTTCAAGGGTAACTCTGCAAAGCATAGAGAGGAATTGCTCTCGTGCTTGGAAGAGGGCTTGAGCCTAGAGGACGAAGTATTCCTAAGCGAGGTTATGACCAGTGATAGAGGTACGGGAGTAAAGAGTAAGGCACGCGAACTACTACTATCCCTCGAGGACTCAGCACTGATCCGACGGCTGGGCGAGATATTGAGCGAGGGCCTTCGTTACGGAGCCCAAGCCGACAACAATAGTGGCTTCCTCGGGCGTATCGCGAACAAAATTAGCAATGCTCTCAAAAAGACCGAAGACTGGATCTATACGCCGATAGCGTACAACGACGAGTTAAAAAGCCTTGGATTTATGCCCGTCAGCAATGTCAAAGGCGAGGACGACAGTATGTACCTACTACGGCAGATAGCCGAGTGTATGCCACTGTCTTGGTGGAGCCAATTAACGGGGCTTGATAAAGCAGGAGCAGCAAAACTCCTTATTACGAATGCACCCTTCCCGATCGAATACTTCGACTTCGAGTCTGCGGTTCTACACTTCAAGGATCGCGAGTGGATAACGCTCCTATTCAAAAGCAACTACGAGCCACGACAAATTGAGGCTTTTATAGGCTTATTGTCCGTTGCCGAACGCGAACAAATCCGTATCGGAGCAATGAATACTTATTGGCAAGTGCCGCAAGGGTGGTTCGGGAACGATTATGAGCCATGGGGCGAACGTTTCTCCGCAGAAGTTATCAAGACAATTATAAACTCGGCATACTACTATTATCCCGAGGCACACTGGCAAGAATTAGCCTTGGTGCTACACCCTAGTGTATGCAAACATATTGAGCAGTCCCTCACGGCACAAGGAGCGATTGAGGGCAATCCCGATCATAAGACAAACTCCCTCATGGAGTTGTCACGCTACATCTCTATGGTAGCAGAGTTTGACAAGGCCCTTAAAGCAACGAAATAAAACATCAAAAAAATACACGATACAGTATGAGTACTATCTTACGTCAGCACGCTGAGGAACAGTTTGCCGAGGAACTACACGAACTGAAAAAACAAGATACACAGTCACGCCCCGAGCGGTGGGAATTATCTCCTCAAGCAGTTGTCACCTACCTTATGGGTGGTACACTAGCCAATGGCTTCGAGGTGTCGCCCAAGTATATAGGTCAGCGTAGGCTTATGGAAATAGCAGTGGCTACACTTGTTACCGATCGTTCGCTCCTTTTGTACGGATTACCGGGGACTGCCAAGAGTTGGGTCAGTGAGCATCTAGCGGCCGCCATCTCGGGCGACTCTACACTCATCGTACAAGGAACAGCAGGAACAGGCGAGGAGGCTATACGCTACGGGTGGAACTATGCTAGACTCCTTGCCGAGGGACCTAGTAGTGCGGCCCTCGTGGAGACGCCAATCATGAAGGCTATGCGAGATGGGAAGATCGGACGTATAGAAGAACTCACACGCATAGGCTCTGATGTGCAAGATACCCTTATCACAATCCTATCGGAGAAAACGCTCCCCATACCCGAACTCAATAGTGAGGTACAGGCAGTGCGTGGGTTCAACATCATTGCTACGGCCAACAACAGAGATAAGGGAGTAAACGAATTGTCAAGTGCTCTTAAAAGACGCTTCAATACGGTTATTCTGCCCTTACCCGATAGTCTAAACGAGGAGGTCGATATAGTTCGTCGTCGTGTGGAGAGTTTTGAGAAAGTCATGCAGATACCAGCAGAGCGTCCTGCACTAGAAGAGATCAATCGCGTCGTAACGATCTTCAGAGAACTTCGCTCTGGACTAACACTTGACGGCAAAACAAAACTAAAAACCCCCAGCGGTACATTGAGCACCGCAGAGGCTATATCGGTAGTGAATAATGGGCTTGCTATCTCGGGCTACTTCGGTGACGGGGTCCTACACGCCGAGGATCTAGTATCTGGGATACTCGGAGCAGTTATTAAGGACCCTGTGCAAGATCAAATCGTATGGACAGAGTACCTTGAGGGTGTTGTCAAAACTCGTGACGGGTGGAAAGACATCTATCGAGCCTCTCGTGATCTACTATAATAACATCTGTTTCGTACTGCTAGAGGGGGACTCCTGCATACTCTGATGATACTTGCCTCATCAGTCAAGTATTGCGTCTGTTCCGTTGGGCTAGAAATCGTCTAGAGGAGCAAAGCAAGGGCTGGGGGTATTCGCAGAGATGCAACGATGATCTCCCCACGGCAAGTGCTTGTATTCAAAGTCAGCAGTTAGCAAGTTCCACCTCAACAAATAGATATTAGCAAGGTACTCACCTAGTACCGCCCAGCATATACTCCTATACGTCCGTATGGCTCTACATATATTTGGCATTCGACATCATGGTCCCGGATCGGCTCGGCATTTAGTACGCGAACTCGAGCGTCTAAAGCCAGACCTCATAGTCCTTGAGGGTCCACACGAGAGCGAGAACCTCTTGACCGCCGTTGCACATACAGATATGCAACCACCCGTTGCTATGCTTGCGTATCAAGCAGACCAGCCCAGCAATGTTGTTTTTTACCCGTTTGCAGAGTTTTCTCCCGAATGGCAGGCTATGCGTTACGCTCTACGCGAGAGCGTAGAGGTGCGAATGTTTGACCTTCCGCTACAATATGTTCTCGGGCTATCTGCCAGCAAGAGCCACGACCGCCAAACAACAGAGAACCATAATACCACTGAGGGAGAGCCGACTAATAGCGATAGCGAGGATAGTATCAATACAGACGAGGGAGATACAGCCAAAGACGAATGCATCAATACAGCGAGCAACGATAGTTGCGAAGCGAGAGAAGACTTGGCATCATGCGATAGCGAGGACACTCTAGACGAAAAGCCCGAGTACCTTAATCCTCTTGACAGCCTTGCTAGAGCAGTCGGTTACTCCGATGGTGAGGCTTGGTGGGAAGCAACGATCGAGCATCGCCAAGACGGAGAGAATGTCTTCGAGGCGATCTCTATTATTATGGCAACACTTCGCAAAGAGTATCCCGAGATCACGCAACATAGAGATCTCGTACGCGAGGCATATATGCGTCGTTGTCTTCGCTCTTGGGAGCGGGAGGGTTTTACTCGTATCGCCGTCGTCTGCGGAGCGTGGCACGTGCCTGCTCTTACAGAGAAAACGAAGGTAAAAGACGATAACGATCTCCTGCGTACCCTACCCAAGGTCAAGGTTGAGGCAACTTGGATACCGTGGACTTACGATCGACTTAGCACTTATAGTGGCTACGGGGCAGGGATCAATTCGCCCGGGTGGTACGACTACCTATGGCATCACCCCTCTGATGATGGGACGCTATGGGTAAGCCTTATAGCCAAACTCCTCAGACAAGAGAATATGGACATCTCTGTGGCCCACGTTATCGAGACTTTACGCCTAGCACAGACGACGGCTAGCCTCAGAGGGCTCGCTCGCCCTACGCTCAAAGAGTACGCTGAGGCAGTAACAAGCGTTATGGGCTTTGGTGATGACAGCCTCCTTAGACTCATTACCAAGGAACTAATTATTAGTGATCGGCTGGGGTCTGTGCCAGACGATGTCCCCAAAGTGCCCTTACTCGTGGATCTCGAACGTACTCAAAAGCGTCTACGACTCCCATTCACTAGCGAGTATAAATCAATAACCCTCGACCTACGAAAGCCTAACGACCTCGAGAAAAGTATCCTACTGCATCGCCTGAACCTCATGGGCATTCCTTGGGGTAAAGAAGAGCGTATCGCAGGTAAAGGTACATTTAAGGAGGCTTGGACGCTCGAGCATCACCCCGAGCACATCGTCCTAATCATCGAACGGGCTATTTGGGGGAATACTGTTGCTGAGGCAACACTTCAGTACCTCAAGCATCGCCTAGTCGAGGTGCAGAGTTTGCCCACACTAACAGATCTACTGAAGCAAGTCTTGCCTGCCGACCTCCCCCAACTAGTAGAGGAGATGACGCACAGACTCGACAACCTCGCTGCGGCAACTAGTGACGTACGAGAGTTGCTCCGTGCTATGCCCTCCTTGGTCGAGATCGTTCGCTACGGATCGGTACGCGATCTAGACTTCTCACCACTTAGACGTATGCTTCGCTCAATGACTGTACGTGCTGTTGCTGGGGGAATTGTCCTCTGTCAAGGGATCGACTACGACACTGCCGTAGAGATCAAGGACGAACTCCAAAGTACACACCTAAGCCTTGCCATACTACAAGAGGAGGAGGTATCGGCTCTCTGGTCTAACTATCTACATAATCTCTACCTCGCCAAGGGGGTACACCCGCATATCCAAGGCTATGCAACTCGCCTTATTTACGATGCAGGGACACTGCTCCCAGAGGATACCGCTCGACAACTCTCGTTGTACTCCTCTATGGGTACTAGTGCTCTAGACCTAGCATACTGGCTCGAAGGCTTCCTTACGGGCTCGGGGACGGTGCTTCTCGTTGATGATACGCTGTGGACATTAGTACAGTCGTGGGTGGGACAACTTGACGAAGCGACCTTCACAGAGTTGTTGCCTATCCTGCGTCGTGCCTTTGGCAACTTCTCACCCGCAGAGAGGCGTAAAATTGGCGAGAAAGCCAAACATACAAGCAATAAAGCCCAAGTACGGGAGCAACAAAACGAGGCGACACTTGACGAGCAAACAGCACGTCCTATCATTACGCTCATACAGCACTTGCTTGGCTTAGACACTAAGCCCTAGAAACACGGCTAACATACAAACTATGCAAGACGAAGGATTAAAACGATGGAGGCTTATCCTCGGAGGCGGCTCGGCAGATGGTACCGGCATCACGCTTGAGGGACTAGACCTCAGAATGGACAAAGCCCTAGAGGCTGTTTACGATCAAGAGGACAGACGGGGCGGTCTAGGCTCTTCAGCTCCTAAGGTAAGCCGTTGGCTCGGCGAGATCCGAGAGTTTTTCCCCCAGTCGGTAGTACAGGTAATCCAAAAAGATGCTATCGATAGGCTCGGGCTAAGCAGCCTACTGACGGAGAAGGAAATGTTGCAGAGTATCGTCCCCGACGTACATCTTGTCGCCACAATTATGAGTCTAAGCCGTGTGATCCCCGAGCAAAACAAAGAGGTGGCACGACAAATAGTAAGGCAAGTGGTCGATGAGTTACTCAAGAAACTCACAGCCCCAACTCAAGCAGCAGTTACGGGATCACTTAGTCGTAGCATACGCCGTCGTAACCCACGCTACAACGAGATTGACTGGCATACGACCATCAGCAAAAATCTCAGGCATTACCAGCCCGACTACAAGACTATTATCCCCGAGGTACGCTATGGCTTTGGGCGTAAACGCAAAGCCCTCAAAGATGTTGTCTTGTGCCTCGACCAAAGTGGCTCGATGGGTACATCGGTGGTCTACTCGGGGATCTTCGGCTCTGTCCTAGCCTCCCTACCTGCAGTCAATACACGTATGGTAGTCTTTGATACGGCTGTCGTCGATTTGAGCGAAGATCTCGAGGACCCTGTGGATATACTCTTTGGGGTACAACTCGGTGGGGGGACCGACATCGACCGAGCCCTCAACTACTGCCAAGGGATCATTACTAGGCCCAATGATACAGTCTTGTTTTTGGTGACAGACCTCTACGAGGGAGGTGATGAGCGAGAGATGCGTAAGCGTTTTGCCACTCTCGCCCTCTCTGGGGTACAGGTCATCGTTTTGCTAGCCCTCAACGACGACGGGGCTCCTAGTTATGACAGAGAGAATGCCAATTTCCTCGCTAGCCTAGGGATCCCTTGCTTTGCTTGTACTCCCGACAAATTTCCCTCCCTTATGGCGGCAGCCCTCAGCAAGCAAGATCTGTCGCTGTGGGTCTCGCAGAATATCCAAGCGAACTAATTCCCCTCCGACTTCTAGATCTATCTAGCCCCCTTCCCACGAGGCTATTGTCAAGAGTAAGACGTGGCAATAGCCTCGATCTCATTCTGCTCCTTGACGCCTCGTAGACTAATCCCCACCCCTCCCACGAGATCCAAGCCGAGGAGAGCGACAACGATGCAGTAGCCCATCGCCCAATATCCCAAGGTCAAGCCCGAGGACAATAATCTGCAAGGCACATACAGACGGGACTAGATGAGGAAGCACTCTGACGCTCAAGATAATTAGGCTAGTGACTTTGTCGGTCAAGGCTCTACGAAGTAATCCCATCGCAAAGCATCAACGACACAAGCCATAGAGCGAGGACTTAAAGCCCTAGAGTGGAGTATCCCGTGGGGAGAGGAACGGAAACAAGGGGAACGGGAAAGTATCGACAAAAGATGTAACTTTACAACTCTTTAACAATAAGATCCATGAAAATACAGCAACTCGCACTTACCCTTACTCTCCTCCTCTGCCTTACGGCTTGCTTCGATCGCAAGACACAAGCCTCTCGTGATGAATATGTCTTCGACAGTATAGCCCTCCCCACGATAGACTCTCTCGAGATTGATACCCTCGAGATCGACTCTTTGCCTATCGACAGCCTTGCCATCGAGCAAGAACCCATCATAACAGATGAGCCTATAGCCCTAAGTGAGGAACTCCTCTACGACCGCCATACGCTAGACGATGAATACACCTACAAAGGAGAGGAGCGTCGTTTCCAGTGGGAAAAGATCAAAGAGTACCTTGCCCTAGTGGAGGCACTACAAAAAGACACCAGCACTCTAGGCGTACTCCAAAACTACCGTAATCGCAACGGACTACCACCGCTCCCCGAGAAGCATGGTAAAAACAACTACCAATCCTCTACCGATAGTCTAGGGACAGAACGCAGTCAAGCCATTCCCCTCTTTAAGATCGGTGCCGAGCAACCCTCCATCTATGCTCGTGACGGATCTCTCGTACAGATTACAGCCCGCGATACGCTCTCAAGAGTACAGATTACGGGGATCTCCTTTGAGGGCGAATGGGAAGTTCCCGAGGCTTACGTGGCTTCGCTTGGGGACAGCCTATATATACGGCATATTGCTTTTGTAGATGTGCGTTATCAGAATATCTGCCTTATCGAGCAAACGGACGAGGGGTGGAAGATACGCAGTAAAAATCCCGCAACAACGGGCGTAAACAAACCACCCTATTCACGCGTAACTCCTACGGGGATCTTCGTCCTTCAAGGTAAGCGTACCAAGATGTACTACCTCAAGGACGGGACGCACAAGATAGAGGGCTTCGCTCCCTTTGCTAGTCGCTTTACCAACGGAGCCTATATACATGGTGTCCCCGTCAATAAGCCCAATGGCGAGATTATCGAGTATAGCCCTACACTCGGCACAACACCTCGCTCGCACATGTGCGTACGCACCGCCTCATCACACGCGGAGTTTATCCATCAGCAAACCAAGTCTTACGAGTCTTTGGTCATCGTAATAGACTAGACCTCTCAAGGGCTAGGTTGCGAGGGTACAGACGATTATATCGTCTACCTCCTGCCTAGCCCTTGTTTGTAGTCCTCACAAGGCATCGGGGACTCAAGCCTTACGCTCTATCCAAGCCTAACCCAGCAACGCTTCACAGCAAGGCAATACTCCCAATCTGCAATCATCAACGCAAGGGAAACACAGCATATAAATCAAAGAGGAACATAAAACAGAGCAAAAACACCTAACTTTACCACACCTAGCATATTAACAGATCATGAAAATACAGATACTCGGGTTTACGCTCACCTTACTCCTCTGTCTTGCCTCTTGCTCTCAAAGCAAGACGCAGGACACACATCATGAGCCTACTCGCGACAGTATCGTAGAGTCCCCCGCCGATACACTCTCGATCGATAGCGTCGGGAGCAAGCAAGCGATAGACACCTTGGGAGATGAGGCACAATCTACTTATATCTCACCCGCCATAGTGTGTGACTTTCGGATTGCTGATGACGGCTCTATCCCTGACAGCACAGCGAGCCAAGTCGATACGACCCGACTAGACACGATACTGCAAGACAGCACACGACTGCAGAGCGACAGCCTTAGTCTAGACACAAGGCAATACCTCTAGACAAAACAGAGCAAAAACACCTAACTTTATAAGCCATAACACTTTAACAGATCATGAAAATACAGATGTTCGGGCTTACGCTCACCCTACTCCTCGGTCTTGCCTCTTGCTCTCAAAGCAAGACGCAGGACACACACCTTGAGCCGACTAGCGATAGTATCGCTGAGTCCCCCGCCGATACCCTCTCGATCGATAGCATCGTGAGCAAGCAAGCGATAGACACCTTGGGAGGTGAGGGACCCATAGTGTGTTATTTTCGGATTATTGATGATGACTCTATCCCCGACAGCACAGTGAGCCAAGTCGATACGACCCGACTAGACACAATACCACAAGACAGCACGCAACAAAACAGCGACAGCCTTAGGCTAGACACAAGGCAATACCTCTAGACAAAATACGCCCATCAGCGGGCGTTGGTACAAGTACAACGTACAAAAAGCAGTATCTTTGCCTCAAATAACATTTTATTACGTATGAAGTTACGCACCGAGGACTTAGTTAAGAAGTATCGCTCTCGCACTGTTGTAAACCATGTATCCATTGAGGTCAATCAAGGGGAAATCGTAGGGTTGCTCGGTCCCAACGGAGCCGGGAAGACCACAACATTCTATATGACTGTGGGGCTTGTCGTCCCTAATGCTGGGCATATATATCTTGATGACCAAGACATCACTAAGTACCCTGTCTACAAACGTGCCAAGGCTGGTATTGGCTATCTAGCACAAGAGGCATCAATATACCGCAAACTATCTGTCGAGGATAATATTATGAGTGTCCTCGAACTAACAAACCGAACTAAGGCAGAGCAAGAAGCACGCCTTGAGGAACTGATCGCAGAGTTTCGTCTGGAGAAAGTGCGTACAAACGATGGGAATAGACTATCGGGCGGTGAGCGTCGTCGTGCAGAGATCGCTCGTTGTCTAGCGATAGACCCTAAGTTTATCATGCTCGACGAACCATTTGCTGGTGTAGACCCTATTGCTGTGCAGGACATTCAAGCCATTGTCGCCAAACTCAAATACAAGAATATCGGGATCCTCATCACCGACCACAATGTGTACGAGACCCTAAGTATTACGGATAGGGCTTACCTACTCTTTGAGGGAAAGGTACTATTCCAAGGGACAGCAGAGCAACTAGCCGAGAATGAGATCGTACGAGAGAAATATCTTGGTAAGGACTTTGAGTTGCGTCGTCGTAACTTCGACCACTTGGCAGACGAGGTCTAGACTATTGCCTTAGGGCAGAGGATAGCATCGCCCGACATTAGACCTCTCACAGGGGGAGCCAACAAACACCCAACAGCCCCCATAATCACAAAAAACTTGCATACCAAACGAAGAGATACTTAGTTGTCGAGTGACAACTAAGTATCTTGTTATAACCTCGATCAGCACTGCCTCTCCGACAGGCTAATTTTGCCCTCGCATCACAAGCCGCTTAAGACCTTACTCTTGCACAAGGAATATTTTATCAGAGCAAAACAAAAACCTCCCCATTTATTCCCCTTAAAATCATTTCTTCACAACAAATCGACCATATAATTCAATCTATAGCCACAAATAAAATGGAAACCACAAAGTACCTAAGCAAACAAAATAACAAGCATACTTCTTTATTCAAAATAAATACATACATTTGCATATCACCCATACACTAATTATCATTATTATGAATAGGCTTTTTAATTTAATTCTCGCGACTCTTGTTGCTGGATTGATTACAAGTTTCTTCTCTTGTAGCAAAGAACTTGTATCTTTAGAAACACCCAATGAAGAGATTGATCCTGAATTTTGGAGGATCAAAGGGGCTAAGCAGATGTTTGATGACGAATACTCCCAACGTGAACTGCGAAATCTTAGTCCAAACGCAATGTTTGACTATAAAGACTTGAAACCACTTTGGGCTTTTGCAAAGCAAGACACATTGAGAGGAGAAGTCATTACAACTGCTGTGCCGATCGAAATGTCAGATTTTAACCTTCCGATCTCCTCAACACTAGACAAGGAGGACGTAGCCTCTTTCGAGGGTTCGGTAAGCTTTCCTAGATTGTATCATTTTTATCGTCCATCAGATAAAAAGGAAGAACTTTATGTCGTCATTCTACTCCCCACTAAAGATTGGCTACAAAAGAACAAAGACTTCAATCCCTTATCGACAACTACTGTCCCCAAGGGCTTCGTGGGGGAAGTAGAACTTTACTCTATAGATAAGAAGCTGATTAAAGGTTATGTTTTCAGGAATGGTATCTGCATATCTGCATATATCCCTCAAGAAGGAGAGCAACTAAGAATGATAAGTTGTCGTTGGGTTATATCAGGCTATACGTATATGTACATTAATGGCTACAGAGGAAGTACTCCAACAAGGACAGCTATCCCTCAATGGGAATTAAACTGCACTAACGATATGACTAAAATATCAGAAATTTCAGATGAAGGAGGAGGAGGGGGACAAGGTGTTGAGCCTCCACTTAAGACTCTCATTGACAAAGATTTCTTGGACAATCTTCTCAACAACCTCGAACCTCTTACAGAACTCGATATGACACAAAAACTCGAGAAAATGTGCGAGGAGATCAAAATGCTAGTAATGAACAATATCACAGGGCTTGGGCAAAAGATCGCAGACTTACGCAAGTATCGAGACGAAACCAACGCAACAAAACTCTCAGAGAAAGGCTGGGCAGAGTTAAGCGATGGAACATTCAAAGAATTAGTCCCCAAGAATACACACAGTATGACCCTTGATGGTGTTATAAGTGACAATGACCTCCAGAATGGGATAAGCATAAAAGGAATGTTACACAATCACAACAAGCCTGTCGAGGACAAGGTTAACTTTATATCCAAGCCAATCCAAATTTATTCCCCCGAAGACTTTGAACAATTCTTCTTAGCCTTGAGTAAGAGTCAGCGCAAAAACTCTAGAGTACTCCCCAAGGAAGTTTACTCTGTACTAGTCGCAGAGGGTTATACCTATATTTTACGATACAACTTAGATCGAGAATATCTCCAAAACAGTCTAGAGAAAATGGGAGGACCTAGAAGGGAAGAATTGAAGAAAAACTATCCCAAAAAATGGGCATATCTGTCTCCTGAAAAACTCTTGCAACATTTCCACAATTATCTTCGTAATACTTACCCCCTTGATGGGCTCAGTGTCCATAGAATAGACAAAAATAATAACGTTAAGAGTATTTTAATGTATCAGCCGAGTCGACCCACAAAGGCTGAGTTAAAGCCAGATTTTTCTAAATTACCAGTTATACAAATTAATAAAGATTGTTAGTTAGGCTATGAAACGTTTATTACTCGTACTACTCCTGCTCTTAGGAGGGAATAAGATCTTCGCCCAAGATTACGATCTGAGTGAGTATTTTGAATTACTTCGTAAAGGGGTCGATATGCCAACCTCTCAAAACACTCGCATTGAAGATCGCAAAGGCTTGTTAAACCCTTTTCAAGGGTATTGGGTCGGTAGTTACAAGCAATACACCTATGAGTTTTTTATCAAAAAGGTCGTTGAGGAACTTGATTTTGTCGGATATAAGGTGGATTGCTTATATGCAGACTTTAATGTCTATGACAATAGTCGGCTGATAGACCTGTATAACCCTATTCTTAGTTCGCTAAAGGAATATAGCCATGGTGGGGTCACAAAAATTCCAACCTTAGAGGGCTATCACCTAAGCCCACAAGGAACATACGCTTTGTACTACGAGGGCGAGGAAGGTTTTGCTGGGTTACGCCTAAAAGTACTAGACTCTACGCGTATGGAGATGTATATTATGGCAGATCCTAATTGGCATTGGGTACCCAACGATACTCCTTTCCCTTATTGGGACGGGTGGAAGCGTAGCGGAGATGCTACTATTCTGTACAAACGGGGCAATATCGATCAGAAGCCTCCAAGCCTTCCGACGATTAAGTCGGGAACCTTTGATCGGACTATCCTTAATATGCTCTTACGCTACACATACATAGCCTGCTGGGAGAACATCGAAGTCAAGTACGTACGTCCCGAACTAATTAATCGCCTCGAACTCTCGCAAGACACCTACGCAGATCCGACAGGCTTACATATTATACCCCGCGAAGAGGGCGGTACGATCAAGTACCGACTAGACTTCAGCAAAGACTTTGCTCAGTTCTCACGAGGCAAGCAGTTGGGCATCTTTTACCGCTCTCTCTATCACGTAGCCCTCTATGATGCTATCTTGCAGAGCCTATCGCAACGATCGGATAAGAGTGCATATCGCGAGATGTTGGCTTCAAGAGAGTATAGGACGGACTTCGCCAAGATGCTAAAGCTGTATGGCAAGCATAAAGGCTTGACCGCCGGGGAACTAAATAAGTTGTTTGCTCTAGATGTATTGGACTGTGCTTCCCCCGATGTCTTTGGACACGTTGGCGAAGAGGCTTCGGATCTTTTGGAGATGTACATACCCAAGCCCGAAGGAACCTATCCAAGCCCTCCGAAGACAACACCCTTACCGATCCGGAAGCAATCTAGCAAGTAATAATCCCCAGTAAACTATGCCACACTCAACACTCTTTATTTGGAGTAAAGAGTTAAGAAATCTGGGTATCAAGTGGCAAGCCCCTCGGGTTTGAGAAGCCTCGGCATTTCGATCTAATTTGACGTGATACTTGCGTGACGAATGACAAGATACTTAGTTGTCACTCGACAACTAAGTATCTCTTCGATCAACGTCTAAGTATCTTGTCGATCAACGTCTAAGTATCTTGTTATAACACCGATCAACACTGCCTCTCCGAGGACTATATCTCCCAAGCCGACAGCAACAAGGGTCTAGATGCCCACCAATACTACTTGGCACAAGACAACTAAGCCTCTCAAGATCCCCCACTTCGCTCTCTAAGACACAGCAAAGACTAATAATCAATAATTGATTATCTTTGTACTAAACAACAAAGTATAATTAAAATAGAATGCTTAGCACAATATTATCTATCTCGGGTAAGCCCGGGCTATTTCGCCTCCTCTCACAAGGTAAAGGCAATCTTATCGTAGAGTCACTCGTAGACAAGAAGCGTCTACCCGTGCATGCCAAGGATCGTGTCGTTTCGCTTGGTGACATCACCATGTACACGACCGAGGACGATATGCCTCTAGGAGAGGTACTCACGGCAGTATATAGCACCTTTGAGGGTAAAGCTATTGATATGTCGGCACATACGAGTAGCACGGACTTGTTTGAGAGTTTCGGCAAGTGCGTCCCTACTTTTGATCGCGAGCGTGTTTACCCCTCCGACATCAAGAAACTCTTCTCGTGGTACAACATTCTCGTAGGTGCAGGCTTCACTACCTTTGTAGCAGAGGCTGGGGCAGAGGCAGAGTAAGCGACCCACCAAGACCATACAAGGCTGTGCTCGTGTAGATAGACACAGCACAGCCTTTTCGCTTTGTCGGGCGTAAGTAGACAGAATACAAGCAGAATAACAAATCATATCATTACACTATGTTCAAAGGAATGAAAACCTTCCTGCAAGACGAACTCAAAGCCATTGAGGAAGCAGGACTGTACAAAAAAGAACGTATCATTATCACCCCTCAAACAGCCGACATCAAGGTGGGCGAGGGACAAGAAGTTGTCAACTTCTGTGCCAACAACTACCTAGGACTAAGCGATCACCCTCGACTCATCGAGGCAGCCAAGCAGGCGATGGATAGCCATGGCTTCGGTATGAGCAGTGTACGCTTTATATGCGGTACGCAGGACATTCACAAGGCACTGGAGCAAGCCATCTCTAAGTACTTCAAGACCGAGGACACAATCCTCTATGCCGCTTGCTTCGATGCTAATGGTGGCGTATTTGAGCCTCTTTTTGGAGAGGAAGACGCTATTATCAGTGACGCCCTCAACCACGCAAGTATCATCGATGGTATTCGCCTCTGTAAGGCGAAACGCTATCGCTATGCCAACGCCGATATGGCTGATCTCGAGAGAGCCCTACAAGAGGCTCAAGGAGCACGCCACCGTATTATCGTGACAGATGGTGTCTTCTCGATGGACGGCAACGTAGCACCTATGGATAAGATCTGCGACCTTGCCGACAAATACGATGCCCTCGTGATGGTAGACGAGTGCCACTCTGCTGGTGTCGTAGGGCCTACGGGTCGTGGTGTGGCAGAGCAATACAACTGCTACGGACGCATAGACATACACACGGGTACACTCGGTAAGGCTTTTGGCGGTGCTATCGGTGGCTTCACGACGGGACCAAAGGAAATAATCGATATGCTCAGACAGCGTAGTCGCCCCTATCTCTTCTCAAACTCTATCCCCCCCGCAGTGGTAGGTGCAGGGCTTGAAGTATTCAAGATGCTCGAGGAGAGCAACGCACTACATAGCAAACTGATGGAAAACGTGGAGTACTTCCGCACGAATATGCTCGCAGCAGGCTTTGACATCAAGCCTACGCAGAGTGCTATCTGTGCTGTGATGCTCTACGATGCAAAACTCAGCCAAGACTATGCAGCACGTTTGCTTGAGGAGGGTATATACGTAACGGGCTTCTACTATCCAGTTGTTCCCAAGGGCGAAGCACGTATCCGTGTACAACTATCTGCTGCTCACGACAAGAAGCACCTAGACCACGCCATCGCAGCCTTCATCAAGGTTGGCAAGGAATTGGGTGTCATCAAGTAGAGGTCGCTACCCCAAAAGAGAGATTGCTACGGAGCGACTTTGTAGCCCCAAGCACAAGGCAACAAGGTCGCTCCCTAGCCAACAACAGAGCAGAGGTTTGGTACTTATTGGGCTATCCGTATAGTCCTGCCTAGATCTAGAGGGGGATAAGAGCAGATGCTCGGGGAGGAGATACCCTGTCTTTCCCCACACCGAGAGGTCTAGCCTCCCACGACAACACCCCTATATGCTCAAGAAAAAGTAAGCCTAGGCTTGTAGCGTCACACACGCATATCTTGCAGAGGGCATACCCTTAATATCTTATCCACATTAACTACTGCATTCATTATGGACATACCATTTGGCCTAGAGGGTTGGCTCTTTTGGCTACTCCTTGCAATAGGTCTACTCATTATCGAGATCTTTACTCCCGGATTTTTCTTCGCCTGCCTAGGCCTCGGGGCTTTGCTCGCTGTCGTGCCTGGCCTCTTTGACCTAGACTTTGCTTGGCAGTTGGCTTTGTTCTCGGTGGGAAGCCTAGGATCTATCCTCTTCCTCCGACCTATCATCAACAAGCCACGAGGACAGCACTACGCCACAGGCGTGGAAGCACTCATCGGACGCGAAATAAGACTGAGCGACCCTATCCCACAAGATGGCTATGCCGAGGTACACATAGATGGCGATGTGTGGCGTGTATCTCTACGCGACAAGGGAGAGGCACCCAAGGGAACACTCATTCGTATCGTAGGCTACGAGGGGATTGTGCTACAAGCACGCATTACAGAGGAAGTATAATTATCAACAAACAACATATTAGACTATGAGTACAGCAACAATTGTTTTCGTAGCCATTGCCCTACTTGTGATTTTTGTCATCAGCAAGGGGCTACGTATCGTACAGCAATCGCAGACGATGATCATCGAGCGATTGGGTAAGTACCACACAACTCTCAATTCGGGGGTAAACCTTATTATTCCCTTTATCGACCAGCCTCGCTCTATCCGTTGGCGTTACACAATCCCTGCGGGGAATGGCAATGTGCTTGTTCGCTTTGCAGACACCAATACGATCGACCTACGTGAGACCGTGTACGACTTCCCCAGCCAAAGCGTTATCACCAAGGACAACGTAGTGACGGAGATCAGTGCGATCCTATACTTCCAGATCGTAGACCCTATGAGGGCGATGTATGAGATCCAAAACCTACCCGAGGCTATCGAGAAACTCACGCAGACGAGCCTACGTAACGTTATCGGGGAGATGGACCTCGACGAGACGCTCACCAGCCGTGATACTATCAATAGCAAACTAAGAGGTATCCTTGATGATGCGACCAATAAGTGGGGTGTCAAGGTAAATCGTGTCGAACTCCAAGACATCAACCCTCCTCGCGATATACGCGACGCTATGGAGAAGCAGATGCGTGCAGAGCGTGACAAGCGTGCTCAGATCCTGAATGCAGAGGGGGAGAAGGAAGCCCTTATCCGTGCTTCGGAGGGTCGTATGCAGGAGAGTATCAACCACGCAGAGGGTTCGCGTCAAGCACAGGTGCTTGGTGCTAAGGCAGAGGCAGAGGCTAAACTCCTCACAGCACAAGCAGAGGCAGAGGCGATCAAGATGATTGCCGAGGCTGTTGGTTCGTCGGGAGCAGATCCTACGCAGTATCTCATCGCTATGCGTTACCTTGAGACGCTCAAGGAGATGACGAGTGGCAAGGACAACAAGACTGTTTACCTCCCTTATGAGGCGAGTGGTGTCCTCAGTTCGCTCGGGGGTATTAAGGAACTCCTCGGCAAACACTAAGCAAGGTAGCGACAGAAGACCCTTGAGGGCTTTTGTCCCCAATAGCCAAGACTAGAGTATTGTATAGTCCGATGCCTGTATCTGCCTTAAGGCGATACAGGCATCATCTATTATCTCCTCACCTCATGCAAGCCTAACCTCTACACATTATCCCCTCGACAGCACCCGACACCAGCAAACCGGGAGTAACGCAGCAAGATGACTTAGCAACAACAGCACGATCTAGAGGGATTAGCCCCCACTACTCCACTCTCCCCTCCTAGGCTCTTGCCCTCGGACTTATATCACTCCGAGAATAAATAGTTACTTTTATGGAGTAGGGAATAGGTGCAGTATATCTCTAGACATACAAGCCCAATACCACGTATCATTAGACTAACACCAGCAAGAGGTAGGGCGTGATGCTTATTAGGCACAGCCCAAACCTCTAGCATCATACACCACGGACTGAATGAAACTATTAAGATCGACTCTTTGCTTAACGCTCAGCCTCCCTCTTTGGCTGAGTTGCTCTTCTTCCACCTCTAAGGCAACATACCCCGATGAATTGGACTACTGCGAGCACTATATGCTAGACCGAAATATCTCTCAGTATGGCGTCATCTTTATCGCAGATGGAGATACACTCAGAGGAGGACTAGACACTGGTGCAGACAGGACAGTGGTCGAAGGGCGATACCACAAGCGAGAGGATTTGCTCCCCAAGGCTCCTATACGCAATGCACATGACTCCATTATGCACTGGCATCAGTTGAGGCTTAAGGACTTTAAGTGGGGAGATGTCCACATGCAAAATCTAATTGTGTACGTAAATGATGGGGGGAATGCTGCTACCGGGTACAAGGATACATCTGTGCTTGGACGTGATGTGCTACAAGGCTCTATCGTGCAGTTTGATCACGAGAACAACCTCATTAGGCTAAGTCGGGATAAAAGGAAACTCAAAGGACGAGGGCAAGAGATACCTTGTCGCTTCGATGACAGAGATAGGGTCTTCGTCCCGATATTACTCCCGAATGGAGAGGTATTAGACTTCCTCCTAGATACAGGCTTCTCCGGTGAATTAATGATAAACACTAAAACCAGCAAGATCAATGGCATCTTTGAGAAACCTCTAGTCTGGCACAAACAAGAGAAGCAGAGGATCCTAAGTGGCACAATTACCCTTGGCGACATTTCTCTAGGAGGTAAGGTCTACCCCAAGAGTAGCATTACCCTAGAAACCAGAGGAGGGCATCTGCTAGGGACACATTTTCTCAGTCGCTTCAAATCCTTTACGATAGACTATATCGAGAAGAAATTATACCTTGAGTTCCCCGAGGAATATCCTGCTCTCCCTCAGATGAATTTTAAGAGAGATACGATAGATGCTGTTCCCTTGGATCACCTTGCAACCATACTCCAAGACTATAACTCTTATGGGTTTCACGTAGAGCGTTGTGGTGCCGTCTTTACTATTATAGAGATAGAGGCTGGCCTCGAGGCAAAGCAGATTAGTCTCGGGGATACTCTTATCGGGGTCAATAAGAAGTTGTTTGCGGCTCAATACCAAGGGGACTTCGAGGGGCAGGACAAGGTGGAGTTGTGCCTAGATCAGCGTGAGCAGGATATCGAGAATAACTATGCACTGGCTCAATCAAGCAAGGCTACGTTTTACTTCCTTAAGAACGGCAAGCCACGCACTCTCCAACTCGAGCGAATGAAGTACCTCAAGCATGTCCCCACCTTTGGCTATACTTATACGCCCTCTCCTCAAAAATGCTCGGGAATATCGCTAATGCTCTACCCCAACAACATCACACGCAAACTCAGTATACACATTCCTTGGGCTCCTCTTATCGATGGCTATATAGTCGAGATGAATGGCATTGACGATAAGGGCAAATCCGTCCCTCTAAGTAATCGTCCAGCAAAGGCTAGCCTAGAGGACATAAAAAAGTAAGGGACTAAACAGCCCAAAGTAGAGGCAAGCCCCCCTATCAATACAAACGACCGAGGCTGTCAAGCATCTGCTTGACAGCCTCGGTTCAATTCGTTAAGTCCCTAGGGACTCTATCGTCTAGTCCTAACCCTCGGTCGAGAGTAGTTCCTCTTCTTGCGAAGCATGAGCACGCTCATACTCGTCCTTAGGCATTACGACAATCTTCTTGTATTCGCGTAGACCAGTACCTGCTGGGATTAGGTGTCCGCAGATCACGTTCTCCTTCAAGCCCTCAAGTGTATCGGTCTTACCATTGATAGCAGCATCGTTGAGCACCTTGGTCGTTTCTTGGAACGAAGCAGCACTCATGAAACTCTTCGTCTGTAGAGAAGCACGTGTGATACCTTGGAGTATTTGCTTCGCCGTAGCAGGCTTAGCATCACGCACCTCAACAGGACGTAGATCTCGACGCTTGAGTTGACTATTCTCATCACGTAGACGACGGAGCGTTACGATCTGACCCGGCTTAAGCGTTTCGCTATCGCCAGCATCAACAACGACTTTCTTACCCCAAATACGGTCATTCTCCTCCATAACCTCGAGTTTATCCACGATCTGTTGCTCTAGGAAAAGCGTTTCTCCCGGATCAACGATCTCAACCTTACGCATCATCTGACGCACGATTACCTCGAAGTGCTTATCATTGATCTTCACACCTTGTAGGCGATATACATCTTGTACTTCGTTTACGATATACTCTTGTACTGCCGTTGGACCCTTGATCTCAAGAATATCCGTAGGCGTGATAGAGCCATCTGATAGTGGAGTACCACTACGTACGAAGTCACCCTCTTGGACGAGCAACTGCTTAGACATAGGCACAAGATACTTCTTCTCTGCCCCGATCTTTGGTCTAATGATTAGTTCGCGATTACCACGTTTGAGTTTGCCGAAGATCACTTCGCCATCAACCTCGGCAACAACCGCAGGGTTCGATGGGTTACGTGCTTCAAACAACTCCGTCACGCGAGGAAGACCCCCGGTAATATCACCAGCCTTGCTCGCTGTACGAGGTATCTTAACAAGGACATCACCGACCTTCACGGCTTCGCCCTCATCTTTGACTACGTGTGCACCAAGTGGGAGGTTGTAACTCTTAATCGGGTTACCTGCCTTGTCTAGGATCTGAATACCCGGAGCCAAGTTACGATCCTTGCTCTCGATGATAATCTTCTCACGTAGTCCCGAGGCCTCGTCGGCTTCGACACGATAAGTAACCCCCTCGATGACGTGCTCAAAGGCAGCCTTACCCGCAACTTCAGAAACGATAACAGCGTTGAATGGGTCGAACGTGAAGATCTGATCCCCCTTAGCCACTGTATCGCCATCATTGTAGTATAGGTGTGCTCCATAAGGCACAGGGATTGTAAGAAGTGTGATCTGCGTGTTGGTGTCGACAATACGCATTTCGGCCATTCGGCTAATAACCACACGATATGGCTTCTCACCCTTAGCGACTTCTACCTCTACGGCACGAAGTTCCTCGAATGATAGGATACCATCAAACTTAGCAACTACACTGTTTTCTGTAGCAACGTTAGAAGCCACACCACCGACGTGGAAGGTACGTAGCGTCAACTGCGTACCGGGCTCACCGATCGATTGAGCCGCAATTACACCAACGACTTCTCCTCGCTGTACCATGTGGTTGGTAGCAAGGTTGCGACCATAACACTTAGCACATACACCCTTCTTCGATTCGCAAGTAAGTACCGAGCGGATCTCCACGTGTTCGATTGGTGAGTTCTCAATAGCCTCTGCTGCATCTTCTCGGATCTCCTCCCCAGCACGTACTAGTACCTCCCCTGTTTGAGGGTGAATAATATCATGAACAGAGACACGACCAAGGATACGCTCATAAAGCGAAGCGATAACCTCTTCGTTCTTCTTAAGTTCTGTCGCGACAAGACCACGGAGTGTACCACAATCCTCTTCGTTTACGATCACATCTTGTGATACGTCTACAAGACGACGCGTTAGGTATCCGGCATCTGCCGTCTTAAGAGCGGTATCGGCTAGACCCTTACGAGCACCGTGCGTAGAGATAAAGTACTCAAGCACCGATAGCCCCTCCTTAAAGTTCGACAAGATCGGGTTCTCGATAATCTGATGACCACCCTCACTACCGCTCTTCTGTGGCTTAGCCATCAGACCACGGATACCAGAGAGCTGACGGATCTGCTCCTTACTACCACGAGCACCCGAGTCCATCATCATATACACCGAGTTGAAGCCTTGCTGGTCTTCCTTAAGGTGCTTGATCACAATGTCAGACAGGCTGGCATTGATATGCGTCCAAGTATCAATAATCTGGTTATAACGCTCGTTGTTGGTAATTACCCCCATAGCGTAGTTGTCCATCACAGACTGTACCTCGGCATAGCCTTGCTCAATCAGTTTAGCCTTCTCCTCAGGAATGATTACGTCCCCAAGGTTAAATGATAGCCCCCCCTTAAACGCCATGTAGTAACCAAGGTCCTTAATATCGTCAAGGAACTTAGCCGTAGTAGCCACTCCACACACCTTAATTACCTTACCGATAATATCGCGTAGAGCCTTCTTACCAAGAGTCTCGTTGACATAGCCTACCGCCTCAGGGACAAACTCATTAACCATAAGACGTCCTACTGAGGTCTGCACCATACGGCGTACCTTCTCCCCGTCTACAACATCATCAACGTAGACATTGATAGGAGCGTGCATAGAGAGTTTACCCTCGTTATAAGCAATCGTAGCCTCCTCGGGACCATAGAAAGTCATACCCTCTCCCTTAACCCCAGAGCGGAGTTTAGAGATATAGTACAGCCCGAGTACCATGTCTTGAGAAGGTACAGTGATAGGAGCACCATTAGCGGGGTTAAGGATATTGTGAGATGCAAGCATCAGCATCTGAGCCTCAAGAATAGCCTCATTCCCAAGTGGCAAGTGAACCGCCATCTGGTCACCATCAAAGTCGGCGTTAAAGGCTGTACATGAGAGTGGGTGCAACTGAATAGCCTTACCCTCAATCATTTTTGGCTGGAACGCTTGAATACCTAGACGGTGAAGTGTTGGAGCACGGTTTAGGAGTACAGGGTGTCCCTTCATTACATGCTCAAGGATATCCCAAACAACGGCCTCCTTGCGGTCTACAATCTTCTTGGCACTCTTTACAGTCTTCACAATACCACGCTCAATAAGTTTGCGGATAATGAAAGGCTTATAAAGTTCGGCAGCCATATACTTGGGGATACCACACTCGTGCATCTTGAGTTCGGGTCCTACGACAATAACCGAACGAGCAGAGTAGTCTACGCGCTTACCAAGTAGGTTCTGACGGAAACGTCCCTGCTTACCCTT
>JBHAFI010000013.1:0-18536 GCA_041856045.1 Porphyromonas sp. | reverse complement strand
CTCTCGCTCGAAGGCTCCGTTCTTGTCGTTTGCGAGTGCAAAGGTAATACAAAGTTTTTATTCCAACCAAATATCCAGCGAAAAAAGTTGGAGCATCGGAGGCGTAGAACCCACAAATAGGCTAACAACAAGGCAATTAAGGCGAGAAGTTTTTTTTCACCCCGAGCATCAATTTTGTCCAACGAACATCACAATCCGATTGAGCGTGAAACGATGACTAGATAAAAGTTCTGAATACGCGAATTCGGAATGAAAAAGGAGCAGACCGCAGGTGGATATTAGGTGTTTAGATATAGTAAGGGTGGAAGAATTTAGTATCTTTAGATTTATAATACAGATAAATAACTAAATTCTTCCACCCTTATGAGTAATGTAAATGTAGCACTTTTATTTGAAACAATAGACAAAGTCCTTAATAGTTCTGATAACACAGCCAAAGAAACCCCTCGCCGAGGGCATCGTCAGAGAATCATGTCCGATACCCAAGTTCTGGCAACGATGGTACTCTATCTCTATGCTGATTCAAGAAATTTCAAAACATACTATCTCAACCGTCTTCAGAGCGAACATGGAGCCTACTTCCCTAAAATCCTTTCTTATAGTAGGTTTATCGAACGTAAGTGTGCACTTGTAGAGCAATTTAAGGCCAATCTGAATTATCTCAAAGGCAAATGTACTAAGGTATCTTACGTGGACTCAACCGCTCTACAATCCTGCAAATTACCAAGGTCATATCAGCGCAAAACCTTATGTCTTATTGCCAAAGCAGGACGAACGTCTGTTGGTTGGTTCTATGGATTGAAGTTGCATCTTGTCATCAATCACCTTGGGGAAATCATCTCCTATGACGTAACTTCGGGGAATGTGAACGACAGAGAACCGGTCAAGAAGAAAGAGTTGTATGCGGTGCTAGATGGTAAACTGTTTGGGGACTGTGGTTATATCTCCAAAGACCTCGAGAAACGCCTCAAAGATAGTGGTATTGAATTAATTACGAAGCGAGCCAAGATACAGAAACCCATAGATCTATCTCTCGAGGATCAGTACCTGCTTAGACGGAGAACAGTGATTGAGAGCGTCTTCAATCAACTCAAAAATAAGTTTCGCATTGACCACACGCAACATCGCTCTGTGAATGGCTTCTTGACGAATCTCTATGCAGGACTAATTGCTTATCAATTGTACGACAGAAAGAGCAAAGTGAAAATGCCTATTCAACAAGAAAATAATCACTAACTTTCATTCCGAATTCGCGTATACTTAGACGTTGAATTAGCCTCAAGTATGTTGTCAAGTGACAACTAAGTATCTCTTCGATGGACGTCTAAGTATCTTGTTATAACCACGATCAATACTGCCTCTCCGAGGGGGTCTACTTTGAGGGGAAGGACTTCTAAGGTGTTTACGATACGCGAGGGCTACTTTGCGGGGAAGGGAATTTAAGGTCCTATGATATTCGGGGGCTACTTTCGAGGTTTTGCGAAGGGTGGCTGTATCGCCTTCGAAGTGATCTTACTTGTCTTTACGTAATCACCCCTTTCGACCAAAGACCTCTCGCCTTACGATGGGGCGGGGCGAAGGTGTATTGGTGATACCTTAGATAGAAGGAGCTTTCGAGATGCGTAATAAATTATGGCTACACCCTCGAGGGTGTAGCCATAAGACTTGTATAACGTGCCATTCGTTAAGGACACAATTAGTGCCTTACTCCTCTTGCTGACTCTCGGGTTAAGACTTAAGAGGACTTTGTGAGCGAAGTGTGGGTCCGTGCGTCGAGGCTTCGTCCGATGAATGCCTTAGTTCTTTGGTGGGTTTGGGACAGGTACCTAGAAATAAGTCGCTTTGCTAGCATCGTATTCGGTGGCAAGACCTCCCATAGAGGTTTCGCGATAAAGGCTGGGTAAGTCCTTACCCGTCCTACGCATTACCTCCACAACTTGGTCGAAACTCACTCGATGCAAACCATCGCTAAAGGTGCCATAAGTGTTAGCGTCCAAAGCGCGTGCTGCTGCGAAAGCATTACGTTCGATACAAGGTATCTGTACAAGACCACAGACGGGGTCGCAGGTAAGTCCTAGGTGATGCTCGAGTCCCATCTCGGCAGAGTATTCGATCTGCATATTAGATCCGCCAAAGAGTTGACAAGCAGCGGCTGCACCCATAGCACAGGCTACGCCCACTTCTCCTTGACAGCCCACCTCGGCACCAGAGATAGAAGCATTGGTACGTACAACATTCCCGAATAAGCCTGCCGTAGCAAGAGCCCTAAGGATACGTGTCGTAGGGAAGTCGCGACTCGTATGTAAGTGGTATAGGACGGCAGGGATAATACCACAACTACCACAGGTAGGGGCTGTAACGACACGACCACCACCAGCGTTATGCTCGCTCACGGCAAGGGCATAAGCATAGACAAGTCCTCGGCTTTTGATGCTAGCAGATCCGTAGCCATTGGCTTTGACGTAGTAAGTTGCTGCCTTGCGTCTAAGTCCGAGTCCGCCGGGCAAGACACCCTCGGTCTCTAGTCCCTCCTTAATAGCAGCCTGCATAACGTCCCATACCTCGGCAAGGAAATCCCAAATATCGGGTCCCTCGTACTTCTGTACGTATTCCCAAAAGTTCATACCTGTCGAGGCAAGCACGCGCATAATATCGCGTACTGTATGCTCTGGGTAGATCTCGGCAATACGTTGCTCGTTGAACTCTTCGTTGGCAAGGGTTCCTCCGCCAATACTATATACTACGAAGGTATCGAGCAGGACACCTTCGCGGCTAAAGCCCTCAAACTTCATTCCGTTGGGGTGGAATGGTAACTCTATCTCGGATTGCCAAACTATCTCTGTGGGGCCGTGTGGCTCAAGGATACGTAGGATCCCAATGTCGGTCATATGTCCCTTGCCAGTAGCGGCAAGACTGCCGTATAAGGTTACACGGAAGCGTACAGCCTCTGGGCAACGCTTGAGAAACATCTCACTGGCTCGTACGGGCCCCATAGTATGGCTACTACTAGGGCCATAGCCTATTCTGAAGATTTGCTTAATTGATTCCATATTAAAGGGATTTTGGGGCATACCTTGCCCCTAAGGTTAGTCCAAGATCTTTAGTTTAACGAGTACGATCTTGGTCGATGAGGAGCGTAGGATCTCAAAGCGAAAGTGGTCGATCGTGATCACCTCACCTATGTCTGGTATGCTTTGATGGTGATGCAGGATATAACCTGCAACTGTTTGGAAGTCCTCTTCCTCGGGGAAGTCCAATCCAAAGCGTTCGTTGAGGTCGTCTATCTCCAAACGTCCGCTGAGGATATAAGTAGCGTCCTCGAGGGCTTTGGCGACGAGTTTCTTGCGATCGTGTTCGTCCTCAATGTCGCCAAAGATCTCTTCTATCACGTCCTCGAGTGTGACCATACCGGCTGTACCTCCTAGTTCGTCAATGACGATAGCGATACTCTTTTTCTTCTGCATCAAGAGGGTCATTACCTTGCTTGCCGGCATACTCTCGGGGACAAAAAGAGCAGGTACTATACGCTGCGTCCAGTCGGTACTCGCAAACATCTCGCTCGAGTGTATGTAGCCGACTGGCTCGTCGATATTCTGTCGGTAGACGATAAGTTTGCCTAGTCCGCTCTTGATGAATTTGGCTTCTAACTCTTCCTTAGCATCCTCAATATCGACAGCAACGATCTCGTTGCGTGGCGTCATACAGTCGCGTGCTTGTAACGAGGGGAAACTAATGGCATTTTGGATAAACTTCACCTCACTCTCCCCGTCATCGTGTTGATTATGCTCGAGAAAGTGCTCGAGGTCTATAGTCGAGAAGGTCTTAACGATCGTCTGCCCACCTCGGCGTCCTGCAAGCCTAAGTATGCCGTTGGTCATTAGACTAACGACCCACATAAAGGGGAATAGTAGCACGTAGATGATCACCAAAGGTATCGCCATAAGTTCCATCATTAAGTTTGAGTTAATGCGAAACATTACCTTAGGGATAAACTCCCCAGTAAAGAGTATGATGATCGTCCCGAATATCGACTGCGTAATGAGTACTACGAAGTCGTTGTCTGTCCACTGATAGAGGATAGGCTCTACAAGTGTTGCCATCAGCATACCGTATAGTACGAGAGCAACATTGTTGCCTAGTAGCATCGTAGTGATAAATCGGTCGGGACGCTTGTAGAGGAAACTTAGGATACTGGCGACTAGACCTCCTTTGTTGCGATCGAGCTCGAGTCGCAAGCGGTCTGCCGACACATAGGCTATCTCACTGCCCGAGAAGAAGGCAGAGAAGATAAGGGAAATAAGGATATATACGTAAATCAAGGCGCTCTATAGACTAAAGCCTCCGGTACCTATGAGATTACCATCAGCAAAGATCTGTACTCGATATCGACCACTCATTAGGCTCTCCTCTACTGGCCAATACATTGTAACGGCTGTTTCCTCTCCATTGTACTCTATCTCTCGGCGGGTAGAGAATGGTAGGCTCTTGCCCTCAAAAGAGAAAGTACCCGCCCCAGCCTTGAGCATTACTTCGTCATCGGGACGCATAATGCGGGTGTAGAAGGTTTTTTGCCCTACGCTTGCAGTGACATTCTTGGCTACACGGAAACTAATCTCAAGGTTTACGACTTTGTCGATATTCTTAGCCGTCTTACCACGTTTATCTATTGGGCGAATGCTGATAGCCGTAGCGTCGAGTTTGGCAGCAAGGTTTACACGACTTGTCAGTTCGCTTTTCTCTGTTGAGAGTTGTGCTACCTCGCTCTGCGAACGCTCAAAACTCGCTTTGACCTCTTGGTTCTCTGCTCTCAATCGTTCATTAGTAGCGTGTAGAGAGTCTATCTGCACTACGTAACTCTTGAGGACTTTACGTAGTGTGCTTACCTCTTTCGTTAGGGCAGCGATACGCTCGGCACTTGTCCGTTTGTTGTCGCGTAACTCCGCCTGCAACTGATCGACCTTTTGTCGCTCTGCCATCAGTTGCTTGATGAGGCTATCCGTCCCCATTACGAAGTCCCCCTCGGGACCCTTGACGCTGATTTTGTTGTACTGGCTTTTGTACTCCTCGGCGAGCATTGCTAGTTCCTCCTGCATCGCCTCTGTCTGTGCCTTGGTGAATGCTTCTTTTTCCGCCTCGAGGCTACGTCGCTCGCCCTGTAAGAGGTAATAGAAGAGTGCCGAGAGGCAGAGTATAAGCCCGATAATGAGTGCTATTACGTGTTTGATCTTCATCGCTTATGTCGCTATCGATGGTTAGGGGTTGAGTATTCTACGGAACTTACCGGGTATGGGTTGGTCAAAGTCGTATCTCTTACCCGTCTTGGGGTGTACGAAAGCAAATGCCATGCTCTCTAGGGCTACCATACCGAGTTCCTTACGCTTGCTACCATTACGCCAGTCGCCCATGATCGGACGCTTGAGTGTCGCAAACTGACGGCGTAACCTGTTGTTACGACCCTCGAGCAATTCGACGACAACGAGCGTCCCTAGTTCGCCTTGTTGCAAGCATCTGTATCGTGCTTGCCCTGCGGTAAGGCTCCCTTGTACGTGACGGCTAGGCTTACGTCCTTTGAGGTCCTCGTTGCTTGGTGGAGCAAGGAAACCCTCTGCCTCGGGCATCGCTCCCTCTACAACCACTACAAACTGTTGTCGTACGACATACTTGCTCCAACGCTCGGTCATCTCCTCTTGTAAGGCTTGGCTCTTTGCCATCAATACGAAGCCTGCACTGTCTTTGTCAATACGATTGAGGAGGAATACTTTGGCCCTTGGATCAAACTTCTTGAGGTGTTTGCTTACGACCTGCATAGCGGTCTCGTCACGCTCCTCACCACTAGCCACGGTAGGGATACCAACAGACTTATGAATGAGTACTAGATACTCATCTTGCCAAAGAATATCTACGAGTTTATGGCTTAGGCTTGTAGGTAGCGGAGTGGGGTGTAGGGTGACAAGGTCCCCAGCACCAAGGGGGAGATCCCACTGTGTGGTCGCTTGGTTGTTTACGGAGATATATCTATCGCCAAGGAGTTGCTTTACTGTGGTACGGCTACGCTCCTTGAGGGCGTGTTGGCAGAGATAAGCGAGTAGTCCGCCCTCCTGCTCACCCTCTTGTACTACAAAGGAGTGCTGTGGTCGTGCCACACGGGGCAACTTGAGTGTATTCGGTTTTTTCTTCATGTAATTCTAGGTTTGTATATCAGCCTCTTGGGTGGAGGCTAAGGCTTTAGTGGGACGCTGGCACGCTATCGGGCTTCTTGATAATGAATACCTCTTCGCCGGGGGCTTTCATTAGGTATCGTTCTCGTGCGATATTTTCGACACTTTTGCCGAGGCTTTTAAGTTCGTTGAGTCGCAGACTATCTGCCGATAACAGTTCTTGCTCTCGCTCTATCTCTTTGTTTATATAGAGATAGCGTTCCTCTAGCCTAAGGTAGTCCATAAGACTGCGGTTGCTGAGGACGAAAGTCGTAGTAAATACTATGGCGAAGACCAGTATATACTTCAGCCAAAAGAAACGTCTGTTGATCGAGGCAGACATCTCGGCGATTACTACGAGGGGTTTATTCCAACGAAAGCCTTTCATACATATATGATTATCCCACAAAGATACTAAAACCCCAGCACAGAGCGACTATCCCCTGCTACGCCCCTCGGTTATTTCTACGATCGAGAGGCAGGTTATCGCAGCAAACACCCCGATATATCTCATCGGAATGGGCTAAGGGTGATAATGCTCTAGACGTATCCCAATGCCTAGGCTAATGTATCCCTAGAGGCTTCTCTCGCTCCTAGTCTTGGAGGCTGAATACGAGTATCTAGCAATAGATCTAAATAAGTCCTTGCGGTCTTTGGCAAAGGGACGAAGCGAAATAAGTCATCGTAAACCTTGTTGATCTATGCGTCAAGGCGTGGCGGATAAACGCCAAGACGTGACGCTTATCCGTCAAGCCTTGATTTTTATCCGTCAAGTCACGATTTATAGCTTCGGATACTTAGGTTGTGTGTTTCCTTGGCTTGAGTGGGGGACTTCGGCTAACCTGACTTTCGCCTTTGACCTACGAGGGCTATTGCTCTTCCTCGCTAGTGTGTTCTCAATGACCCTCCAAGATGAGGTGGATTGTAATACTACGGGCTTACTTTTAGATATTATTACAGCGTCCGAGATGTTCCCTAGAGTGGTAGGGCTTGTTTTAGGCTATATTTACCCGAGATCTTGCCTATTTAGGAGAGAGGTTATAAGTCGGGTGGTGGTCTGTGCTTGTCGTAGCGTCATTCCGTTCGTGATGAATTAGGACAATTTGCCGAGCATTAGGGTAGAGATAGGGGGCTAAGATGTCATTATGTCACTCGTCTGTCAGTTGTAAGCGTATTCGTCATTAGGTGGCACGTGCTTTGTCTTAATGTTAGGCGTAAGGCGATGAGCCGAGCAAGAGATTTAACAAGAAAAGAATAAATAAAAGACATATAAGAAAATGGGAAAAATCATTGGTATTGACTTAGGTACAACCAACTCGTGTGTATCTGTATTGGAAGGTAACGAACCAATCGTTATCGCAAATAGTGAGGGCAAGCGTACGACTCCCTCAGTAGTGGCTTTTATCGAGGGTGGAGAGCGTAAGGTAGGAGATCCTGCTAAGCGTCAAGCCATCACCAACCCAACGAAGACGATCTACTCAATTAAGCGTTTCATGGGAGAAACCTTTGAGCAAGTACGTGGAGAGTTGGATCGTGTTCCTTACTCGGTAGTAAAGGGCGACAACAATACCCCTCGTGTGGATATTGACGGACGACTATATACCCCACAGGAAATATCTGCGATCATCTTGCAGAAGATGAAAAAGACTGCCGAGGATTATCTCGGTGCAGAGGTGACAGACGCTGTAATTACGGTGCCAGCATACTTCAACGATGCACAGCGTCAAGCCACAAAGGAGGCAGGGGAGATTGCAGGACTTAACGTGCGTCGTATCGTAAACGAGCCTACGGCGGCTTCGCTAGCCTACGGTCTTGATAAGGCAAATCGCGATATGAAGATCGCAGTATTTGACCTTGGTGGCGGTACATTCGATATCTCGATCCTCGAACTAGGAGATGGTGTCTTTGAGGTACGCTCTACCAACGGTGACACGCACCTTGGTGGTGATGACTTCGACCACGTTATCATCGATTGGTTGGCAGAGGAGTTTAAGAGCGATGAGGGCGTAGATCTTCGTCAGGATCCTATGGCTATGCAACGTCTTAAGGAAGCAGCGGAGAAGGCAAAGATCGAATTGTCTAGTTCGACAACGACAGAGATTAACCTCCCTTACATCTTCCCCGTGAATGGTGTACCCAAGCACCTTGTACGTACGCTTACGAGAGCGAAGTTTGAGCAACTAGCCGATAAACTTATTCAGGCTTGTATCGCTCCTTGTGAGCAAGCCCTCAAGGACGCAGGCCTTAGCAAGAGCGAGATTGACGAGGTAATCCTCGTGGGAGGTTCGACACGTATCCCTGCAATCCAAGAGATTGTAGAGAAGATCTTCGGGAAGGCTCCAAGCAAGGGCGTTAATCCTGATGAGGTCGTAGCCGTAGGTGCTGCTATCCAAGGTGGTGTCTTGACGGGTGAGATCAAAGATGTGCTTCTCCTTGACGTTACGCCTCTATCGCTCGGTATCGAGACAATGGGTGGTGTGATGACAAAACTTATCGAGGCTAATACAACTATCCCAACGAAGAAGAGCGAGATCTTCACGACGGCTGTTGATAACCAACCTTCGGTAGAGATCCACGTATTACAAGGTGAGCGTTCGCTTGCAAAGGACAATAAGAGCATCGGCCGCTTTAACCTCGATGGCATCGCTCCGGCTCCACGTCAGACACCTCAGATCGAGGTAACCTTTGACATCGACGCTAACGGTATCCTAAGTGTTACGGCTGTAGATAAGGCTACGGGTAAGCAACAGAATATCCGTATCGAAGCATCAAGCGGTCTAAGCGATGAGGAGATCAAGCGTATGAAGGCTGAGGCAGAGGCAAATGCCGAGGCAGATAAGCGTGAGAGCGAACGTATCCAAAAACTGAACCAAGCCGATAGTACGATCTTCCAAACAGAGAAGCAACTCAAGGAACTGGGCGATAAGATACCTGCCGATAAGAAGGCTCCTATCGAAGCGGCTCTAGAGAAACTTCGTACTGCACACAAGGATCAGAACATCGAGGCTATCGACACTGCTATGGCGGAGTTGAACGCAGCCTTCCAAGCGGCTAGTGCAGATATTTACGCTCAGCAGGGAGCCGAAGCAGGTCAGCCACAGGGCGGTAATGCTGGAAGCAATGCACAGCAAGGTGGTGCCGACATCACTGACGCAGACTTCGAGGAAGTGAAGTAAAAACTTGTTATTAACCCAACTATATTCGTGCAATGGGAAATCCAAAATATGTCGTAGTTCTAGAGGGAACTAGTCACTCAGGGAAAACAACGACTCTGAATTACTTGATTGAGTTGCTTAACCCTAGTACCTCTACACCCAATTCGACTCTGCCTAATCTAACGATATCGGATAAGGAGGTATGTATAGTGACTGGGCATGGTAAGAAGGTTGTTATCTGTACGGCAGGTGATTATAAAAAAAACATAACAGGTAATTTCTCTTACTGTGGGAGGCAAGGTAGTGTCGATGTCTTTGTTACCGCATTATCGGCGAAAAGAGGATTTAGGTCATGTTTAGATAAAGAAGTGGACAGACACAAATCTATTTTGATAAGGGTTCCTAAGGAAAGTACTACCAACTCAGCAATGCAAGATATAGAAAACTTGAACAAAGCAAAGGATTTGAAAGCTTTGATTGATACCTTACCTTAATAGGCTATAGTATTTAATATAATGGGTTTATAAAGTTGAGGGCTGTGCTACCTTACGGTAACACAGCCCTTGCTGTATGATTAGGGGACGGAGGGGATTAGACATTAGGCGAGGGTGAAGCAGAGGTAGGCGTGCGAAGTAGTGCTTTAGTCTTGTCTTTGTGCATGTAAAGGAGGTGGTTGGGCTATGATAAAGGCGAGGGTTGGATTGTGATCAAGGAGAAGATTGGGCTGTGATAAGGAAGGTGGTTGTACCGTAGTAAATAGAGAGATTATCCGATGATAAGAGGGACATTGGTCTATCGCAAGGGGGAGATGGGATCGAATAAACGGGAGGATTGGGATAGCCCTAAGGGAGAGAAGTTGGTATTGTTTGCCTTTGGTGAGCAGGAGAAAGGGCTTAGTTAGTGCATTATTCCTATCTTTGTGATATAATGATAGATAAAATTGTGTATTATCTCAAATCAAATTCATGATAAAAACGTTGACACTCGGGCTTGCATTAGCCCTCCCACTTACGGCTTGGTCGCAGACCAGTCTGAAGCATAGTAGTTATGTTGAGTTCGATGGCGAAACGCAGTATTTAAGTGTTGCGAGCCACCCTGACCTAGACGCCGTGGCAGGTAAAAGTTATACCTACACGCTGTGGGTATATGGCTATCGCACGCTGATCTATGGCGATGCTCCTCGCGTACTATCTCGCCTCGACTTCGGTAAGAAACCAATCGACAGCCTTAACAGATCGGGTTACGAACTGATGGCTCTACGTACCACCAGCAACAACTTCTTTGGTGCTCATCTTACAGATGCAGCCGGGACAAGTAAGCAAGCCATAGAGGGCTGGGGTAAGACCATCGAGGGTATTCAACTAAGAGAATGGTACCACTGTGCTTTGGTCGTGAACCGCGAAGATGCAAGCATACGTATGTATGTTGATGGTGTAGAGGTACGCAAGAGCGAAGCCGACATCAGAGCGTGGGTAGCACAGAATAACCTCCCTCTTATTATAGGAGCCGGACAGAAAGATGGGAAGATCGTCTCTCATTTTGCTGGACGCTTGGATAATGTTCGTATTTATGGCAAGGCTCTCAGCGTCGAGGAACTTCGTAAAGATAGAGCGACAGAGCGTATAGACGGACAAACGGCAGGGTTGATCGCTGGCTTTGACTTCGACAATCTAGTACCCGGGGATAGCGAGATCAAAGATGTGACGGGTCGCCACACAGCCAAACTGAATGGTTATCCTAGCCTAACAGGGCATCGGACTATCAAGACTTACACGGCTCACCGCACTAATGGGCATCTTGTGGGACGTGGAGCGAACCAAGCACTCAGTGTATTCGCTCTTGGCATCAGCGAGGAACATAAACTCGAGACGGTTGAGATCACGACTCCTGAGGCTAGCCACATCAAGAACGTCAGTCGCTATCGTCTGTTCCTTACGGATAATGGCGATCGTTATGACCATCGCTCGCCCGGTACGCTCGTAGCCGAGGGTAAGCCTTCGCTAGGAGTAACGACACTACGTGCTGTCAAAAAAGCCCCACAGATCAATAAGAACAGTCGCCTATGGCTTGTTGCTGATGTTGCAGCCAAAGCCACCGAGGGCGATAAGATCAAGACACAGATCAAGAGCATTAAACTTGCTGGTGCAGATACATTCGTACCAAAGTCGGACTTGTATCACCACGAGATCGTCCTACAACGTGTATTGGTCTGGACTCCGGGCGAAGATAAGTCTGCACACTATCGTATCCCATCGCTCGTTCGTCTAGATAATGGGCATCTTGTGGCTGGTATTGACCGCCGTAAGACAACGGACTATGACCTCCCCGCAGATATTGACGTAGAGGTCAAGATCAGTAGAGATAACGGACGTACTTGGTCACGTCCTATCACTGTTGCCAAAGGAACACCAGAGCAAGGCTTTGGTGATGCAGCGATAGCCACTGATGGCAAGACTTTGTATATGGTAATGGTCTCGGGTTCGGGCTTGTGGTTCTATCCTAGTCAAGCCAAGAAGCCACTACAAATGTATTACAGCAAGAGTACAGATGGTGGACTCTCTTGGACGCCCGTGGTCGAGATAACGGATCAAGTGTACACAGACCGCTATCCTAATGGTGGCTTCTTTGGTTCGGGTAATGGTATCATCACCAGCAAGGGGCGTATCGCGTTTGTTGCAGCAATGCGTACTGAGGCGAAGTGGGGTGGCAATATGGACAATGTAATGGTTTACTCCGATGACTTTGGTAAGACGTGGCACTCGTCGAGCGTAGCACGCACCAATGGCGATGAGAGTAAAATCGTAGAGTTGGCCAATGGCGACCTCTTGATCTCTAGTCGCAACCGTGCTTGGGTACCAACACCACGTACGTACACAATCAGTAAAGACCATGGAACTACTTGGAGCACTCCTGCTACTTGGTCGCAATTGATGGGTAATGCTTGTAACACAGCCCTCACACGCTACTCGCTCGCAGGCAAAGGTAAGGATACACAGAATATCCTCTTACATACACTCATCGAGAGCAAGAAGCGTACGAACCTACGTATTTATCTGAGTGAGGACGAGGCTAAGACTTGGAATATCGGCAATACTATCTGTGATGGCGAGGCTGCTTATAGCGAAGTAACTCGCCTCAAGAATGGTAATATCGGTATCATCAGCGAGGAGGACGATCGTCCTGCTTATGATATTTACTTCACCGAGGTTAGTTTGGACTGGATTAAGAAGGGAACACCAGCCCCTAAACAATAATAAGTACCCCCTCGAGGTTATATCTCAATATCCGATAAATACAAAGACAATACAATGGCTCACCTACACCCGCACCACACTTGTGGGCATCACCACGGACACGAGCATGCACACCACGACCACCACGGACATTTAGCAAAGGGGGCCGGTGGCAATATGCTCGTAGCCCTTTGTCTTAATCTTGGCTTTGCTATTATTGAGTTGATAGGTGGGCTGTACACGGGGAGCGTAGCCATTCTCTCGGACGCACTGCACGATTTTGGCGATAGTGTCTCTCTCGGCTTTGCGTGGTATCTAGAGCGTCTAAGTGTTAAGGGGCGTGATCGACACTTTAGTTACGGCTATAAGCGTTTCTCCCTCTTGTCGGCTCTACTGATCTCGCTAATCCTCTTGATTGGTTCGTTGGTGATGATTTACACTGCCATCGGCAAGATTATACAACCCGAACCTGTCAAGGCTGGCGGTATGTTTCTCTTGGCTTTGCTAGGTATCGCCGTCAATGGTTATGCTGCATGGAGGATTATGGGTAATGCCTCGCTAAGCGACAAGGCCTTGCGTCTGCATCTTCTAGAGGACGTCCTCGGCTGGGTAGCGGTACTAGTTGTAAGTATCGTTATGTATTTCGTCGAGTTGCCTATTCTCGATCCTATCCTCTCGATATGTATCTCTTTGTGGATACTCTATAATGTGTATCACAATCTCAAAGAGACCCTGCATATTCTCTTACAAGGGGTCCCCGAGGGGATAGATACAGAGGGCTTCGAGATACAGTTGCGTGCGATGCCCGAGGTACTTGATGTCCACGATATACACGTATGGACGATGAACGGGCAAGAGCATATCGCCTCCCTACATTTGGTGCATAGTTGCCACCTATGTGGTAACCCTACGGCAATAAGCGATCTAAAGCATCGGGTACGCCACATTGCGGAGCATTACGGACTGATGCACATCACTATCGAATTGGATCCCGAGGGCGAGAGTTGCGGTTTGGAGTGTTGCTAATACCAGTTCGCACTTCCTCGCCTACTAGGTCTACATATATACAAAACTAAGATAATATCACAAAACTAACATTATGAGAAAAATTTTGATCGGTGCAATGGCGATGCTAACAGCCTTTGCACTCCCTACTGGGCTTGATGCACAGACAAGCAAAAAAGCCAATAAAAAGCGTGCGATCCCAATCGTCAATCGCGTACACCTATCAGGGGAACTGCCCTCAGAAGATCAAGACGGCAAAGAGGTCTTATTATTGCGTCCCTCTCTAGAGGGTGTTGATACGCTTGCTGTGGCTGTCGTTAAGGGTAAGACCTTTACATTTGCCAAGCCCATCGAGCAGGACACGCTCTCTTTGGTAGAACTACAACTCAAGCCAAAGTTTCGTACAGCCGTAATTCTCCAGTCGGGTAAGGTCTTTGCAGACCTATCGAAGCCCTCTGCGACTGGTACACCGCTCAACGATACCTATGTCGCTATCTTTGATAAGGCTAGAGAGATCACCAAGGATATTAGTGCAAGAATGAAAGACGCCCCCAAAGAGCAAGCCGAGACATTCTTTGAGGAGTACAAAGCAAAGCAACTAGACCTATACACTACTGCTCTCAAGCAAAACCCCAACAATGCCATCGGTGTACGTGCTCTAAACACACTTCTTAACGGAAGCCTCGAGCCGACAGATGAGCAAATTGCAGAGTGGCGTAGTATTGCTAGTAAGGGCGTCCTTGAGGCACCCGCCATCGTCAGTCGTATGAAACTTATTGACGCTGCTAAGGCTACTGCTGCTGGCAATCAATATGTCGACATCGAGGGAGTGAATGATAATAAGGAGCCAAGTAAACTTAGTGACTTCGTGAATAAGGGTCACTATACGCTGGTGGACTTCTGGGCGAGTTGGTGTGGTCCATGTCGTCGTGCGATGCCCGGCCTCAAAAAGATCTACGAGAACTATGGTAGCAAGGGCTTGCAAATTGTTGGCGTAGCGGTTTGGGATAAATGGGACGACCACTTGCAGGCTGTAAGCAAGGACGCGCTCCCTTGGCCACAGATCTTCAACGAGAAGGCGACTGAGCCTTATGGTATCACGGGGATCCCTCAGATTATGTTGATCGGGCCCGATGGTAAGATCGTTGCACGCGATCTACACGGCGAGGAGATGATCTCTAAACTTCTAGACGAACTATTAGCCAAGAATGGCGATAAACTCTAGTCATACAGCGGTCGAGGCGATCGGCTACTAGCGTAGCCACGATCTAAATGTAGCGAGGAGGCGACACAGTCGGGAAAGGACTGTCTGTCGCCTCTTTTTTCGTCCTCGGCTATTAACCTCGGCTAGATTAAGCACGTGCAACGGCTCGCTGTATCCGCACTGGGAGGCTACTTGGGCTTTGGTGGTGGATAAGGTCTTGGAGTTCTAGGCGAGGGGGATACTTTGTACCCCTCAGATAGCCTTATTGGGCTGTGCGTGTTTGTATCGTATCGCTTAGGCTGATTTTTTTGGCTGTATAGGGAGTACCTATACAGCCCTCGTCCTTGATTATTCACGCTCTAGCCTTATCGCCCTCGCGGCGAAGGCTCTACCTAGTGGAAGAGAACTCTCTACTAGTAGAAGCAGAGCATTGTACTATTACAATCGGAGGAGCGAACTACTTAAACGGGAGGCTTCTACTAGTACAATTCTTGCGAACTGCTGTCAAGCGTGCGACTGGCTTCGGGCGAGAGCAGGACCTCAATTGTAAAATTATGCAGTCCTACCTATTCGTGCGAGGGCTTTGATGGCTTAGGGCTGTCGGGGCAATAAGGAGAGGTCTTGGGGCTAAGCAATTATCTCTGGACTTCGCTTATGCTCATTTAATAATCGGCGAAAAATGACTACCTTTGCAAATGTTATAAGAAATGGCTCTTCCACATAACAAAGGTATGCACATAGGTATTATAAATGGTCCTAACCTACATAATATCGGCTCTCGTGAAGTCGATATATACGGGGTGCGTACTATGACAACCTGCCTAGAGGACTTACAGCGAGCGTACCCCGATTGGGATATATCCTACTATCAATCCCATTACGAGGGCGACATTATCGAGGCCCTTTATCGTCTTGATGCCGTGCCGTGCATTGCAGGTATCGTCTTGAATGCCGGGGCTTATACCCATACATCAATCGCTATATTAGATGCCATTAGAGCCATCACTACACCAGTTGTCGAGGTGCATCTGTCCAATATATTCGCAAGAGAAGAATTTCGGCACCGCTCTATTATATCCGGGGCTTGCCGTGGACTAATATCGGGTTTTGGTCTTGACAGTTACAAACTGGCTGTTGAGGCTATTGTGCAAGAATACAATAACAAATAATACTTAATAATTTCATGAAGAAAACAAAGATCGTCGCTACTATCTCGGATCTACGTTGTAGCGTTGAGTTTCTCCGTCCACTAGTAGAGGCTGGTGTGAATGTAGTACGAATGAACACGGCTCATATGACGCCAGAGGGTATCACAGAGGTAATCAACAACACACGTGCCGTTAGTAAGGACGTGGCGGTATTGCTTGATACTAAGGGTCCAGAGGTACGTACTACTGTCCTAACAGGTAACAGCGAGTACAAGGCCCAGCACGGCAAGGATCTTAAGATTGAGTTTAATCCCGGTGATAAGGTTGTCTTTATGGCTAATCCCGATGCAGAGTCTAGCCACGACCTTATCAACGTGAACTATGTAAACTTCGTTCACGATGTACCAGTAGGTGCTCGTATCCTACTTGATGATGGAGCCCTCGAGTTCATCGTAGAGAACAAGGACGCTGATAAACTTCACACTATCTGCCAAAATAGTGGTAAGTTGGGTAGCCGTAAGAGCGTAAACGTTCCCGGTGTACGTATCGACCTCCCCTCACTTACAGAGAAGGACCGTCGCAACATATTGCACATTATCCCACAGAATATCGAGTTTATCGCGCACTCATTTGTACGCAACCGCAAGGATATAGAGGAAATCCAAGAGATCCTCGATGAGCATAAGAGCAACATCAAGATCATCGCCAAGATTGAGAACCAAGAGGGCGTAGATAACATTGATGAGATCATCGAGGCTTGTGGTGGTATCATGATCGCTCGTGGGGACCTCGCTATCGAAGTACCTGCTGAGAAGGTGCCTAATATCCAACGTATGATCATCAAGAAGTGTATCGCTGCCAAGAAACCAGTAATTGTAGCGACGCAAATGCTTCATACAATGATCGAGAACCCACTACCCACACGTGCCGAAGTAAGTGATATTGCCAACGCTGTATATTATCGTACAGACGCGGTGATGCTATCAGGCGAGACGGCTAACGGGGACTATCCTCTCGAAGCAGTACAAACGATGGTACGCGTAATCAATGAGGCGGAGTCTTCGCTCGAGCAGGAGTACGACTCTGAGACACCACACTCAAAGGAAGTATCTACAACAACAGCTTACCTCGCTAAGGCTGCCGTGAAGAGTGTAGAGAAGATCGACACAGCGGCTATTATTACAGACAGTTATACGGGTCGCACGGCACGTTACCTTTCATCATTCCGCTCTACGGTGCCTGTATGTGCAATCTGCTACGATGAGACGGTAGGACGCCAACTTGCACTAAGTTATGGTGTGAATGCTCATTATCAAGGCGAAGACGTGAGCGAGAAGGCTCGTCTTGTTGGTGGCATCCAACACTTCATCTCAACTGGTGTAATCTCAAAGGATACACAAGCGGCTTATATGAGTGGTACTATTGGTATCACAGGTGCTGCCCACTGCCTAGAGATCGAGACAGTAGAGACACTTATCGAGCGTAATAGCAAGTAAGACGCCTCTCTCGAGTAAAGCAAATCCCACGCTTAGCATCGTGCTAGGCGTGGGATATTTGTTTGTTGCTCTTATCTTTTGCAGGGGGAGGGCTTACCACCAATAGTGACGTGCGTCTTTGCCTGTTGGCGACTCTGCCTCTACTACGTCCTCGATGCTGTCGTCTAGGTTGTGGAAAAAGTCTAGACCTGTAAACTCCTCCAATTCATCAATACTAAGGGCAAGTTTTTGCAGGTTATCCTCGCCTCGTGAATAGGCACGATGCTCAGTGAGGAAGCCGATAGCGTGGTAGTTTCCTTCCAAATCCTCGGCGAGGAGTGCCATAAAGTAGTACTTGGGGATTACGATGCGGTTGCGTACTCTAGTGGCTTCGATCTGACCATCTGCTATGGTACCTCCCTTGGCGATGTAGATCGCTTTACGCATTTTGCTGTTACGCCCCCACGAGCGAACCTTCTCCTCGAGTTTTTTCCATACACCAGCGTTATGCTCTTGTAGTTGAGGGCTGATGTTGGAGTAGTAGAAAGTCTGCATATTTGCCTCTTTGCTTGCCACTCTGTCCTCGCTCGCCACGAGGTGTCCACGGCTATAACCCGAGCCTTTGAAGTATGTTTCGGTCGAGAGTTTTTGGGGCAACTTGGGGTCCCAAGCCCAAGTATCCATACGGCGTACTACATCACGGCTATTCTTGCTGTCAAAGGTGAAGGCGACCCAACGGCTGTGATACTTGTTTGCATCATATTCGAGCGAATAGTTTACTGCACCATTAGCCTCGTGGACTACGAAGTACTGTCCGCTAGCCTTGCTGAGGCGTGGCAGTTCTAGTCGTTCGCTTACGTTCTCGGCATATACGGGGCGAGCCGCTTCACGTGCTTCGCGTTCTGCTGTACCTTGTTGCAGGCCATCTTGGTAGCCCTCTTTGAAGCCTTCCTTAAAGTCCGACCCCACCTGCCCAATAGTTTCGCTTATCTCTTGTACCGGATCACCGCCATCGGTGTAGATGTTGTACCCCCAAACGGCAAGCCCGATCAGGGCAATGTAGAATAGTTTTTTCATGCCTTTGATATTTGTATGTTTTTGTTTCTAATAGAGTGAACG
>JBHAFI010000012.1:0-5879 GCA_041856045.1 Porphyromonas sp. | reverse complement strand
CGTAACCTCGTGGGTGATTTATCTCCTCTACGCTGTGATGCTCTTCCTCTGTATAGACCTCTTGCGTCTAATCCCTATACTTCGTCCCTATCTAGAACCTAGTTGGTCGCTTGTGGCAGGCGTTTGGATTGTCTTCGTCTTGATATTTACCTATGGGAGTTACAAGTACCGACACAAAGAGCGTATAGCACTAGACATTAGCCTAAGTAAGCCACTTGCAAAGCCTCTCAAGGTCGTTGCTCTGAGCGATATGCACCTCGGTTATACGATTGGTAAAGGCGAACTTGCAGAGTGGGTAAGACTCATCAATGCCGAGAAGCCCGACCTCGTTTTGATTGCAGGGGATATGGTAGATGGCGATACTCGTCCGCTTATTGCTGATAATGTAGCAGAGGTCTTTAACCAAATCGAAGCCCCCGTATATGCTTGTCTAGGGAACCACGAGTATATAGACGGCGAAGCCCTAGAGCAACGCTTCCTCCGTGGCACCAAAGTGCAAGTCTTGAGAGATAGTATAGCCTTGTATGACAACAGCCTATATATCGTGGGGCGTGATGACCGTAGCAACCCTCAACGCCTAAGGACGGCACAACTCGTACACAGCCTAGATAAGTCTAAGCCCATTATCTTGCTTGACCATCAACCTTATCATCTCGAGGAGAGCGAAGCGGCAGGTATTGATCTACAACTCTCTGGGCATACGCACCGCGGACAAGTCTTTCCCATTAACCTCATCGTAGATCGTATGTACGAGGTAGCACATGGTTACAAGCAGAGAGGCAACACGCATTATTATATAAGCAGTGGTATAGGGATATGGGGCGGTAAGTACCGTATCGGCACGCAGAGCGAATACGTGGTGCTGACTTTACGTTAGCCTAAGATTGGCAACGGTTATTTGGATTGTAGACCCTTGAAGTGATTTAAGATGCTTCAAGGGTTTCTTATTCACCTCTCGAGGCATTATCTACCACAAAAACACCGAACGAAATACCACAAAAGTACCGGATAGATTACCACAAAAACACCGAACAAAACACCACAAAAACACCGAACGTATTTGTTTAAGTCATTTAATATCATTACTTTTGTTGTGTAAATAGGATTGTTATGGATTATTACGTTCGGACGGCTGATATTTTGCTGCGAGATTTGCTCGATGCTTTTGGTGCGGTACTTATAGAGGGACCCAAGTGGTGCGGTAAGACGACCACAGCCCTACAGCAAGCACAGAGCATTATCAAGATGCAGGATACAGATATGAGAGATGAGTATCTCACGACAGCCAACTCTAAGCCTTCGCTTTTGCTCAAGGGTGCTACTCCTCGACTGATTGATGAGTGGCAAGATGCTCCGATACTATGGGACGCTGTGCGTACCATGGTTGATGATCGTAGACTGCCCGGTCAGTTTATCCTCACGGGCTCGACTGTTGTGGATCGGACACAAACTTTGCATTCGGGGACGGGACGTATTGCTCGTATGAGTATGCTACCTATGAGTCTGTGGGAGTCAAAAGAGTCTACGGGGGAGGTTTCGCTCGTGGAGTTGTTTGACAATCCTAGTTACGATATTGATGGCAAACACTCAGAGATGAGTGTCGAGGCACTTATCTTTGCTGCGGCTCGTGGCGGTTGGCCTGCATCGCTCATTGCTCGTACACCCAAGGCACAACTAATGATCGCTCGCGACTACGTACGAGCAGTCTGTCAAGATGATATATCTCGTATTGATGGCCGACAGCGTGATGCCCGAGTGGCGATGGCGATACTACGATCTTATGCCCGTAATATATCTACCTTGGCAAAGAAGACAAGTCTGTATGCCGACCTTACGGAGGGTGGAGATTTGAATATATCTATGGATACTTTCTCCGACTATGAGCGTGTGTTGGAGGGGCTCTACGTAATACAGAATGTAGGGGCGTGGAACCCTGCTGTGCGTAGCAAGACTGCTATCCGTAGTTCGCTCAAGAGAAGTTTCTGTGACCCCTCTATTGCCGTGGCTTTGCTCGGATTATCTCCCGAGGCATTGTCTACACAACTTAAGACTTTTGGATTTATCTTTGAGCAGATGTGCATACGAGATCTCAAGGCATATACGATCGGGCTCAATAGTCACGTTTCGTATTATCGAGATAGATACGGGCTAGAGGCAGATATTGTCTTGCACCTTGATGACGGACGATATGCCCTCATCGAGTGTAAGTTGGGTAGCCGTGAGATAGATGAGGCTGCGTCCAACCTCTTGAAGTTGAGAGGCCTTATACAAGAGCATAACCGACAGAAGCCACAGACGCCTATGCGTGAGCCAGATCTACTCATCGTCTTGACGGGAGGGCAAATGGCTTATACTCGTCCCGATGGGGTGAGGGTAATCCCTCTCGCTAGTCTTAGGGATTAGAATTGGGTAGTTACGGAGGGCTTGAGAAGAGTCGTAGGGCTCGTAGGGCTTTCGCTTTATATCCGTATCTTTGTTTAAGCAAAAGACAAATCAAATCACATATATATCATGCGTACGATACTAAGTACTCTCATCTGTGGGCTGACACTTGGCATTATGCCGACCTTAGCACAGACGGAAGACAACGCCACAACCCAACTTGCTACACCGGCGAAAGTCAATCGACCAAGCGAACTACGTTACCGAGGAGGGATCTCGATACCTAAGACTATCCTCTCGGATAGTGTCGATGTCGCTGGGCGTAGTTTTACTGCTCCCAAGACCTCTAGTTTATTGCCCTATCTGCGTGCAGAGAGCAAGACCAGCCCGATGATATACCCCGATGACAAGGGGATATTCCGGACGCCCGTACAAGGGAAAGGGCAGGAGGAGAGCCATATCTATACATTCTATATCCTCCCCTCTAGTTACACAGAGGGCTATCTCAACCTTGAGAGCGATAGCGACTGGGAGTTGTTTGTCGATGGCTATTCGATAGCCAGTGGTAAAGCCGCCAAGGCTGTTGTGGATAGCATAGCCCCTAGCCGGCATGCCCTTAGTCTGATACCGACTTGCCACGAGGTAAACCTCGTCCTTAGTCGTAAGGTAGAGTCGGGTAAGAGCGACACCTTAGGTCTTCGCCTAGGCTTTATACCCAATCGTCGCGAGGCTGATGTGCTTGTTATGGGGAGCGAGATGCGTTATCCCGACCTTCGTTTGATGGTTTACGGCTCATCGCTCTCTACTCCTCGTATCTCTCCATCGGGGACTTATACGATCCTTCCCAAGAGAGTATGGGGTGAGAAGAGTATGACCACTCGCTACTATCTATACAAAGGGTCGCGACGCATCAGCGAGTTGAGTACTCAATTAGGGGCGGCAAGGTGGCTACCCCATGAGGACAAACTTTACTACGATGAGAAGACGGCTCGTGGTCGTACGCTCTACGCTATTGATCCCGTGAGTGGCGAGCGTACTGTCCTTGCCGACAATATCCCCGAGGGTTATTATAGCATCAGTCCTCAGGGCAACAAACTCATCTATAATAATGAGAGCAAGGGACCCGAGTATAAGAAGACTTTGGATAGATTTGTGACGCCCGACGAACGTATAGGTGGTTTCCGGACGCGTTACTTCTTGTCGATCTTTGACCTCAAAACAGGGGCTTACTATCCGCTTACCTTTGGTAATCGCTCGACTTATATGCAGGATATGTCGGGAGATGAAACTAAACTCTTATTCTCGACAACGACTCCTACGCCCGGGCAACTACCTTTCTCTCGTACCGATTATTACGAACTAGACCTACGCACCATGCAGGTAGATACGCTCTTTGCGACTAATGAGGGTGTGAGGTCTGTCTACTATACCACTAAGCCCGGGGTATATCTCGTGACGGGGACGGCTGCAAGTTTTGATTATGTAGGCTCTCGCTTGCCCAAGGGTAGCGATGTGAATACCTACGATACCCAACTCTTCCTTTATGATCGCGCAAGCCGTAAGGCTAAGCCTTTGAGCAAGGAATTTGACCGTACTATTAGTTCGGTATATGCGATGGGTAAAGGTCGCTTTGAGGCGTTCTTCGTTGCCGAACTAGGCGATCGCAAGGCTCTACACCATATTGACCTTGCCACGGGTGTTATTCGTCGCCTCTCTACCAAGGAAGATGTCTTGCGAGGCTATACTGTGGCTTCGGGGACGGGGGCTGTTGCTTATGTGGGGCAGAGTGTGTTGAGTTCCGATCGCTTCTACCTTGTGGAGCCACGCAAGTGGAACGAGACGCTCGCTTACGATTTCTCTAGCGAGAAACTCAAGAACGTACGTGTCGGTACGAGTCAAGACTGGGATTGGACGGCTCCCGATGGCACTCGCGTACAAGGACGCTTCTACCTACCTGCCAACTTCGACCCCAAGCGTAAGTACCCTATGCTCGTATATTATTATGGAGGTACTTCGCCCGTAAATCGTGCTTTTGAGGGAGCGTATTCGCTTGCTATGTATGCTTCTTTGGGTTATGTGGTGTACAGCCTTAATCCTAGTGGTTCGACAGGTTATGGTCAGGAGTATGCGGCACGTCATATCAATGCGTGGGGTAAGCGTACAGCGGACGAGATCATAGGTGCCGTAAAGGCATTCTGCCAAACACACGATTATGTCGATGCTAAGCGTGTAGGCTGTATGGGGGCTAGTTACGGAGGCTTTATGACGCAGTATTTGCAGACACAGACGGATATATTTGCCGCTGCCGTAAGCCATGCCGGGATCTCCTCTATTGCCTCGTATTGGGGTGAAGGTTACTGGGGAGTAGGCTATAGTACCGTAGCAAGTAAGGGCAGTTATCCTTGGAACAATCCCGATCTGTACACCAAACATAGTCCGCTCTTCCTTGCCGAGCGTATCAATACGCCTCTACTCTTGATACACGGGCTATCGGATACTAACGTGCCTGTGGGTGAGAGTTGGCAGATGTTTAATGCCCTACGCATACTTGGTAAGCCTGTGGAGTTTGTAGGAGTGTACGGCGAAGATCACCATATCCTTGATCCAGAGAAGAAATACGAATGGTCCTCGGCAATAATGGCTTTCTTTGCCAAATACCTACAGAATGATCCAACGTGGTGGAATAGTATTTTCCCACCAACACAACTCTAATTTTGCCCTGTCCTCTTAGGGGGCTATCGTAGAATATGGACGGCTCGTCGTCTAGCCTTTGCTAGATGTCGAGCCGTCAGTCTTGTGGTATGTCTTGGATTTCTTGTCTAGGAACAATTACGCTCTTAGCCCGAAGTCGTGTGCTAGCCTTCTTGCTTTTCGTGTCTGTGGCGTCCTGCGTGTGTGGCCTCTTGATTAGCCCGAGTTCTACTCATAGACGAATAACTACTCTCGGAAGATAAGCCACTATACCTAATACAAAGCCCCGATTACTATGGCTGCGTAAAAGCCTAAGTCGCCCAATGAGCCACCCCGAAACGATCCCCCTCGGAGAGGTAGTGTTGATCGGGGTTATAACAAGATACTTAGACGTCCATCGAAGAGATACTTAGTTGTCATCTGACAAGATACTTGAGGCTAATTCAACGTCTAAGTATCTCTTCATTCCACCCCCAAACATCACACCTAATCACCCCTTAATTTGTCTTCATCTGATACAGCAATATCCCGACAATCCGAGCCTAAAATCTTCGTCATTTTAACCCCAATTTTTTTATCATTCGCCACGAAGCAAAGTGTCCCTCACAACATTGCTACCAATCCGCTATCTTTGTGAGAGAATAAATCATCTATTAACTAATTAACAATCTGAGTTCGGTATAATTTTTAGGCAGATACAAGTTCAGAGTCTATGTGTTCCAGGTTAAGAGAGGGTTTCTTCTCCAAGGTCTGATAGGCAATTAATCCCGCTATTAGATTTACCATAAAGTTGTGAATAGAGCGAT
>JBHAFI010000011.1:0-7276 GCA_041856045.1 Porphyromonas sp. | reverse complement strand
GTGAGGAGTACTACGGCTTCAGATTGATGCTTCCTTATTATATAGATATAGCCGAGCAGGTAGAGTTATTCCTTAATACGTGCAACGAATACGGACGCTTCATTCACCCCGATTGTCACGTGACAAATATGATCCTATTGACTCATGAGGATATACAGACGGTAGTGAACCTCCGCAAGCAAAAGGGCGTAGGCACTATTCTGAATATAGATGCTATGCTCAACCAAATCCTAGGTAATCCCGACGATGCAGATAATGCCGACAGGGAGATACGAGGGGACGACAACTAATATAAATACTGACTATGGGTATCATTCGCTCGGTACTAGATACCGATCTGTATAAGTTTACGACAAGTTATGCGTATAGTAAACTCTATCCCCGTGCTTACGGGCAGTTTCGCTTTATTGATAGAGGTAAGGTCGCCTATCCGCAAGGCTTTGACAAGCGACTGCGTGAGGAGATCATGGCGATGTCGCAACTAGCACTTAGTCGAGACGAAGCCAACTTCTTACTCCAAGAGTTACCTTATCTCCCACCGACATATATAGACTTCTTACAGGGCTTCCGCTTTAATCCCGAGGAGATCATCATAGAGCAAAGCGAAGCCGGCGAACTAAGCATCACCGCCGAGGGCCTACTCTACCGTGTGACGCTCTGGGAGACTCCTATCCTAGCACTCGTAAGTGAACTATACTTCGAGATGACGGGTGCTAAGGCGGATATGGCATATGCAGAGGAGGCTATTATCCAAAAGGGTAAGCGACTCGAGGCAGAGGGTATTACCTTCTCAATGTTCGGTATGCGACGCCGCTTTAGTTACGATGTAGAGTATCGTATGACAGAGTTGCTCAAAGAGCACGCAGGCGAATGCCTCCATGGGACGAGCAACGTACACATCGCTCATCGCCTAGGGCTCAAAGTGTCTGGCACGCACCCTCACGAGTGGATCCAATTCCACGGAGCGATGTATGGATACAAAATGGCGAACTATATGTCGATGGAAGATTGGATCAATGTCTACGATGGAGATCTAGGGACTGTCCTTACAGATACCTATACGACAGACGTGTTTATGAAAAACTTTAGCAAGAAACACGCGATGCTCTATACAAGCGTAAGGCACGATAGTGGCGATCCCTTACTCTTTACGGATAAGGTCATAAGTCGCTATCAAGAACTCAAGGTAGATCCCAAGATTAAGTACATCATCTTTAGTGACGGGCTTAATGTAGATAGGGCGATAGAGATCGCTAACTATTGCCGTGGTCGTATAGGTGCTAGTTTTGGTATCGGTACCAACTTTTCCTGCGATGTAGGTAATGGTGTCAAACCTCGTAACATCGTAATGAAACTGTGGCAGTGCAAAATGACGGAGAAAGATCGCTGGCACCCTTGCGTCAAACTCAGTGACGTAGATGGTAAGCATACGGGCGAACTTAGTGAAATCCATCTCGCCCAAGAAACCCTAGGCATTATATAAAGACTGGGGGCTGTGCCGAGTGTGTGCTGTGTCGCCTGTCGCTTACCGATTGAGGCTTGTCCGGAGTTGGGAGTATGTCACTTATTGATCGCTGATTAGGATTTGCATCGCTCAAGAGGTAGGTCATTCTGCCATCAAAGACTTACACCTGCGTTGAGTAGATTGGAAGATCTTGTGCCTTAGGACGAAAACTTTTTTTGCTCCAAGAGATTAAGTATTTTGTCAATTCGGAAAATAACTATAACTTTGTGCCGTTTTAGAAAGTTGAATTCACTTAATTAAACTAACAAAAGAAAATGAAGAAGTTTGTATCTCTTTGCGCATTCGTTGCTGCTCTTTCATTCGTATCTTGCGGTGGTAACACTGCTAACACTGCTGTAGATAGCGCTGCTATCGCTGACAGCCTTGCTAAGGTTGCTGCTGATAGTGCTGCTGCTGCTCTTGCTGCTACTGTAGACACTACAGTTGTTGTAGACAGCGCTGCAGTTGTTGATAGCACTGTTGTTGCTCAGTAATTTGAGAGAAGCGTAACGAAGGCTAATGCTCCTTGTCAAAGAGGAGATGGCTGACGCAGAAACGCAAAAGCCCTTGCATCGAATAGATGCAGGGGCTTTTTCTTTTACCTTGTCTGTTTGGAGATCCCTCTGTTTCTGTCGGTGGGTATACTCTGTGCCTGTCAGTAGGTGTGCTCGGTATCGGCTGGGAGATTTCCCAAATGTTGATTACTGGGGATACTAGGTGTTAATTGGGTTGTGTGCTAGGTGCCTGTCAGTAGGTGTACTCGGTATCGGCTGGGAGATGTACTCGGGGGCTTGAGGGCGGAGCGTATTAGGTCGAGGCAAGGGACTGACAAGGTGGGTGGCAAGAGGAAGGATACTGCGTTGAGGCAGAGGCGTAAGGAGTACAAGGGCTAAGGCTCTAAGTACTCTTTTTTTGTACCTTTGTATATAATCAGAAAAAATGTCAGTGTAGTATGAATAACACTTCTCGCCTATTCGAGGGAATGGGAGTCGCTTTGGTAACACCTTTTCTCCCTACTGGGGCTGTGGACTACGATAGTTTGCGATCATTGCTCGAGCACGTTGTCGGGGGGAATGCCGACTTCGTTGTCGTACATGGGACGACAGGAGAGTCGCCCTGCCTAGGGAGAGAGGAGCGTAACGAAGTCACAAACTTTGTCATCGAGGTTGTACAAGGTAGAGTCCCCATTATGCTGGGCTTGGGAGGCAACAATACACTCGAGATCGGGCAACGTATGGCTACACTTGATACGCGAGGCCTTAGTGGGATACTCTCGGTAGTACCATACTACAACAAGCCCACGCAGGAGGGCTTGTATCGTCACTTCGCTCACTTGGCGGAGGTATCTCCTCTGCCTATTGTCCTCTACAACGTCCCCGGACGTGTGGGGGTGAATATGACTCCCGAGGTCGTGGCTAGACTCGCAAACGAATACAGCAACATCATCGGCGTTAAGGAGGCTTCGGGCTTTGTGGCTCAAGCCGAGGCAACGCATAGGCTCGTCGGGAGGGAAGATTTTTGTATTCTCTCGGGCGATGATAATATCTCGATAGATTTTATTCGTAATGGGGCTTGTGGTGTCATCTCGGTAATCGGCAATGCCTATCCACGTTTATTCACAGAACTGATCCACCTAAGTATGCAGGGCAGATACAACGAGGCGGAGATGATACAACTAGAATTGCGTGAGATGAACACTCAGTTGTTTGCCAATGGCAACCCTAGTGGCATCAAAGCCCTCCTCTATCAACAGGGGATCATACAGCATAATGTGCTTCGCCTACCGCTCGTACCTGTGACGAGCGAGGTGTATAGGTTACTTGGCGAGGCGATGCAGGCTGTAGATAGATATATCGCTAGTCGATAGCGTAAGACACAAACACGATGAATATAGATATACAAGGTATAAAGCAACGCTTCAATATCATAGGTAATAGTCCGCTTCTTGTAAGAGCCATTCAGGTGGCAGTGCAAGTAGCACCTACCGATATGTCCGTCTTGATCATTGGGGAGAGCGGAGTTGGTAAAGAGGTATTCCCCAAGATTATCCACCAAAACAGTCTACGTAAGCACGGACCCTATATCGCAGTAAACTGTGGAGCCATACCGGAGGGGACGATCGACTCGGAGTTATTTGGGCATATCAAGGGATCCTTTACGGGGGCTATGAATGATCGTAAGGGTTACTTCCAAGAGGCTAATGAGGGGACGATATTCCTCGATGAGGTAGGGGAATTACCCCTTGCCACCCAAGCACGTCTACTGCGAGTCCTTGAGACGGGAGAGTTTATCCCCGTTGGAGCGAGTACGCCAATCAAGACGGACGTGCGTATCGTGGCTGCTACCAATGTGAATATGCAGGAGGCTGTGGATCGAGGACGCTTCAGAGAGGATTTGCTCTTCCGTCTAAATACCGTGCCTATCGAGTTGCCTCCTTTGCGTAAGCGACCCGAGGACGTGGGCTTGCTCTTCCGCTATTTTGCTTCGCAGGCGGCAAACAAGTATAATATGCCTGCCATTCGGCTTAATGATGAGGCTGTCAAACTACTAGAGCATTACCACTGGCCCGGTAATATACGCGAACTAAGAAACCTTACAGACCGCATCAGCGTCCTCGAGGAGATGCGTATGGTAACAGCCGAGACCTTGCAGCGTTACCTACCGCAGGCTATAAATGTCGACTATCGTCCTGCATTACGACCACGCCCTAACGATACTATCGGGGCGAATGGTGCTGAGGCTATGGGAGATCAAGCCTTTTTTGTGCAGATGCTTATGGAGATGCGTAAGGAACTCACCGAACTAAGAGGGCTTGTTAGCAACGTGATGTCGGGGCGTCGCCCTCCTAGTCCTTATCCGCCGACAGCCGAGGTTGTCCCTCAGTCGGTAGAGGCTCGTTATACCCCACCTAACCCTTATCCGCTAGGAGGTGGTAGTATATCGGCACACGAGGAGCGAGATACTTATGCCCCAGCCAATATGTCGCCCCTTGCAGTACAGCCAACGGCTGTGCGTGGGCATGCCGAGGATATTGAGGTAACGGTCGTTGAGCATCAGCCTCAAGTAGGCAAAAGTCTGGAGGAGGTCGAGAAGCAAATGATTATCGAAGCCCTACAAAGGCACGCAGGTCGTCGTCGCCCAACTGCCGAAGAACTCAAAATCAGTGAGCGTACGCTCTATCGTAAAATTAAAGAATATGGACTCGAACTATAATATCCTATACCGACTACGCTCTTACCTCCTACGTAGCCTATGCTTACTCTCGCTGCTATGCCTCTCGGGCTGTAGCATCAGTTATCGCTTCAATGGTGGTACGATCGACTACTCACAGATTAGGTCGATCGCTATTGCCGATGTCGTTAATCGTGCACCTATTGTTTATCCGAGTTTTGCTGGTACCTTCAGCGAAGCCCTTAAGGATATGTACACCAGCCGCACACGTTTGGAACAGGTACGTCGTGAGGGTGACTTGGAACTAGAGTGCGTTATCACGGGCTATGATCTGGCTATTGGATCGGTAGGGCAGGATAACTATGCAGATCGCACGAAGTTTACTGTGACGGTGCAGGTCAAGTACACCAATCGTGTGAATGAGAAAGAGAGTTTTGACCGTAGTTTCTCTGCTTATCGTGACTTCGGTCGTGATCGTGCCTTTGCACAGGTACAAGACCAATTACTAGCCGAGATTACAGAGGACCTCGTCAAGCAGATCTACAACGCGACTGTGGAGAACTGGTAGTCCTCCCTTCGTCAAGCGTTTACTATAATCCTAGACTTTGAGGTACTGATATGCTTCCCCTGCCCTAGGGAGGGGAAGAGGGGCTAGAAATGTTTCTCGGGCTATGCGTCAAGCCTTGACGCATAGAAATCAAGACACGACGCTTATAAATCACGCCTTGATGCTTATCCGTCAAGACGTGACGGATAGATGCCTTAGGTATCTAGAGTGTGATTGTTGGGGGCAGGTGTCCGGTCGAGGCTCGATAGAGAGGCTGTAGCCCGATAAGTCTAGGCATTGCCCGAGAGCAACGACTAGGGAGTGGCGAGTAGGCTTGGTGCTTGAGTCCCTCGATAGGAACCTTTGCTAGGGTCGCAGCCTTAGCCCTTGGGCTAGAGAGAGAGGACTGAGAGATACAAAGAGCGATATTAGGGCGATGGTTGCATACAACTAGAGCCTTGTTATGATTAAGTTATGACCAAACGAGAATTATATCATCTGTTGGGGAACCCTGCCGATATTACGCGTGGGCATATCCCTGTACTCGAGCAGTTGCTAGGGGCGTATCCCTATGCCTCGAGTTTTGTATTCTTGTACCTCTATGCCTTGGCTAAGAGTGAGGACATACGCTACGCTGCCGAACTAAAGCGTCTAGTTGCCTATCTCCCCAATCGAGAGCATCTCTTTCGTCTTGTACACGGGTATAGCCCCAAGGCACGTAAGGATAGCCAAGCGAGCGAGCGTGTCGAGGCTTTTGATCTAATTGATAGTTTCCTTGAGGGGGCTCGCTCGGCAGGACAAGACTTGGGGGGTGACTTGCAGTTTGATGCACCCGAGCGTAGCGATTACTTCGCGAGCGAACGTAATAGTTTGGGACAAGGAAGTGAGGGCGTAGCGGAGGACTTACTTCGCTCTCGCGAATTGCCCAAACAGCCAGCGGATAACCCACCAGTTGAGGCTCAAGATAACGAAGGCTTATTCACGGAAACCCTAGCAAAGATTTATATTCAGCAGGGTAAGTATGATCGTGCCTTACGGATAATTGAGTCTTTACATTTGCATTATCCAGAGAAAAATCGTTACTTTGCAGTCCAAATGCGTTTCTTACAACGTCTTGTACAAAATAGAGATAAAGCAACAGAAGAATAAATGACTACTCTTATTTCAATCCTCCTCGTACTTGCCTCGATAGCCTTGGTTATCGTGGTGATCGTTCAGAAATCAAAGGGCGGTGGTCTAGCCGCTAGTTTTAGTGGGGCACACAATATAATGGGTGTTCGTCAGTCAAATAACGCTATCGAGAAAGCAACGTGGTATTTGATGACGACCATTTTCGTACTATGTATTGCTTACACAGGTTTCTCGGGTAAAGGGGTTAGCAAACTAGATAGCCTACAACAACAAGTTGAGGAAAAGGCAAAGGCTACACAGACGCCCGGTCTCCCCTCACTTGGTGGTCAGCAAGGGGCTACACCTGCACCCACGACAACAACACCTGCTACGCCAACAGCAGAGCCAACGGCACCTGTGGCGGGAGAGCAACCTAAAGCAAACTAATTGCCTTAGACGCATCTCGTAGGCGATGACTCTTAGCACGAGGGGACTACCAATAGTGTTGGTAGCCCCCTCGTGTACTTTATTAAGATGGATAATAGCCTTGTGCAAGTGTTACCTCCTAGATTAGATCTCCGCAGTCTAGAGTCTCAAGGGCATTGTAGGGCTAAGCCTCCATCGCTAGGGAAACAACAATCACACGTACACGCACATTAACTTATGAACACTCCTTACGAAGTAAACGAGCAGGTCTGCCTCCTAGGGACAAAGAAATGGCAGACACCTCTAGTCAAACTCATTATCCTCGGTATGCTTGCCGGGGTCTACATCTCTATGGGAGGATTGCTCTCTACCCTCGCCGCCTCGGGCGTCGGTGCTATGGCTGTGGGCAACCCTATCTTGCCGAAGTTGCTAGCGGGACTTACCTTCCCCGTCGGGCTTATGTTGGTTGTCCTCGTAGGTGGAGAACTCTTTACGGGCAACACAGCCTATCTGATGCC
>JBHAFI010000010.1:0-40531 GCA_041856045.1 Porphyromonas sp. | reverse complement strand
TATGGTAAATCTAATAGCGGGATTAATTGCCTATCAGACCTTGGAGAAGAAACCCTCTCTTAACCTGGAACACATAGACTCTGAACTTGTATCTGCCTAAAAATTATACCGAACTCAGATGATTTAGGAGTGTGGAGATACACGAATATCTGAGATGAAAATTTCTACTAGTATATTCGGATAAATCTATTGGATCAAGATTAAAAATCTACTAGTAAAGGGCATCGTCTTTACTAGTAGAAACTTTAGGTCTATCCAGTCCTAAGTATAATCTTTTTGTAATTGATGAGTTTAATTGTACGGGTATAATAGACGTTAATTTTTCGTGTCAAATTTTAGTATCTTTGGACTAAAATCAGGGGAGTATAGTCCCCGAAGAAACGAACTGATAATAAGATAAACTACTAAGTCCTAGATCAATGAATATAATCAAGCGAGATCAAACGGAACAACTGTTTGATGCGAGTAAGATCGCAAATGCCATTCGCCGTGCTTTTATCTCATTAGGCGAGAAAGCACCCGATAAAGACATCAATAAGATTTGTAAGAAAATCGAGAACGATGTCAAAGATATGCCCACGGTTACGGTGGAGAAGATACAGGATTTGGTGGAAGATGCTTTGATGGCAGCCGGTTTTTATCGCGTTGCTAAAAGTTACATCTTGTACAGACAAAAGCGTAGCGAGTATCGTACCATAATCAACAAGTTTTGCTTGACTATTACGAGTAAGGAGATTATTACAGCACTCAAGGATATTCAAGCAAGTTTTCCCGATAAGGTTTATTCGCTTGAGTTTTTATATGGTAAGTATCAAGCCTTCTATAAAGAGAATGCAGATACGCTAGAGATCTTGACCAAAGGTGCAGTCGAATTGGTATCTCCCGAAGCACCTCATTGGGAATTTATCGCCTCTAGGTTGTTGCTGATGCAACTAGAGCGTACAATCCAGAAGGAAGAGCAAAAATTGCATCTAGATAGTTTCTATACCAAGATCTCTTATCTTACAAACGAAGGTTTGTACGGACGTTATATATTGGAGAACTATAGCCGTGAGGAGATCGAGGAACTAGAGCATCATCTCGACTACACAAGGGACTATCTGCTAACATATAGCAGTCTACACCTCGTGTCGAAGCGTTACCTCATCACCGACACTAGCCACGTATTGCTTGAGCGTCCGCAAGAGATGTTTATGGGAATAGCCATGCACTTAGCAATTCCCGAGGGAGATAATCGAGTGGTATATGCCAAGAAGATATACGATATTCTCAGCAAACTACAAGTAACAATGGCAACGCCAACGATGAGCAATGCTCGTAAGCCTTTGAGCCAGTTGAGTAGTTGCTTTGAGGACGTTATGCCGGATAGCCTAACGGGTATCTATCGTACTATTGACAACTTTGCTCAAGTGTCTAAGTTTGGTGGAGGTATGGGGATCTATATGGGGAAAGTGCGTGCCGTAGGCTCCGACATTAGAGGATTTAAGGGTGTTGCTGGCGGTGTCCTTAAATGGATTAAACTCTGTAACGATACCGCAGTGGCTGTGGATCAACTTGGAGTGCGACAAGGCTCTGTTGCTGTGTACCTAGATATTTGGCATCGTGATATGCCCGAGTTCTTACAAATCCGTACGAATAATGGTGACGACCGAATGAAGGCCCACGATGTATTCCCCGGTGTGTGTGTTCCCGACTATTTTTGGTATTTAGTCAAGAATGATATTGAGGGTATGTGGTATATGATGTGTCCTCACGAAATTCAGACAATTAAAGGATACCACCTTGAGGACTATTGGGGCGAAGAGTGGGAACGACGTTATAAAGACTGCGTCAATGATAATCGTATCGCTAAGCGTGAGATTAAAGTGAAGGATATGATCCGATTGATTATCAAGAGTGCAGTAGAGACGGGTACACCATTCATATTTAATAGGGATACCGTAAACCGAACGAACCCCAACAAGCACCAAGGTATTATCTACTGCTCAAACCTTTGCACCGAGATTGCTCAAAATCAAAGCGAGATCAGAGATGCTAAACTAACCGTTCGTGTTGAGAATGGTAGAGAGATTGTTACCAAAGAGACGGAGGCAGGTGACTTTGTAGTTTGTAACTTGGCTTCTTTGGTGCTGGGGAATATAGCAGTTGATAATGACGCAGAGTTGCGTGATGTCGTGCATACGATCGTGCGTGCCCTTGACAATGTGATAGATCTCAACTTCTACCCTATACCTTACGCCGAGATCACGAATATGAAGATGCGTCCTATTGGCTTGGGTACAAGTGGCTATCACCACTTATTGGCACAAAAGGGACTAGCGTGGGAGAGTGCAGAGCATTTGGAGTATATGGACAAACTCTACGAGCGTATCAACTACTATGCAATAGAAGCATCGGCTCATTTAGGTCAAGAAAAGGGATCTTATCTTCGTTTCCCCGGTAGCGATTGGCAGACAGGCGAGTACTTCAAAATAAGAGGTTATGAGTCGTCTGAGTGGAAGCGTCTTGCTAGTGATGTAGCCCGAGGTATGCGTAATGCTTATTTGTTGGCAATTGCTCCTACGAGTTCGACCTCAATTATAGCGGGTACTACTGCGGGGATTGACCCTGTAATGAACCGCTTTTTCTTGGAGGAGAAGAAGGGTACTATTGTTCCTCGTGTAGCACCAGCCCTATCAGATGATACGTTTTGGCTCTACAAAACAGCCCATCAGATCGAGCAAGAGTGGGTTGTAGATGCAGCAGGTATTCGCCAGCGACACTTAGACCAATCGCAGTCTGTTAATTTGTTTATTACGCACGATTATAGTTTCCGCCGTATTCTAGACTTGTACATACGTGCTTGGGAGAAAGGCGTGAAGACTCTTTACTACGTTCGTAGCCGTTCGCTCGAGGTGGAGGAGTGTGAAACTTGTGCATCGTAATGGATATTCTCAAACGAAACATATAATTCTATAGTATTATGGCTGAACTAAAGAAGAAGGCTCTCTTTAATGAGCATGGCGATGTCGATGTAACGAAGCGTCGTATGATAAACGGCAATACTACCAATCTCAATGACTTCAATAATATGAAGTACTCTTGGGTATCGGATTGGTATCGCCAAGCAATGAATAACTTTTGGATCCCCGAGGAAATAAATCTGAGTCAAGATGTCAAAGACTATCGCAATCTATCTCCAGCAGAGAAATTGGCATACGATAAGATCTTGTCGTTCTTGATATTCTTGGATAGTATTCAAACGGCTAATCTCCCTAATGTAGCAGAATACATCACTGCCAACGAGATAAACCTATGCCTAACTATACAAGCATTCCAAGAGGCTGTACACTCACAGAGTTACAGTTATATGTTGGATAGTATTTGCTCGCCAGAGGAACGTACCAATATCCTATATCAGTGGAAAGATGATGAGCATCTCTTGAAGCGTAATAAATTTATTGGGGACATCTATAATGAGTTTCAAGAGGACCAAAGTCCTAGTCAGTTGCTCAAAACGATGGTTGCCAACTATATCCTAGAGGGGGTTTATTTCTACTCTGGGTTTATGTTCTTCTACAACTTGGGTCGTAACGGCAAGATGCCGGGATCAGTACAAGAGATACGCTATATCAATAGAGATGAGAATACGCACTTGTGGCTATTCCGCTCAATGATCTTGGAACTCAAAAAGGAAGAGCCTCAACTATTCACAGAGGAGGCTGTAGAGATGTTCCGTCAAATGATCAAGACGGGAGCAGAGCAAGAGATTGCATGGGGTGAATATGTTATCGGGGACTCTATTGATGGTCTTACGATGCAGATGGTCGGGGACTATATTAAGTATCTAGCCAACCAACGCAGTGAGAACTTAGGTTTTGGTATCCTTTATCCGGGCTACGAGAAGGAGCCTGCAAGTATGAATTGGGTATCGCAGTATAGTAATGCCAATCTGATAAAGACTGACTTTTTTGAGGGAAAACCCTCGGCATACTCAAAGAGCAGTGCTATCGAAGACGACCTCTAGAGATTAAAACAGACTTTTTTTTTACTACAATCAAAAGATTACTACAATTATTCAAAAGATTGTTAGTACTTTTGATGGGTAAAAACTACTAACACTCCGATAGCATCGGGGTAAAGCAATGTCTAACCATAATAATATCGTTCTAAAAAGATGAACAAGTCAGAATTTGTAGCAAGCCTTGCAGAGAAGGCTGGTATCAGCAAGGCTGATGCTCAGAAGGCAGTTAATGCTTTTGCAGAAGTTGTTCTCGAGCAGGCTAAGGCTGGTGAGAAGATCACTCTCGTTGGTTTCGGTACGTTCTCAGTAAGCGAGCGTGCTGCTCGTACTGGTGTGAACCCATCAACAGGTAAGAAGATCCAAATCCCAGCGAGCAAGAGCATCAAGTTTAAGCCCGGTGCTGCTCTATCACTATAAAGAGTAGAGTTTGCTGTTTATTCAAACAGGGGAGATAATACCGACAAGTATTATCTCCCCTGTTTTATGCCCTATGGGGTTACCTCGGATACCATTAGTCGCTTCACTGAGCGTATCTAGAGGTAAGGCTCCTTGATCATATAGGATTGTGATATAGCCCATTTTTGCTACTTATCCTCTGCGAAGAGGGCGAGCAACGCTAGCCTTATTGATAATTCCTACTTCATTCGCGAGATAGACTAGGTAGAGAGTGTATGTAGGAATAAAAGCCTTCCCAAAGACATCTTAAAGTTAGTGCGGAGTTTATCAAACCTCTTGTCTAGCCTTGTATAGGTTCGCTTACACCTCTTTTGACAAAGATTTATGAACTTTAGATTATTTCTGCGATAGGATTAGGAGCCTTGGGTTACATCTCTCAGATGGGAGCCTATATCACATTAAGACTTTCCTTTCGCCTATTAGGTTCTCTAGGGTGCAAGTCTTACGAGTCTACTCAAAGCGGTTAGGTATAGTATGGGAGATTATCCATTGGTCTTGATTTTACAGATTAGTAGATCTCACACTTTAGGTTAATAGGTTTATTTTAGGTAACTTTGTGCTACACCTAAATAAATAATAGACTCTTATGAATGAGTTACTTTCTCAACGCGTGCGTGCTATGGCTGCATCTGCAACGCTTGCTATGGCTGCAAAGGCAGCCGAGTTGAAGGCACAAGGAGTAGACGTGATTAGTCTTAGTTTGGGCGAACCAGACTTCGATCCTCCAAAACACGTTATCGAAACTGCTCATCAAGCCCTTGATGGTAACTACCACAAGTACACGGCTGTCGATGGTTACAAAGATTTGCGAGAGGCTATTTGTCGCAAGTTTAAGCGAGAGAACAATCTAGACTATAGTCCGGAGCAGATCGTTGTATCTACGGGAGCAAAGCAGTGTCTTGCTAATGTTGCTCTTTGTTTGGTTGATGAGGGAGATGAGGTACTGATCCCTGCACCTTACTGGGTTAGTTATAGTGATCTTATTAAACTAGCAGGAGGTATCCCTGTAGAGTTGCGTACTTCTATTGCGACAGACTTTAAGATTACTCCCGAGCAGTTGGAGCGTGCTATTACACCCAAGACCAAGATGATTTGGTTTAACTCGCCCTGTAATCCCTCGGGCTCTGTGTACTCTCACTCAGAGTTGGAGGCTCTTGCTGTGGTACTGCGTAAGCACCCCAATATCTTGATATGCTCAGATGAGATATATGAGCATATTCGCTTTGAGGGGGAACATACGAGCATAGCCTCTCTAGAGGGTATGTACGATCGTACGATTACGATCAATGGTGTATCCAAAGCCTTTGCGATGACAGGCTGGCGTATTGGCTATATGGCAGCACCTCTTTGGATCGCAAAGGCTTGTACCAAGATGCAAGGACAGATAACCAGTGGCACCAATAGTATTGCTCAAAGGGCTACTATTGCTGCTCTTGATGCCCCTTTATCTGCAATACAGTATATGATTGATGAGTTTAAGGTACGTCGTGATCTTGTCCTAGAGGGCTTGTCAAAGATTGAGGGTGTCAAGGTTAACAAGCCTCAAGGTGCATTCTATATCTTCATGGATATATCGTCATTCTTGGGTAAGACCTTGCGTGGTAAGACTATCAATACTACCGATGATATGGCTATGTACTTACTAGAGGAAGCCAAGGTGGCTACTGTGGCTGGCTCTGCTTTCGGTAGTGATGACTGTGTGCGTCTTAGTTATGCTACAAGTCGTGAGGTTTTATCGGAGGCTGTGCGTCGTATTGCTGCAGCACTGAACTAAACTATACCTAAATTAAATTCCAATAGATGTCTATTCAAGACTATAAACAAGACCTAGATACCGCCATACGTGTTCTGCGTAATGGCGGTATTATTCTTTACCCCACAGATACGGTATGGGGGATTGGTTGCGATGCAACGAATGCAGAGGCTGTTGCCAAAGTGTATGCCCTCAAGCAAAGGGAGGATACCAAGAGTATGCTCGTGCTGGTAGACAGCGTAGCAGCATTGGATAGGATAATCCCCGAGGTGCCTGATGTTGCTTATTCTTTGATCGAACTAGCGACACGACCACTAACGATTATCTATGACGAGGCTGTTGGCCTTGCTCCTAATCTCGTTGGCGAAGATGGTAGTTTGGGCGTCCGAGTTACGGGAGAAGAGTTCTCCTCTATGCTGTGTCGTACTTTGCGTCGTCCTATTGTATCTACTAGTGCCAATATCAGTGGAGATCCTACGCCGATGATTTTCTCTGCGATCAGCGAAGAGATCATCAAAGGTGTAGATTATGTCGTGGGCTATCGTCAGACGGATAAGAGTAAGACAGCCCCTTCACAGATTATTAAACTAGGGAAGAGTGGGGAAGTGAAGATTATCCGCCCTTAGGTTTATAGCAAACAAAACAACAACAAATAACCTTTACCAACTATGATTTTAGTTTTCGGAGGCACTACCGAGGGCCGTATGACTACGCGTGTCCTCGACGAGAGTGGCAAAGAGTATTATTACTCTACCAAAGGTGATCTACAAGAGGTAGACTTCGTACACGGCAAGCGTATTACGGGGGCTATGACAGAGGAGGCTTTGGTTGATTTTATCCAAGAGCATGATATACGCTTGGTCATTGACTCTGCTCACCCTTTTGCTGCGGTACTACACGAGACAATAGGTCTTGCAACCAAGAGAACGGGGACACCCGTCATACGTTACGAGCGTACCTATCCTCAGAAGCAAGAGGGTATAATAGAGTGTGAGAGTTATCCCGATATGATTGCCAAACTAGAGGCACAGCCTTGTAGACGCCTACTAGCCCTTACTGGGGTGAATACAATCAAACCACTGAAACCCTTTTGGACGAAGTATGAGAGTTACTTCCGTATCCTAGATAGAGATGACTCACACGAGAAGAGTGATGCCGAGGGCTTCCCTCGTGAGCGTCTATTGTACTGGCGTTTGGGTGAGGAGCAGAATGACCAAGAGATCTTTGATCGCATCAAGCCCGATGCTGTCGTTACGAAAGATAGTGGTACGAGTGGCTACTTCGATGAGAAACTAGCACCAGCACTCAAGGCTGGTGTGCCTATCTATGTATTACAGCGTCCACGCTTGCCCGAGCATTATCAGACAGTATATGGTCCTGTCGGGCTTCGTAAGAAAATAGAAGCCATTGTCCCCGATTTCTATCCTCTGAAAACTGGCTATACAACGGGATCGACTGCTACAGCAGCAACGACAGCCGCGTTGATAGCCTTACAGACGGGGCAATATGTTACCGAGGTGGAGATTACTTTGCCGTCGGGAGAGGTTGTAACGCTACCTATTGATGCTGTAGAGCCCACAGAGAGGGGATACCGTGCTATGATGCGTAAGCGTAGTGGTGACGACCCCGATGTTACGCAGGGGGCTGAGATTTGGAGTGAGGTCAGTCTAGCCTCGGATAATGATATACACTTCTTGCAGGGAGAGGGTGTCGGCACTGTTACTTTGCCCGGGCTAGGTATCCCTGTCGGTGAACCAGCAATAAATGCTACTCCCCGTAAAATGATGACAGAGGCTGTACGCCGTTATTACCCTACGGAGGGTATCAATATCACTATATCGTTGCCTCAAGGGAGAGAACTTGCAGAGAAGACCTTTAACCCACGTCTTGGGATCATAGGTGGTATATCTATCATCGGTACCTCGGGAGTTGTGAAGCCCTTCTCTCTAGAGGCTTTTGTGGCTTCTATCGTTCGCCAAGCAGATGTCGCATTAGCATTGGGGGCAGACACGATCGTTATCAATAGCGGAGCCAAGAGCGAGAAGTATCTGCGTGCTGCTTACCCAGAGTTACCTCCACAGAGTTTTGTGCAGTATGGCAACTTCATTGGGGAGACGCTACAAAAGTTAGCCGAGTGTCGGGTGCCGAAGGTTATTATGGGGATTATGCTGGGTAAGGCTGTGAAACTAGCAGAGGGTAATCTCGATACACATAGCAAGAAGGTTACGATGAACAAAGATTTCTTGCATCGTCTAGCTACAGAGGAGGGTTGTAGTGCCTCCGCTCACGAACTAATAGATCGTATTACCCTTGCTCGAGAGTTATGGACAGACTTAGCACCCGATGATCTCGACAAAATGATGCTAAGGATACTGCGGGATTGTGTCTTGACAAGTGCCAAACTTGTACCCGAGAGCGAATTGACAGTCTTGCTGATTGATGATGAGGGAAATATCCGATATTCATTATAGACTATATTAAGGGAATAGGGTCGCTGACTGGTGTTATTCAGTCAGCGACCCTGTCTTTGGGATATACTATAATGTTACTCTAGACCTAAGAGTTACTTATATTCCTGCCAACTCTTGATGCTGATGTCATCAAGTGACATCGTGCAGAAAGCCGTAATAAACGAGGCTGCAAGACGTGCATTCGTAAGAAGCGGTATGTTTAGGTCTATAGCAGCACGACGCAGGCGATAGCCATTGGTTAGTTCTCGTGCTGTAAGGTTCTTATTGATATTGACAACCATATCAATCTTATGCTCGTGTAGGAGGTCTAGTGCTTGAGGCTCTTTGCCCTCATCGCTAGGCCAGTAGACGAGTGTCGAGTCGATACCATTCTCTCTAAGCATATCGTGTGTCCCTTGCGTAGCATATAGTTGATAACCTCGCTCTGCAAGCATACGAGCAGAGTCTAGCATATCCACCTTTTGCTTGTAGCCACCCGTTGAGAGCAGTACACTACGCTCGGGGATACGATAGCCTACCGACAGCATACTCTTGAGTACTGCCTCGTTAGTATCATCACCGATACAACCTACCTCTCCTGTACTCATCATATCTACGCCAAGTACAGGGTCGGCTTTTTGCAAGCGAGCGAATGAGAACTGCGAAGCCTTGATACCGACATAATCCAAATCAAAGGCACTCTTCTCGGGTTTCTCTACGTCTAAGCCCAGCATAATGCGTGTTGCTAGATCGATAAAGTTAATCTTGAGCACCTTACTTACAAAGGGGAAACTGCGAGAGGCACGTAGGTTACACTCGATTACCTTGATTTCGTTACCCTTTGCCAAGAATTGGATATTAAAAGGTCCCGAGATTTTAAGTTCCTCGGCTATCTGCCTACTGATACGCTTGATGCGTCTTACGGTCTCGACGTACAACTTCTGTCCGGGGAACTGGATCGTAGCATCACCAGAGTGTACACCAGCAAACTCGATATGCTCGCTGATGGCATAGACGATAATCTCCCCATCACGGGCAACGGCATCAATCTCTACTTCCTTGGCGTGCTCGATAAACTGACTGACTACTACGGGGTGTTCCTTACTAACGTTTGCTGCAAGTTGTAGGAAGCGATATAGTTCCTCTTGGTTTGAGCAGACATTCATTGCAGCCCCCGACAGCACATAACTAGGACGTACAAGGACTGGGAAGCCCACCTCATTGATGAAGTCGTCTATATCCGATAGGCTTGTTAGTTCCCTCCATCTTGGTTGGTCTATACCTAGACGATCGAGCATAGCACTAAACTTGTGTCTGTCCTCTGCATTGTCAATTTTCTCGGCTTGAGTACCCAAGATAGGTACATTACGGCGAGCCAATTTCATCGCGAGGTTGTTGGGTATTTGCCCCCCAGTAGAGACGATAACACCCTTTGGCGTTTCTAGATCCAAGATGTCGAGGACACGCTCAAGTGTTAGTTCGTCAAAGTACAGTCTATCTGTGATGTCGTAGTCTGTACTTACGGTCTCGGGGTTGTAATTGATCATTACGGAGCGATAACCCTCACGGCGGATCGTCTGCAAAGCGTTCACCCCACACCAGTCAAACTCTACTGAACTACCGATACGATAAGCCCCAGAGCCAAGGACTACAACAGAGCGTCCGTCGTCCTTGTAACTTATGTCGTGCTGTGTGCCACTATACGTTAGATATAGATAGTTTGTTTCTGCTGGATACTCTGCTGCTAGGGTGTCTATCTGCTTGACAACTGGGCGAATACCCAAGCCTAAGCGATACTCACGTACGGCAAGAGATAGGGCATCACCTTTGAGCATATCTTGGCGGAGTAAGCGTCCTATTTGGAAGTCGGAGAAGCCTTGACGCTTTGCTAAGCCGAGCAATTCACTCGGAATATCTTGGACGTTCGTAAGGTCTGCAAGTCTATCGGCAGTTACTTTGATACCATACAGACGCTCAAGGAACCAACGATCAATCTTCGTCAATTGGTGTACTTGCTCTACTGTATAGCCTCTATTGAATGCTTGACTGATGGCAAAAGCACGCGTATCTGTTGGTTGGCTAAGGGCTTTGTCGAGATCCTCGATGCGTGGTTCTTTATTCGCTACGAAGCCGTGCATACCTTGACCGATCATACGTAGTCCCTTCTGAATAGCCTCCTCAAAGGTACGCCCTATTGCCATTACTTCGCCTACACTCTTCATAGACGACCCAAGTTCACGATCTACACCATGGAATTTACCCAAGTCCCAACGTGGTATTTTGCAGACTACATAGTCGAGGGCTGGCTCAAAGAACGCAGGTGTTGTCTTTGTTACGGAGTTATTCAGTTCGTACAAGCCATACCCCAATCCCAATTTGGCAGCAACAAAGGCTAGGGGATAACCCGTGGCTTTTGAGGCAAGAGCAGACGAACGTGATAGTCGAGCATTAACCTCAATCACACGATAGTCTTGGCTCTCGGGGTCTAAGGCATACTGCACGTTACACTCCCCAACGATACCAATATGACGTACGATGCGTATCGCAATCTCTCGTAGCATATGATACTCGTCATTGGTCAAGGTCTGTGATGGGGCTATAACGATACTCTCGCCCGTATGAATGCCTAGGGGGTCGAAGTTTTCCATATTACACACCGTAATACAGTTGTCGTATCGGTCACGAACGACCTCGTACTCCACTTCCTTCCAGCCTTTGAGGCTCTTCTCTACTAGTACTTGAGGACTGAACGCAAAGGCTTTGGAGCAAAGGACATCTAACTCCTCCTCGTTATCGCAAAAGCCACTACCTAGCCCTCCCAAGGCATAAGCCGCTCGTATGATAACGGGATAACCTAGTTCGCTAGCAGCACGGCGTGCGTCCTCAAGATTGTCGGCAGCCTGACTCTTGATCGTCTTGACATCGATCTCATTAAGACGCTCTACAAATAGGTCACGATCCTCTGTATTGATGATCGCCTCTACTTGAGTCCCCAGCACTGCTACATTGTGCTTCTTGAGGACACCGCTCTTATGCAGAGCCACACCGCAGTTTAGGGCAGTCTGCCCACCAAAAGCGAGTAGAATACCCTCGGGACGCTCTTTCTCAATAACTTTCTCAATAAAGTAAGGCGTTACGGGCAAGAAATATATCTCATCGGCTATACCCTCACTCGTCTGTACCGTCGCAATGTTGGGGTTCACGAGGACGGTACGGATACCTTCCTCACGCATAGCCTTGAGGGCTTGCGAACCTGAATAGTCAAACTCTCCAGCCTCCCCGATTTTGAGTGCTCCCGAGCCTAGGAGTAGCACCGTCTTTATATCTTTTTTGTCTAGCATAATCTTTTAAGTATATGTCTGTTGTCTGCGGACGCTCTCTGCGTCCCTACTTTCATCTTATCAATGTTTACTCTCTTGGGCTGTGTATCCTTACCGACCCTCTTACGTGCAGGTTTGTATACATAGTATGTATACTCGAGTATACATATAGTGTATACTCCGGTATACATTAGTTGTATACTGCCGTATACATTATATGTACACTACGGCTTACTCTTCTTGCTACGCTGGTGTACAACCATTAGGAAAGGATACTCCTCTTGATATTCATCAAACTCAATACTACGACCATCATACCCTGCTTCCTCAAAGACGGCTCTGATGAAACTCTGCTCTTCGGGCTTGAGGGCTCTGCGTTTACTCGTGAAGTGATAGTACCCAGAGCGTCCGAAGTGCTTTAATAGACGTAGGCGTAGATTTCCTTTGTCTTGTGACTTCACATCGTTATAGATGCGACTCAAGCCCCAAGCGTACACTACCTTGCGATCTGCAACAAACTCTGGGCAAGAGCCCGAGTTGCTTAGGAGCGAGGGAGTAAGGCATCTGTACTGGCTATACTCTCTGTATGGCAATAGTCGAAACGCTTGATAACGGACGCAGTCCTCTCTTAGTTGGCAATTGGCATTTTGACAGTGGGTAAAGTCCCACGCTAGTCTTTTATAATCCTCTTTGGTCATAGTGCTATGTGTATTGATGTATATGATTATAGTTTGCTTAGGAACTCGTCAAAGATAAACATTGTATCTGTGGGTCCGCTACAAGCCTCGGGGTGGAATTGTGCCGAGAAGTAGGGGAGTGTCTCGTGACAGATACCCTCATTGCTTCCGTCATTCAAGTTGATGTATTTTTCCCTCCAACCGCTCTCAAGGGTTGAGGCATCGACAGCATATCCGTGATTTTGGCTTGTGACGAAGCAACGATTGCTCCCCACCTCACGCACGGGCTGGTTATGGCTGCGATGACCATACTTCATCTTACTGACGGTAGCACCAGCAGCAGTGGCGAGCAACTGATTGCCCATACAGATACCACATATAGGCTTACCCTTGCTGAGAGCCTTACGAATATGCTCTACCGTAACGCTACACATATTGGGGTCACCGGGACCATTACTAAGGAACAAGCCATCAAAGTCTATCGTATTGAAGTCATAGTCCCAAGGCACACGATATAGCGTAATGTTGGGAGCGATCAGTTTGCGTACGATGTTGTTTTTGGCACCGCAGTCTACGAGTACAACCTTCTTCTCCCCATTGCCGTAGACTTTGACTTCTTTGGGAGAAACCTCGGCAACAAGATTGCGTTCGTTGTGATCTACAAAGGCGATGTCCTCACCTCCATCTAGAATGATCTTTCCTCTCATAGAGCCTTTCTCACGGAGTGTCTTGGCAAGGAGGCGTGTGTCGATACCTGTAAGCCCCACGACACCCTCACGCTTGAGCCAAGCCTCCAAACTCTCGATGGCATTCCAGTGGCTATATGTCTCGGCATATTCACTCACGATGAGTGCCAAAGGGTGGATACGGCTACTCTCCCAAAAGCGTTCGATACCGTGTTCGTCACATACATTTGAGGGTACGCCATAGTTCCCAACTAGGGGAAAGGTCATCACCATCATTTGTCCACGATAACTAGGGTCTGTAAGGCTCTCTGTGTAACCTGTCATCGCGGTGTTGAATACGACCTCACCAGCGATAGAGCCTTCGTGTCCGAAGACGAAGCCATCGAAACGGCTACCGTCCTCGAGAATTAAACTTGCTTTCTTGCGATTATACATAATGGATTTGTATGAGTTCTGTAATATGAATACTTTGTATCGGATATAAAAAGGGCGAAGCCTTAATGACTTCGCCCCAAGGATAACGATTAACGAAGCCAACGACAATCGAGAAGGTTTATCTAACTCTTCAAAAAGTCTTGCTCCATATAATCAATAAAGGCTTGATTGACAAGATGGGTTCCTCCCGGAGTAGGGAAGTCGCCAGAGAAATACCAATCGCCTCGATGGTTAGGTATTGCCTCATGCTGCCCTTCTAGGCTTTGGAATACCAACTCGACATCGGCTCTAACGTGTGGAGGCTTGAGCAACTCTACCATCTTTGCCGAGATCTCATCAACACTGAATAACTTATATACAGCCTTGACAACATTCTCAACGGGTTCTGCCCAAGGCTTCCTGCGTAATTCTATGGCTTTTTGATACTGCTCATGTAGGATATGCTCGAGTCCTCGCTCCTTGATCAGTGCTACGGTAGCACGGAAGGCAATGAACTCTCGCATCTTGCTCATATCAATGCCATAGTAATCGGGATAACGTATCTGCGGACAACTAGACACGACTACAATCTTCTTGGGCTGGAGCCTATCCAAGATACCGAGGATACTCTGCTTGAGTGTAGTACCTCGTACTATGCTATCATCTATGACTACGAGATTATCAACACCCGGGTTTACGGTGCCGTAGGTAATATCATATACGTGGGCGGCTAGGTCATTACGGCTCTTTGCCTCACTAATGAAGGTGCGTAGTTTGATATCCTTGATGGCTACCTTCTCACTGCGTAGACGGCGAGCAAGGACACGTTGTAGGTCTTCATCGCTCAGATTGCCGTTTTTGATCGCCTCAAACTTCTCGGCATTAAGACGCTCGTTTAGTCCCTCAAGCATACCATAGTAGGCAACCTCTGCCGTATTGGGTATGAACGAGAAAACAGAGTTGTCTAGATCTCCGCCGATAGCCTGCATGATTTTCTCTGTAAGGTTATGACCTAGAGCCTTGCGTTCCTTATATATATCTTGGTCGCTACCACGAGAGAAGTAAATACGCTCAAATGAGCAAGGCTTCAATTCTTGCTTAGGCTCTACTATCTGCTCAAGACGAGGATTGCCGGCTCTGTCGATCAAGAGGGCTTCTCCCGGCTTCAACTCGATGATTTTCTCGGCAGGAACATTCATTACCGTTTGGATAACAGGGCGTTCGCTGGCGATAACGACTGCTTCCTCGTCTATGTAATAAAAGGCAGGGCGTATTCCCCAAGGATCTCTCATCGTGTAACTCTCACCACTACCCGTAAGACCGCACATTACGAAGCCTCCGTCCCAAAGAGGTGAGCACTCACGCAGTACGTTGGCAAGGTTCATTCGAGCCTCGATGTAGTTGGTGATGTCCATACCCTTGAGTTGGTGCTTGAGGCTTTGCTGATAAAGACGCTCTACCTCTCTATCTAGACGATGCCCTATTTGCTCAAGGAGGATATGCATATCCGATACGTGTCTAGGGTGCTGACCCACCGAAGTGATACGCTCGAAGACATTATCTACGTTCGTAAGGTTGAAGTTACCGCATATTGCCAAACACTTCGCTCTCCAGTTGTTGCGACGTATCATTGGGTGGACATAGGTGAGTCCGCTCTTGCCCGTAGTACTGTAACGTAGGTGTCCCATATAGCACTCTCCTGCGAATGGCAGTTCTGCCTCTGCGTAGGTCGCATCTTGCAAAAGTTCGTGAGGAACGTCTTTGTAGTTGCGGTGTACGTGGTCAAATATCTCTTGTATTGCTGCGGCACCCTCTGCACGCTCACGATACAGATACTCTTCTCCTGCTTTGCTGTTTAGTTTGACTACGGCAAGCCCAGCACCTTCTTGTCCACGATTGTGTTGCTTCTCCATGAGGAGGTACAACTTATTCAGGCCATATTGCCAACTACCATACTTCTCTTGGTAATAGCCTAGAGGCTTACGCAGACGAATACTTGCTATGCCACATTCATGCTTTAATGGTTCCATCTCAGTTATCTCTGATATCTTGTGTTATTCTTTAATGATTGCTCTTAGTCTAGTCTCTAAGCCTTGGATCATCTCCCATATTCTCTCTGCAGCCCCATCGACAAAGGGTGGTATCTCTGCAAATTGCCTATACGCCTCCTCTCTTCCCAAAGAGTGCGTACTCTCTCATATAGTTCCTCCTCTTTCCCCTCCTCATAGCGAAGTATAGCGTCGGGATTAAGGATCCCCGGCTCAAGATAAGCACCCCAGTAGATGGGAATACAACCTGAGGCTATACACTCAAAGATCTTCTCTGTCGTATAGCCATCACCGAGGGAGTTCTCGGGACATATATTGAAGCGATAGTTTCTCAAAAACTCCTCCTTCACATCTCCATACTTCTCTTTGAGATCATTGGTGTTCTTACGAAACTTCCCACCAAAATCCACCATTCCCAAGGGTGATATAAGATCTGCTAGACACCCACGCAACTTGCCGTGGTCGTGACTCGCAACCAAGGCGGTAAACTTATCTCGCTTTGGGCTAAGTCTTGTCGTCGGGTTATTTAGTCTTTGGATTAGTTGTTTGATGTCCTCTAGAGTGGCAGTTGGGCTAATGAAATCTCGCTGAATAATCCACAAAGGGAAGCGATAGTAGTTAGCCTCGGGTCTAAACTCAAAGCCTATGGCTAGATCGACCTCTTGGCTACGACAATCTCTATACTTGGGGAAACGAGATGAGATAAGTGTTACTTCTAGATTTTCTCCCGAGAAGAAGATCTTATGTCCTCTGTGCTTACGGATACACCACACCTTGGGACCAAAACAAGAGTAGTAATTGATCGGCTGTTGAGGTTGTATTTTGCTACGAATGAAACGATCAATCCAAAAACTCTCGGCTGGCTCGTGCCACCAATTATAAGTGTATGACTTTGTGTTCTCACTAGAGTAGATACGTACTAAGCCTAGGATAGTACTTCGTAGTCTTTGATATTCGCGTCTTAAGCCCATACTTAGTAACTATTAGCCTTATACCAAGCGAGGATACGCTGTACACCCTCGGCAAGTTCTACTTTGTGCGTCCAGCCAAGGCTGTTGAGTTTGCTTGGGTCTGTAAGTTTTCTCATCGTGCCATCTGGCTTAGTGCTATCAAAACTAATGTTGCCTTTGTAGCCAACAGTATCTTTAATCAAACAGGCTAGGTCGTGAATGCTTACATCTTTGCCTGTCCCGATATTGATGTGGCAGTTACGTACCTCTCCCTCCAGAGGCTTCAAGTCCTCAAAGTTTATACGTTCCATCAAGAAGACACAAGCCTCAGCCATATCTTCACTCCATAGAAACTCTCTCATCGGAGTACCTGTACCCCACAGTTCGACTCTATCGGCATAGACCCCAAAACGCTCTCCTAGGATACGAGCGATATCATCGTTCGTTACAGCCGCAAGGTCGGGGATAAGGCTGATAGGACGACGCTCTAAGTCTTGACGTACCCGATCCCAATCTTGGCGTTGCATCGCATCGGCAAGGATAATCTTACGGATCATAGCAGGTAATACATGGCTATGCTCTAGGTCGAAGTTGTCATTAGGCCCATAGAGATTGGTAGGCATACAAGCGATGAAGTTGGTTCCATACTGCAAGTTGAAACTCTCGCACATCTTGAGACCTGCTATTTTGGCAATAGCATAGGGTTCGTTGGTGTACTCAAGGGTATCGCTTAGGAGATAGTCCTCTTTGATGGGTTGCTCTGCATTCTTGGGATAGATACAGGTACTACCAAGGAATAGGAGTTTTTTTACCTTAGATCTGTAACTCTCCCCAATTACATTTTGCTGGATCGCCAAGTTGCGGTAGATAAAGTCCGCCCTTAGAGTATTGTTTGCCATAATACCACCGACAAAAGCAGCAGCAAGGAAGACGTATTCGGGTTGCTCTTGAACGAAGAACTCACGGACAGCAATAGCGTCCGTGAGATCTAGTTCGTTGTGTGTACGACCTATAAGATTGGTATATCCCGCAGCCTCTAGAGTACGCCAAATAGCCGATCCCACCAATCCTCTGTGGCCTGCAATGTATATTTTGCTTGTTTTATTCATTTACTAGGATTACTCGTAGTAGTTCTTTATTGTATAACCACCCTCTTGTAGATAAGTGTCCTTTTTCATTAGGCGAATATCGCTCTGCATCATATCTGCTACAATATCCTTGAGTTTGTACTCTGGTTTCCACCCAAGTGTTTGCATCGCTTTGCTAGGATCACCTATCAGTAGGTCTACCTCGGTTGGTCGGAAGTAAGCCGGATCTACGGCAACAACCTCTTGTCCTATACGCTGCTTGATGGCCTCCAAGTACTCCAAACCTACTCGCTCAACGAAGAGTGCCTCATCGACCTCCTTGAGGATCCCCACCTCGTCTATTCCTTCTCCTCGGAATGTCAAGGCTAGCCCTATCTCGGCAAAAGACAAACGTGCAAACTCTCTCACCTCCGTTGTTTCGCCTGTCGCGACAACATAGTCGCCACCCTCGGGCTGTTGGAGGATAAGGTGCATAGAGCGAACGTAGTCTTTGGCATGCCCCCAATCACGTTTGGCAGACAGATTCCCAAGGTAGAGTTTATCCAATAGTCCCAAGGCAATACGACTCGTACTACGCGTAATCTTACGCGTCACGAATGTTTCGCCTCGGAGTGGTGACTCATGATTAAAGAGAATGCCATTACTTGCGTGCATGCCATAAGCCTCACGATAGTTTACCGTAATCCAGTAGCCATATAGTTTGGCACAAGCATAGGGACTACGGGGATAAAAGGGCGTTGTCTCTCTTTGAGGCACCTCTTGTACTAGCCCGTACAACTCACTTGTTGAGGCTTGGTAGATACGAGTTTTCTTCTCTAGGTCTAGTAGGCGTACAGCCTCTAGAATGCGAAGCGTCCCCACAGCATCAACATCGGCAGTGTACTCCGGGCAGTCAAAGCTGACCTTAACGTGACTCATCGCTCCGAGATTATATATCTCGTCGGGTTGAATGTCTTTAATTAGACGAGTTATATTCATCGAGTCTGTCAAGTCCCCATAATGCAAGAAGAAACGTCTATTGCTTTCATGGGGATCTTGATATAAATGATCAATACGCTGGGTGTTGAATAGCGAACTGCGACGCTTCAATCCGTGTACTTCATAGCCTAGCCCAAGAAGATACTCCGATAGGTAAGCACCATCTTGACCTGTTACACCTGTTATAAGGGCGACTTTACGGGACATTGTACTCATGTTAATTACGTTGCAAAGGTACTGATTTTACTCGAGAGTACTTGCACGCAATGCCTTTGACAACTCATCATATTGATAGCGGAAACCCGTAGAGAGCAGTTTGTCCGTTGCAACAGGACGAGAGTGTAACAACTCGTGGCTCATTTCGCCCATCGCTAGTCTAACGAGTGGTGCTGGTAATGACACGCGGATATGCTCTTTGCCGTGTATTGCACTGAGGGCATACATAAGTTGGCTATTAGTCGTAGGTGCAGGTGCTACGACATTGTAAGCACCTCTCATATCCTCATGCTCGATAACATGCTCATAAGCCCTACATACATCGAGTTGATGTACCCAGTTTACATATTGCTTGCCATTCCCGAGAGGGATATTCAGACCAAAACGAACAGGACGTATGAGATTGGGCAGTACTCCTGCGTAGGGGTCTAGTATAAAACTACTACGTAGGATAGCAGTCCTTACTCCTAGTTTCTGCTCTGCTACTACTGCCTCATGCTCTAGACCCTTGAATACTTGAGCAAGGAAACTAGTACCTGCTTCCTCATCTTCGTGGATAACCTCCTCTGGTAGTCGGTGCTCATAGTATGCAAGTGACGACGCATATATAATAGTGTGTACGTGGTGATCTATCTTGGCTAATGCATTGGTAAGAACACGTGCCGAGCGTAGACGGCTACGTATAATTTCTCGTTTACGTGCTGCAGACCAACGCTCGCTATATAGACTTGCACCGGCTATGTGTATGACGATATCTGCCTCTTTGAGGGGATGCTCGGCAACGATGTTCTGCTCTACATCCCAGTAAAAGGTTTCATCACACATATCCATACCTCCGCTAACGTCTCTTGTGAGCCATAGGATACGATAGCCTCGACCGCGTAGGTATTCAGTTAGTCTACGCCCTAGCAGTGAACGACCACCTGTAATCAAGATGGTTTGCTTTCTGTTGTTTAAGGTATTCATAGTGCTTTGTATTATTTATTGTTTGAGGTTAAAGATAGCGAATGTTTATGAATTATACAAAGAGCAAGAGTGAGAGCCATGTAAAAGGAGAGAGGACTACGACCAAGATACCCATCAGTAACTCGCTACGTCGGTTGATCTTGATAGCAAGTTCTAGGTCTTTGTATGTTAATGGACGCTCATGCTCTCCTATATAAGGCTTATAGATGACTTCCCCGAAGTAATCGTGAGGGCCCCCGAAGCGACAGTCTAGGATCCCAGCAAGAGCAGACTCGGGATAGCCCGAGTTGGGACTAGCGTGTGCTCTCCCATAGCGTCTTACAAAGGGAATGAGGTCAAGTCTATTGGCCGATAACAACATAAGGAGAGCCGTAAGACGTGCAGGTATATAGTTTACTACATCGTCAAGTTTGGCAGAGAACCAGCCATACTCTCGGTAACGCTCGTTTTTGTACCCAATCATAGAGTCTTGAGTATTTATCATCTTGTACATAAGCATACCTAGAGGCCCAAGCACAGCAAACCAAAACATCGGGGCGATAACACCATCACTCAAATTCTCACTAAGGGTCTCAAGGGCTGCTGTCCTAACCTCGTGATCGCTCAAGTGTTGCGTATCTCTCCCTACGATACGTGCCACTTGCTCTCTCCCTGCCTCAAGTGAATGATCGGCTGCCCGAAACACCATCTCGACCTCTCTGATAAGGGTAGTCCCCGATAGCATATAAAAGACTACATAGTTACAAGGGATAGTTAAGTAGCCCAATATCCCAGCATCGCTCTTGCCTAGTAATGAGAGTATGATGATCGGCAGGAGGAAAAGAGTAGGGAAGAGCAGTGTAAGGAATAGGTTGTAAGCAAGACCCTTTATCCTACGATATGCCCCATGGTTTAGTTTTCTCTCCCCAAAGGCAATAAACTCCCCAAAGATGATTATTGGGTGTCCTCCGCGAGTAGGGTCACCTAGTAATCGGTCTAATACCCAGCCCGGGACAAAGAGCAGTATAGCCAAGATGTACAAGAGCAAGTAGGTGTAATCCATAAATCTGCGATCTGAGTGATAAGCAAACGTACTACCTATTGAGCAATACAGATAGGCATTGTTGTAGGGCTCTCATATTGGGCAGTACAAGATGTGCACCCTCTTGCCATAGAGCCTCATCGGGTAGAGGACCTGTATTAACAGCAATAGTAAAGCAACCAGCAGTAGAGGCAGAGCGTACTCCAGAGGGAGCATTCTCTACGACGATACTCTGGTAAGGCTTGGTTTGGGCCAGTGCCATACCTTTGAGATAAGGCTCGGGGTGTGGTTTACCATGGACAACGTCCATACCCGTTACCATACGTTGGCGGACGAAAACACCCGGGAAATTATCATTTAGTTTGTCGAGAAGACCTCCTTGCGATGAACCCGTAACTACGATACGATCTAGATGGGCAGTTGCATCTAGGACGCTATGAATATCGGGGATTAGTTCGCCCGTATTGTATTTGTTGAATAGTTGGGTCTTGAGTTGATATATGTCCTTGAGTTCGTCTTCGCTTGCCGCTCTATTGTATCGTCTGTTGATCAAAATATCTATCGTCTGCCCTCCTGTCTGCCCCTCAAACATATATACATCTTCTTTGGTCATCGGTAGGTCATATTGTTGGGCAGTCTCGAGCCACGAACGCTCATGTGCTGGCATCGAGTTGTATAGTACGCCGTCCATATCAAATAATACGACGCGAGGAGATAGTGTTTGCCCTTGTTGTGCTTCAAACTTAAGGAGGGCATTTTGTATCATTTCGTTCATAATCTACAAAGATACGACCTTTGGAGCAATCGGGCTAAGGCTCGAGTCTGAATAGTCGTATATCTCAAGGGAATAAGGTCAAGGCTATGTATTCCCCAAAGAGTATTGCCCGATCGTATTGGTGATAATTAGGTGGGAGATGCTTAATATATGCCTCTATGATGGCTTGTCGATACTTCATCTCGCCCCCTCGCAAATGTCTACAATGATAACCCTCGAGGTAGACCCCTCGGAGAGCCAATACTGATCGGGGTTATAACAAGATACTTAGACGTCAAGTGACAAGATACTTAGACGTCAAGTGACAAGATACTTAGGGATCGATTGACAAGATACTTAGTGTTGAATTGGCGTGATACCTTGGTACCTATCGAGCCTCAAATATCCCATCAAAAGAGGGGAATATATGCCCTCCGACTTAGCCCCCAATCTCAAACTAAGTGATCGCAGTTTGCCCCTTGACGCAGGCGATTAGATCATTAGGATCTAGGCCTAATGTATTAAACCTCTGATGCGTCAGTATAGTAAGAATATAAGGTCTGATAGCCTTACGACTATCAGACCTTATGCGTATCCGACAGAGTGGTATAGAGTCCTCTGTCTAGTCTTGAGGGTAGCCTCCGACTAGTTGGTCTTGTGTTTATACTCGAGTTTCTTGAGTTCTTCGTTGGCAAGGATAACCTTTTTCTTGAGGCTTTCCTTATATTCCTCTAGACGTGCATACAAGTTAGGATCACCCGTTGCCATCATTTGTACGGCAAGAAGAGCGGCATTCTCTGCTGCATTGATCCCCACTGTTGCGACAGGAATACCCGGAGGCATCTGTACCATCGCAAGCAGAGCGTCCATACCCTCAAGGCTACTCTTTATAGGCACCCCAATCACAGGTACAGAGGTCATCGATGCTATTACGCCACATAGGTGAGCCGCCATACCTGCTGCCCCTATAATCACCTTTATGCCTCTCTTGTGTGCGTTCTTTGCAAACTCCTCGACCTCTGCTGGTGTACGATGAGCAGAGAGAGCAAGCATCTCAAAAGGGATCTCAAGAGCATCTAGACGAGCGGCTGCTTTTTCCATAATAGGTAGATCGCTCGTGCTACCCATAATAATGCTAACTAGTGGTGTCTTTGTCATAAGTTGTATGAATTACTAAAGTTTATAAATGTTGCGTATTGAGGCTCTCATAGCGACGATGAACGCTCTCTATAATACCATCGGACAAACCCTTTGTTGGGACTAAGATCCCCTCTGCCCCTGTAATATCCCCGACAAGTAAGAAGATCTCTGAGGCTGGGATAATTACGTCTGCTCTGTCGGGTTTGAGTCGGAAGCGTATCATACGCTCTTCGCTTGTGTAGCGACTCAACTCGCTGTATACCGATCGTAGACTATCGTAAGGAAGGTAGTTTATCTTACCTCTCTCGGCAGGAGCACCTAGACGAAGTAATTTATTGATATTTCCTCCCGACCCTGCTATCTGTATCTCGGGATATTGGCTACGTATTTGCTTGAGGTACTCACAAAAGGCTGCCAACTCTTTCTCCTCAACCTTACCGCTCAGTTGTCTGATAGTCCCGATATTGAAGGACTGGGAGTGTAGCAGTGTCTTGCCTTGTACGAGATTTAGTTCTGTACTACCACCCCCGACATCGACATAGAGAAATATATCACTAGATGAGATCTCCTGCCCATCTATGAGTTCACTAGATATTAGTTCGGCCTCTTCTCGTCCCGATATGATCTCAATGCTTATGCCCGTTTCTCTCAAGATGCTCTCTACGAGTTCACGGCCATTATCAGCATCTCTCATGGCACTGGTGGCACAAGCCCGATAGTCTACGACATCATATATCTCCATTAGTTGCTTGTAAGCAAACATTAGGGCCAAGAGTTTCTTGCTCTTCTTCTTGCCGATACGTCCTTTGGTGAAGGCATCTTCCCCGAGTCTAATAGGTACACGCACTAGTTGTACTTTGCTCAATAACTCATCGCTACCCTCATCGTTGAGGCACTTGATAAGCAAACGCACAGCATTGGAGCCAATATCTATCCCGGCGTAGTGTCTTTTGTCTTTCATTTATATCTTGCTTTAGTAGGGCTTGCTTTGGTAATAGTTGTATAAGGCTTCTTGTGATCGGAAGAGTGTTTGCCCAACGCTGAGTGAGTTACGGCGAGGTTCTCTCTCTCCCCAATTAACCTCGTATCCTTGGGCAGTATCACGTAGACCATACTCGACAATCATACGTAGTTCGTCTTGAATGTCGGGGTCAAGTACAGGAGCCATTACCTCGATACGTCTATCCAAGTTGCGTGTCATCCAATCGGTCGATCCCAGATAATACTCGGGCTTACCTGCATTCTCAAATATATAAATACGAGAGTGCTCCAAGTATCTATCTATAATGGCATTGATACGGATATTATCACTGATACCAATAAGACCGGGCAGTAGAGAGCAATTGCCCCTTACACACAGATCAATCTGTACACCTGCTTGACTCGCCTCATATAGTTTCTGTACCATGGCTTCGTCTACGATGTGGTTAAGTTTGAGTTTGAATGCTGCGGGCCGACCCATACGTGCGTGGTTGATCTCTCTGTCAATTAAGGCTATTAGCCTAGGTCGCATATCGTTGGGAGCGACAAGCAGTTTCTTAAACTCTGCCCTCAAATAAGGGGTCTCTATGAAGTCGAAGACTCTACGCACATCTTGCTCTATGCCAGTGTTCGCCGTCATAAGCATATAGTCGGTATATAACCGAGCATTGCCCTCGTGTAGATTACCTGTTCCGATACAAGCGATACCCCCAGTCTGTGTCGTAATGTGTACCAACTTGGAGTGTATCTTGAGTTTCTCGTGCCCGAAGATGACTTGTACACCTGCGTCTTGGAGTTTCTTACTCCAGTGGATATTACTCTCCTCATCAAAGCGAGCCAGCAACTCGACTACTGCTGTTACACGCTTACCATTCTGAGCCGCTGCCAGCAAAGCACCTACCACACGACTGTGCTGGGCTACTCGATATAGAGTGATCCGTATCTCTGTGACCTGTGGACTAATAGCCGCCTCTCGTAAGACTCGTAAGAAAGCATCAAAACTCTGATAAGGGAAGTGAATGCCCATATCCTTCTGTTGGATACGATCGAGAATACTCTCGGCGTAATGCACCTCGCTACTTTGTCTTTGTTGCCACTCGGGGAAGCGTAGATGCTTGCGACCACAGTCGGGGAACTTCATCATATCCTTAATGTTGTGATAACGTCCTCCACCTACAAAGGTATCACTACGTCCTAGTCCTGTGAGTTCACACAAACGTTCCAAGACCTTGGGTGGCATAGCAGAGTCGTAAACAACACGGATAGGTGCTCCTCGTTTACGCTGTTTAAGACCGAGCGATACTTGGTCAATTACGCTACGCCTTAGGTCTGTCTCTATCTCTATCTCGGAGTCCTTGGTGAGTTTGAATGTATATGCCTCAAACTCTGTGTAGGGCATACCAGCGAAGATATAAGGCAAGCAAAAGCGTAGGACATCATCAAGCAATATAATATAAGCCTCTCCTTGGGCTCCGTCTTTGAGCCTTACAAAACGCCCACAGACCTTAGTAGGTATCTCTAGAATGGCCAAGTCTGGCGAACCGTCTTGTTTAAGGACCAAATTAGGACGAAGGGCCACAACGAAATAAAGGCTTTCTTTGAGATGCCTCTCGGGATCAAAAGCGTTGCTACATATAAAGACGGGATTGACGGTACTGCTGATATGCTCCATATAGAAACGTCGTACCTCTTCCCCTTGCTCGGGAGTTAATTCTCGCTCATTAACGATATGAATGCGTTCTCTGTCTAGTTCGGATACTAGGCTCGCAAGGGTGCGTTCGTAGTCGGAGGCAAACTCTTTGTGTAGTCGGGCGATATGTACCAATGTTTGCTTTGCCCTCTGTCGCTCTTCGCTAGTTGCTAGGGAGTTGAACTCGGATATTCGCCTAAGTGACGCAATACGAACACGGAAAAACTCATCTAGATTGCTAGAGTATATGCCTAGATAATTGAAACGCTCTAGTATAGGAATATCCTGTCTAGCCGCCTCGCAAAGAAGACGTTTATTGAAGTACATCCAACTCTCATCGCGTTCTATGTAAGGGAAGTTTGGGCTCATAACTTACTCTCCGTTGTGGACGATCATTAGTCCTATTAAGATTATACAGCAAAGGTAGCGATTATCCCTTAAACAGAGAGGCACAGTGGGCTTTTGAGGCGACCGAGGGCTTAGCCCGATGCGATAGTATTGCCCTTGTGTGAGTGCAAAGAGTAAGCAACAAGAATACTCCTCACAGATCGAGGGGCTAATAACCTTATAAGAGCGAACTAACGATACCGACTAGAAGAACAACGTCTTGCTCGGGAATATCTCGTAAGCGCAGGGTGGGGGATTGCTCTCAAGCGAAGAAGTCCTGCTTATGCTCCTCAATAAGGAGGGCAAAAGTATACACTATATGTATACTCGTGTACACTCTATATGAAAACAGGAGCGTACATACGATGTACGCTCCTGTCGTCATTTTAGTTAAGGGAGAGGTCGGCTTATAGTTGGTTCAAGAGGAACACAGTATAAGCAACGTAGCACGCAAGTAGGATCCCGCCCTCGATACGTGTAATTTTACGATCTCCGAAGAAAACAGCCAAGAAATACAGCAGTACCGCAGCCGCAATCATCGAGGCAAAGTCAAACATCGTCAATCCTCCTAGTCCGATAGGAGTAACGCTAGCCGTTAGCCCTAGGATAAAGAATATATTGAAGATGTTACTACCGACTACATTCCCCACAGCCATTTCTTGCTCACCCTTGAGAGCTGCCGCAACACTTGTTGCTAGTTCGGGCAACGATGTACCAGCAGCAACAATCGTAAGACCAATAACCGCTTCGCTTACTCCAAAGGCTTTGGCAAGGTTGGAGGCAGAGGTTACAAACAAATCTCCACCGTAGACGAGAGCAGCCAATCCACCGACAATACATAGAAGTAAGAACCATATAGGCTTCTTAGGACTCTTGTTCTCCTCTACTACTGCTTCCTTCTCTTGTTGAGGCTCTATCAATTCGCTAGGCTTGCTGATAGCAATAGTGTAGGCAAGGAAGATCGAGAAGAAGCCCAACAAAACTAAGCCTTCGCTACGACTAACGATATTCTCTTGATTGGGTAGACCACTTAGTAATGAGTCAAAAATCATTACAGAGAGGACTACTGAGGCAAGTATCATCAGAGGGATCTCCTTACGGATAGTGCTCTTCGTAATAGAGAGTGGTGCTATGATTGCCGTTATACCGGCTATACCAAAGACATTAAAGATATTGCTCCCTACGACATTACCTAGTGAGATGTCTGAGTTACCTCCTAGGGCAGAAGTTAGACTTACAACTAATTCCGGTGCCGAAGTACCAAAGGCTACGATCGTTAAGCCGACCATCAAAGGACTAAGACCAAAGCGACGTGCTAGAGCCGCAGCACCGTCTGTTAGGAAATTTGCCCCTGCAACAATTAGGGCAATACCTACGACAAATAGTAAGATGTCTAGTAACATTGTTGTTTGTTTATTCTTTTGTTTGCATTCTTATGTAATAGGCACAAAGGTAGTCATAAAGTCGCTATTCTTTGAGGACGGGACACTTATAAAGCAAATACCACCAACCCCATAACTGAGGCTGGTGGTATATTTCGCTGGTTGTTATCGTACCTTGATTACGATAGTTTGGTGATACGAGCACCTAAGGCATTCAAGCGTTCGGCTATATTTTGGTAGCCTCTATCTATCTGCTCGGCATTATGTATAACGCTTGTTCCCTCTGCACTCATCGCTGCAATAAGAAGAGCGATACCTGCTCTAATGTCGGGAGAAGACATTGTCGCTGCCTTAAGGCGATTACGCTTGCCCAAGCCGATAACTGTCGCACGGTGAGGATCACAGAGCATTATCTGTGCACCCATATCTATGAGTTTGTCCACGAAGAACAAACGACTCTCAAACATTTTCTGATGGATAAGCACACAACCCTTAGCCTGTGTCGCCACCACGAGGAAAACACTCAAGAGGTCGGGCGTTAGGCCGGGCCATGGTGCATCTGCAACTGTAAGGATAGACCCGTCCATAAAGGTGTCTATCTCATAACTCTCGTGCTTGGGGATATAGAGGTCATCACCACGTTCCTCGATCGTAATACCTAGACGGCGGAAAGCATTGGGAATAATACCTAGATCGGGGATACTACAATTCTTAATCGTCAGTTCGCTTGCAGTCATTGCAGCCATACCGATGAAACTCCCAATCTCGATCATATCGGGCAAGATACGATGCTCTGTACCTCCTAGAGTCTTCACCCCCTGAATGATCAATCGGTTCGAACCAATGCCCTCGATCTTTGCCCCCATACGTACTAGCATCTTGCTTAGTTGTTGCAAGTATGGTTCGCAAGCAGCATTGTAGATCGTCGTCTCACCCTCTGCTAGTACAGACGCCATTAGGATATTGGCTGTACCTGTAACAGAGGCTTCGTCTAGGAGCATATACTTCCCTTTGAGGCCGTCCGACTTGAGAATGTAGGCTTGCTTCTCTGGGGCATAAACACAACTCGCACCCAAGTCCATAAAGCCGATAAGGTGTGTGTCTAGTTTACGACGACCAATCTTATCGCCTCCGGGCTTAGGGAATACTCCGAAGCCAAAACGAGCGAGTAGGGCTCCAACGGTCATTATTGATCCGCGTAAGGCTCTACTGCGTTGTAGAAACTGCTCACTCTCTAGATACTCGAGATTGATCTCGTCTGCTTTGAAGGTATAACTACCCTCGTCGTTCAGACGCTCAACCTTCACGCCCATCTGACGCAAAAGGTCTATCAGATTGTTTACATCTAGAATGTTGGGGACATTGTGAATAGTAACTTGCTCTGGTGTCAGCAAAACAGCCGAGATGATTTGTAGTGCTTCATTTTTTGCACCCTGAGGAGTGATCTCGCCCTTGAGGCTATAGCCTCCCTCAATAACGTATGATGCCATTATATGTATCCTATTTATTTGCGTTTTTGTGCTTTCTGTTTTGCTTGTGCTTTGCCAGCGATCTTACCGGGTAGTTTCACACGTTGCTTACCCGACCTATCAATACTATTAGGGTTAATCACGAGTTTGCAGTTCTCGGGTGTGAGCATAATCTCACCATTGCTTAGTTCGTAGAGATCCTTGAATATCTTAAGGTCATCAACGACCTCATTGTTCCAAGTCATATATCCTCTTTTCATCTGCAAAGCGATGAAGTATTCTAGTTCTGCACGTTCTTTGCCCACAGGCATCTTACAGACCTCTCGTATCATCGCCTCTATTAAGTGACCATAATAGCGAAAGCGAATACGATGCTCTGTGTAAGCAGGCTTCTCTATGCTTGTATTGAGTCTTTCTCGTGTAAGGGTACCTTCTGGATAATCTATGTCTAGGTTGAAGTCCGAAATAAGTGCAAGATGATCCCAGTATATCTGCTCACCACTAGGTGTATCTCCTAGTTCGGGAGCAAGCCCTCGCATAGTACGTACTATGCTAAGGGCTATCCTATTACGACGATCACGCTCTGGTATTGAGATAGCAAAGTCCACCATCTTTTGAATGTGACGACCATACTCAGGGACTCGGATTGCCTCCAACTTATTATTGTACTTCATACTATTATTGTAGACGGGCTTTGATCTGCTTTGTTTGTTCTTCGTATCCGGGTTTCTCGAGCAGAGCAAACATATTGCCCTTGTAGGCTTCTACTCCGGGTTGATTGAAGGGGTTTACCTCAAGCATATAGCCACTAATACCTACTGCCTTCTCAAAGAAGTAGAAGAGTTGCCCTATATAGTACTCATTAAGAGCAGGCATAACAACACGTATGTTGGGGACACCGCCATCGATATGAGCAACACGAGTGCCTAGTTCTGCCATCTTGTTAACCTCATCAACTCGCTTACCTGCCAAGAAGTTAAGACCATCTAGATTATCCTTATCGCTAGGGATACGTAACTCATAATCCGTTGTCTCGACAGAGATAACAGTCTCAAAGATCGAACGCTCTCCCTCTTGGATCCATTGCCCCATAGAGTGAAGATCTGCCGATAAGTCTACTGCAGCATTAAAGATACCCTTATGCTCCTTACCCTCACTCTCTCCGTACAACTGCTTCCACCACTCAGCGATGTAGTGCATCTTAGGGTGGTAGTTTGCCACTATCTCGATCTTTTTCCCTGCTTGATACAAGGCATTACGAGCCACAGCGTATTGTGCCGATATATTGTCTTGGATAGGTACGTTCGTCCCAACTTGTTTGCTCATATCTGCGGCACCTCTTACCAACTCTCGGATATTGATACCAGCAACAGCAAGAGGGAGCAATCCCACAGGTGTAAGTACAGAGAAGCGTCCCCCGATGTCGTCGGGGATCACAAATGTAGCATAGCCCTCACTGGTAGCAAGAGTACGTAGTGCTCCCTTGGCTTTGTCTGTAACAGCAACAATGCGTTGGCGAGCCTCTTCTTTACCTACCTGTGCCTCAAGTTGAGCCTTGAGGATACGGAACGCAATTGCTGGCTCTGTGGTCGTACCACTCTTTGAGATATTGATGATACCAAAACTCTTGTCCTTGAGGAAGGTCGTCAATTCGCTAAGGTAATCCTCCCCTATGTTATGCCCGGCATAAATAAGGATAGGATTATCGTGCTTGGGTTGTAGCCACTCGAAACTATTCGTTAGAGCCTCTTGTACGGCACGTACCCCGAGGTAACTCCCCCCAATACCAATGCTTATAATGTAATCACACTTAGAGCGTAGGCTAGATGCTACGCGTTCGATCTCACAGAAATTGTCTTCGCTTATCTCATTGGGTAAGTTTACCCAGCCAAGGAAATCGTTACCTACACCGGTGCCATCGTGTAGCATTTTATTGTAGGTCTCGCTCTTTGCCCACAATGCGTGGGTAATCTCTTCCTTAACGAAAGCCTGTACTCCCGTAAGGTCCAACTTTATCGTACTCATAATATATATCCTTTTGTTTATTGTTATGTCTTACTTAAACTGCTTACTCAGTTTATCTATCGTCTCTTCTGGCGAATAACCTCTATAGAGTATATCATATACAGCCCCTGCGATAGGCATATGAACACCGTATTGTTGATTTACTGCGTAGATACACTTGCAACCATAATAGCCCTCAGCGACCATATTCATCTCTAGTTGTGCTGCCTTTACAGTATATCCTCGCCCTATCATCGTACCAAAGGTGCGGTTGCGACTATGAGTACTATATGCCGTAACAAGCAAATCCCCGAGGTAGACGCTCTCTGTTACGTTACGTTTCAAGAGATGCACTACTCCTACGAAACTGCTCATCTCGGCAATGGCATTACTTATAAGTACGCTTTGGAAGTTATCGCCCCTATTCAGTCCATTGCAAATACCAGCAGCAATGGCATAGATGTTCTTTAGCACGGCTGCGTATTCGATGCCAATGACATCTCGGCTCACACAGCAATGCACGTATCTATTGGTTAGTACCTTGGAGATAGCCTCGGCCTTGGCAATGTCGAAGCACCCTACGGTGAGATACGATCGCCTCTCTTGTGCGATCTCCTCGGCATGACAAGGCCCCGATACTACGCCAATCTGTTCTCTAGGCAACTCTTTCTCTCTATGCAGATATTCGCTGATCAACAGGTTGTCATCGGGGACCATACCTTTGATGGCATTGATAACCACCTTACTGCGAAGTACCGAGTTACGCATTCTCTTGAGGTAACTCTTTACATAGGGTGAGGGGACTCCAAGTATGACTGTATCGCACGAGCGAAGGAAGTCATTCACATTACTCTCCTCAAAGAAATCAATACGACCTAAGTCAAAAACGACATCTGATAGATAGGTTGGGTTGTGTCCTCTCTGCCTAAACTCTCTTACGTGATTAGATGTGCGTAAGCACCAACTAATACGTTCTTGTGTCTCAAGAACTATCTTAGCCAGTGCTGTCGCCCAAGTACCTCCACCGATAATACCTATCTTACCCGGTGTATTCATGCTATTGTTATCTCCTTAAGCAAGCCAAGATTGTACCTCTTCCAACCTTAGGTTAGGGAGTTCCTCTAGTTTGTACTTCTTCTTAATGTCTTGTAGTGCTTGGTGCATCTTACCGGGCTTTTCCTCGCTACGCATAGCCTCTACTGTGAGGTATCCTGCCTTATGTAGGAGTGGTACCCATTCGCTAGGTACGCCATAAGGAGCAAAAGCCTCTGCTTTGTCCCTATGCACAACTTTCTCGGGACGCATCTGTGGGAAGAATAGCACCTCTTGGATACTCTCTTGTCCCGTCAAAAGCATTACTAAGCGATCCATACCGATACCCATACCGCTTGTAGGAGGCATACCATACTCTAGGGCACGCAAGAAGTCGTGGTCGATAAACATTGCCTCGTCATCGCCCTTCTCACTCAGACGTAGTTGCTCCTCAAATCGCTCTCTTTGGTCGATAGGGTCGTTCAGCTCGCTGTATGCATTGGCAAGTTCTTTCCCGTTCACCATCAACTCAAAACGCTCTGTTAGTCTAGGATTGCTACGATGCTCCTTGGTGAGCGGTGACATTTCCTTGGGGTAGTCTGTGATGAATGTAGGCTGGATATAGTTGCCCTCACACTTCTCGCCAAAGATCTCGTCGATGAGTTTCCCTACACCCATAGTATCATCAACCTCGATACCCAGTTGCTTACAAGTAAGACGCAATTCGTCCTCGCCCATACCACTGATGTCTATACCTGTATGCTCTTTGATCGCATCAAACATACTGATACGCTTATATGGAGCCTTAAAGTCTATCTCTCGCTCGCCAACCTTGACCTTGGTAGTACCAAGCACCTGCATACAGATGTACTCAAGCATTTGCTCGGTGAAGGTCATCATCCAGTTGTAGTCCTTATAGGCTACGTAGATCTCCATGGCGGTAAACTCGGGGTTGTGAGTTCTGTCCATTCCCTCATTGCGGAAGTTACGACTAAACTCATAAACACCATCAAAGCCTCCAACGATAAGACGCTTAAGGTACAACTCGTTGGCAATACGCATATAGAGCGGAATGTCTAGAGCGTTGTGATGGGTGATAAACGGACGAGCCGCAGCCCCACCGGGGATTGGTTGTAGTACGGGAGTATCCACCTCTAGATAACCTCGATCATTAAAGAAGTTTCTCATAGAGTTGAATATCTTGGTACGCTTGATGAATATATCCTTGACGTGAGCATTCACCGCTAGGTCTACATAACGCATACGGTATCTCAATTCAGGATCTGTAAAGGCGTCAAAAGTTTGTCCGTCTTTTTCCTTGACGATGGGCAGAGGGCGTAGCGTTTTTGCCAAGAATGTAATCTCGTCTGCATGAATGCTAATCTCTCCCATTTGTGTACGGAAGACATATCCCTTCACACCGATAAAGTCGCCAAAGTCCAATAACTTCTTTATAAGTGTATTGTAGATAGTTTTATCCTCCCCGGGACAAAGTTCGTCACGGCTTATATATATCTGAATACGTCCCTCTGCATCTTGCAACTCAAGGAAACTGGCTTTACCCATAATACGCTTCCCCATAACGCGACCAGCAAGACTTACCTCACGACGGGGTGCATCATCACGGAAACTCTCCAAGATCTCTACACTATACGCAGTTACTTGATATTCCTCTGCAGGATATGGATTTATACCGATATTCTTTAGTTCTTGTAGACTTTGTCTTCTGACAATCTCTTGTTCGCTAAGTTCTAAGATATTCATACTAAACATATAAATACAGAGTATGCCAAGCATACCCCACAACAATCAAAGTAGCCTCCGACGGGCATACTTAGCACAAAGATAACAATTTATACGCATTCGTCCCTTGGGGGCTTTATATTCTATGCTCTTAGGGATAGGTCTAGTAGGGAGTTGCCCCAAGAGAATGGCTTATAGCAGAAGCCTACTAAATAGCCCTAAGGAGATTACCCCTACTACTTATGCCCGAGGAGTTAAATCAAGAGAAAAGCATTGAGCCCCAATGTCCTCCTATCTCAAACTTAATCATTTAGAATTGATATACTTGTGTGTCTTTGCTCAAAGGGTTATGTTCATCTAGGTAGACTTAACATCGTCTAATCATCGGGGAAGAAAGTAATCGAATAAAGACTTACGAGGTAGACCCCTCGGAAACCTAATGCTGATCGGAGTTATAACAAGATACTTAGACGTCCATCGAAGAGATACTTAGGTGTCATGTGACAAGATACTTAGCGTTCGATTGACAAGATACTTAGTGTTGATTGGGTATGATACTTCACTGCCCACCTAACCTTGAGTACTCCTCGAGAGTAGGGGAGAGGTCGCATCGGGTAGGGAGGTCGCTTGCGGGTGCAAGCATACGAAAAGAGTACCTACACGCTCAGTGTAGATACTCTTACTATTATACGGGAGTAAGCCTCCATTAGAGTCGAGAGGAGATGACCTGCTTTACGCCTACTGCTCCTCGTATCTTCTTGATAAGGTTACTCATACTGCCCCCAGCATCAAGTTTGATCACAAAAGTACCGCGGAAAAGCCCATCACCAGAGTCTATCGAGTAACTGCGTAGCATACACTTACTCTCTTTCTTAATAAGTGAGATGATATGCGTAACCACAGCAATATCATCACGCCCTACTACTTCTATCTCGACAATACTGCGAGCATCGCTGTCATTCCCTGCCCAGCGAGCAGTCAAAACACGATGCCCCGTGCGTTCGATCATATCGGGAGCATTGGGGCAATCGGTACGATGTATCTTGATGCCTTTGCTAGATACAAAGCCAAAGACCTCATCTCCGTAGACAGGCTGACAGCACTTAGCAAAGGAATAGACAACACCCGTTAGTCCTCTGTCTATGACGAGGACATCACGATCGGCAGAGGCTGCTAGGTGTGCTTCTGCTAGTTCGGTAAGTCCTGCAAACTCCTCGGCAGAGCGTAGTGTCTGTAAAGGGTCTACTTTGCTCTGTGTGTCGCTGGCGAGTTGTTTGAGTTCGTACTCATACTGATCTATGAATGCCGATACATCAAAGCGTTCGTCTTTGATGTCACGATAGAAGTCCGAGAGAGCCTTATATCCTCGCTTTATGGTAAGGCGTATGAAGATCGCCTCGTGGTAAGGGAGTTTCCGATTTTTGAGTCTACGTTGTATCAACTCCTTGGCAATAGCAATTCCTTGCTCTTCCTCGGCTCGTAGCAACTGACGAATACGTGCTTTTGCCTTAGTACTCACGACTATTGATAGCCAGTCTTGCTTGGGGCTTTGCTGTCCGCTCGTAATAATCTCGACGGTGTCCCCATTGCTTAGTTGATGCTTGAGCGATACGTTCTTGCCATTGACTTTCCCCGATGAGGCACTAGCCCCTACACGACTATGTATCGAGAAGGCAAAGTCTAGGACTGTGGCTCCTTGAGGGAGTTTCAAGACCTCTCCTTTGGGCGTAAAGACATAGATCTCTTGAGCCTTAATCGTCATCATCGAACGCTCCAAGATACCACGTCTGTCGGCTCCATCGAGTGTCTTAACCGCCTCTAGTGTATCCCTTACAGACGATAAAAAATCGTCTAGTCCGCTCTCACTTTTGATCCCCTTGTACTTCCAGTGTGCTGCTACCCCCTGCTCTGCAATAGCGTCCATACGTTGCGAACGTATCTGTATCTCGACCCAACGGTTCTCGGGACCCATAACAGTCGTATGCAGACTCTCGTAGCCGTTACTCTTGGGGATAGTTATCCAGTCTTTGAGCCTCTCCGGATTAGGTCGGTACATATCGGCAATGATCGAGTAGACTTGCCAGCAGACAAGACGTTCTCGCTCTAATGGACAGTCTACAATGACACGGATAGCAAAGAGATCATATATGTCCTCAAAGACTTGCTTACGCAACTTATTATGTATCGAACTAATACTCTTCACTCTGCCCTTCATCTCAAAAGGCACATCTAGGGCTTCCTCCAACTTCTTGCGTATCGGAGCGATAAAGTCTGCGATATAAGCGTCACGCTTCGCCTTACTCTCTCCCAACTTACGCACGATAAAGTCGTAAGTCTTGCGATCTCGCCATTTGAGGCATAAGTCCTCCATCTCTCCCTTGATCTTGTACAAGCCTAGTCTGTGGGCGATCGGGGCATAGAGAAACGAAACCTCTACAGCAAGTGATAAGCATTGCTCGCTAGGGTATAGATGCTTGGCATTCCTAAGGCGATATAGGCGATCTGCAATAATGAGTAAGACTACACGAATATCCTCTGCCATAGAGAGCAGTAGGTTGTGGAAGTTCTCACTGCAAATAGACTCTCTACGGCTATACAAGGCAGAGGCTCGATGCATCAGACCTAATAGGCGTAGCACCTCTGCACCATAAGCCTGCTCTATATCCCTATCTTTGACTATTCCCTCGAGATAGGGTGTATAGAGTAATAGAGCAAGGAGGCTATCTCTGTCGAGCAACAACTCTTCGCTAGCAACGAGTGCAACCTCAATGATGACTTGCCAAGTAGGGATAGATACCTGTGGGTCTGTATCTCTACTAGCGAACAAGCCTTGTACAGCATCGGAGGTCAAGAGTCGAAACAACTCCCGACGCTCTGCTCTGCTTGTATCGTTTGATAGGCGAGTGACTAGCCGACGTAAGAGTGGGCGTAGTAACTCGATATATTGATTTTCTTGTTTCATAGATAGAGTAGGATATTAGTCTTACAGAGCAAGGCCGGCTGCAAGACGATCCATAATTAAACTAGCGGGTTGCCCTAGGGTAAGGCAGTGCCGCATATATTGCATATAAGGAGCCGAATACTCCCAAAAGGCATAGTAACCTTGGCAGAGATAGTTGTGTCCCAACTCACCATCTCGACTCTTTACAAATCTATTCTTGGGACACTCACCATGGCAGAGGAATAGGTAGCGACAATGCTTACATTGCTCGGTAAGTCCACTGCGTTTGGCCTCTCCGAAGCGTTGTTGCTCGTGGCTACGCATCATTTCACCTAGATCGTTACGAAGGATATTGCCCAACTTATAACGAGGGTAGACGTAGTGGTCACAAGAGAAGACGTCGCCATTATGCTCAATAATACCTGCGTGTCCACACTCAGGTGCAAGGGTACAGACACCGGGGAGTACACCCAACCAACCTGCAAGAGTAGAGTCAAACATCTGCACGAAGACTTCTCCTACATCGTGTCGTACCCACTCGTCAAAGACTGCAATAAGAAAGTCGCCCCATTGGCTAGGTTTGATGCTATAAGGGGCTAAGCGTATGTCTAGACCATCGTGCATTTGTCGGAGTTCCTTTTTGAGATCAATGTATGGAGCCTCGATATGCTGATGCTTGCTACTAGCACTATGGATACGCTCTACAATAGGCGTGAATTGAATGTAACGCACACCCACACCTCGTAAGAAACGATAATACTCTAGAGGCTCGTCTGCATTACTACTATTGATCGTGGACAAGACATTAAACTCAACGCCTAATCGCTGCATCATCTCTATGGCACGCATCACCCTTGCAAAAGAACCTTGTCCCCCAAGAGTCCTACGATAAGCATCATGTTGATGCTCGTTGCCATCAAGAGATATGCCTATTAGGAAGTTATTCTCTCGGAAGAAGTGACACCAATCTTCGCTCAGTAGCAATCCATTTGTTTGTAGGCTATTCTCAATAGTGCGACCATCGGCATATCGCTCTTGTAGTCTAAGGGCTTGCTCATAGAAGGCACGTGGTCGTAGCAGTGCTTCGCCTCCGTGCCACGTAAAGGCAACGATACCTCCCACGGGTTGTGCCGAGATGTAAGACTTGATATAAGCCTCCAAGACCTCATCACTCATAGAGGCGACAAAGGCACTAGTAGAGTCGTACAAGTCTTCCTTCTCTAGGTAATAGCAGTAGTCACAGCGCATATTGCAACTAGCACCTGCTGCCTTACTCATCATCTGAAAAGGTCGTTTCATTCTCTCTCTGTACTACCTCTACGTTTGATCGTTTCCTCGGCTAAGCGATGGATATTGATAATAGCATCATTCTGCTTGAGTATATCACAGATCTCCTCAACCTCCTGTACGTTGCGTACCATAACAGATATACGTCCAGAGAATATCCCGTCTTTGCACGCTATATTGATACCGCTGATGTTGATGTCACTATGCTTGAGTAGTGTCTGGGTAATACTATGTAGTATGCCCACATTATCAACACCGCGGAAGATCAGTGTAGCCTCAAAGCGTGCATCGATATGCTCTCCCCATCGTGTCGAGATCAAACGGTTGCCCTCGGTAGACTTTATCTTGGTGGCGATAGGGCAAGCAAGTTTGTGTACGATCACCTGCTCACTATCGTCTACGATACCGAGTACTTCGTCCCCGGGAATAGGACGACAACACTGTGCTTGCTTGTAGTTGAGTTGCTGTTGTTCCTCTTGTAGTACGTATATCTTCTTACGGTCAATAGGCACTCGATCCTGCGGTTGCTCGGGGTCTATAATAGCCGTAAACTGCTTGTTTCGTTTACGATCGGTAGATATTGATACGCCTAGTCCCTTTTGCTCTTGCTGGGCTTTAACGGCTTTGCTAATATCAGCCTCTAGGTTGATGCGTCCTACGCCTAAGGCTTGGAATAGATCTTCCCTACGCTGATATTGATAGAACAGCAGTAAGCGGTCGATAAGACTATTACTTGGCTCAAGCCCTACCTTACGACATTGTGTACTTAGGATCTCCTCGCCCTTGGCTATCTGCTCCCTTAATTGTCGTCGTAGGGCTGCATTGATACCGAGTCTAGCCTTGGGTGTTACGACATAGCCGAGCCATTCACTTTTGGGGTATGCGGTCTTACTATGTAGTATCTCTACTTGATCTCCTTGACTTAGTTTGGTCGTAATAGGTACTGCCTTGTGGTTGATCTTAGCACCGATACAATGATCTCCTAGTTCGCTATGAATATCATAGGCAAGGTCTAGGACTGTGGCTTCGTAGGGTAGGCGTATTGTATCACCTTTGGGGGTGAAGACCCATATATCCTCTGCGTATAGACTTAACTTGAAGGTATCCAAGAAGTCCATACCATTTGGTGTAGGGGCTTGCACTACGGCTCTTACAGTATCGAGCCATTTGCCGATCTCCTTATCCTCCTCTACTAGTTCGTTTTTGTAACGCCAGTGAGCCGCCAGACCACGCTCAGCGATCTCGTCCATACGACGCGAACGTATCTGTACCTCTATCCATCGTCCACTTGGTCCCATCACGGTAACGTGCAAGGCTCTGTATCCATTGTTTTTGGGCGTAGAGACCCAATCTCGCACTCGCTCGCTATTAGATCTATACAAAGATGTGATAGCAGTATAGATGTCAAAGCAACGCTTATTCTCGGGATAACCATCGGCATTATCAAAGACGATACGTACAGCAAAGAGGTCATAGACTTCCTCAAAAGGAATACCCTTGGTCTCCATCTTACGCCATATAGAGTAGTTACTCTTTACCCGCATCTTGAGGTCGTAATGTATGCCTTCGCTGATGAGAGCCGCTTCGATGGGAGCAGCAAAACGTTTGAGAAGTTCCTCACGATCACCCTCGGAGTCTGCTATCTTCTGGCTTATCATACGATAACTATCGGGGTGCTCGTACTTGAAACTGAGGTCTTCTAGTTCTGTCTTGATAGAGTGTAGCCCCAAGCGATGTGCTAGTGGAGCGTATATGTACTGCGTCTCTCCTGCTATCTTGTATTGCTTGCTGGGAAGCATTGAGCCGAGAGTACGCATATTATGTAATCTATCGGCTATCTTAATAAGGATAACACGGGCATCGTCACTCATCGTGAGCAGTATCTTACGAAGGCTCTCTGCCTGTGCAGACGTCCCGGGGCTAAACTTATCCGACGACACTTTGGTAAGCCCATCGACAATCACAGCCACCTTATCCCCAAAGCGATTGCGTATATCCTCGACAGTATAGTCTGTATCCTCGACAACATCGTGTAGCAAAGCACTGACGATAGAGGTCGAACCTAAGCCGATCTCACTACACACAATACGAGCCACAGCAATAGGGTGTAGGATATAAGGCTCACCACTACGGCGACGAACGCCTGCGTGTGCAATACGTGCAAGAGTAAACGCTCTATTGATGACCTCCACCTTTTGTCTGTGGTTGCTATTCATATAGGCAGTTATCAGTTCTTGATATGCAGCCTCAATAGTGGCTTCTTCCTCGGGAGAGAAAGCAGGGATATACTTATCTACTATCATTACGATCTTTAGTTTGTGTGCTTGGAGTCACATTTCATAGTTGCTTATGCTCGCATACGGAGGTCGGTGCTATCCTTAGCCAAGGACGGACAGAGGACATACACTCTGCCGACCGATGCATACCAACATATATACAAAGATAGACATTTAGCAACGTACCAGCATATACCCTAAGGCAAACGATAGGCTACAACTAATGTACACCCAAGATATACACTATATGTATACCGCAGTATACATTATATGTACACTCGAGTATACATACTATGTATACTAATGTATACTCCCGTGGGGGACTAAGGGGCGTAACGCCTAATCGCTAGTATTGTCTCTTAGCAGGTCGTAGCCCAAGGCATAGTCTAAGGAAGACCTTAGATAAAAGGGTAGGGGAG
>JBHAFI010000009.1:0-10528 GCA_041856045.1 Porphyromonas sp. | reverse complement strand
TACTCATCAGAGTTTTTTTTGTTGAATAGGCTAAAGGTACGATAATTTACCTTAGCGTCTCTGATAATGTAAGCAAGGAGAGGCACTTCCCAGTGCCTCTCCTTGTCTTTTAACTCCAATCAGCTTTTAGGACACTAATGAAAAAAACTATATAGCAGACCTGCTACCACATCATCGTCTTCGCTTGTTTGGGTCGTGGCCTTGCTTGTTGCTACATTGACTTTGCCTTGTTTCTGACTAACTTTAAGTGCCGAATAGATATAGCCTTCGTTTTTACTATTAGATCAGGAGAGATTTACCAATTGAAACTCTTGCTATAACAAGTTGGTTTGTAAGTTTTATTTGGTATAATTTTTGTGGTGTTTTTGTGTGCTGCTGCCTAGGTGCTTTCTCGCTCTTCTCTTTCTTGTGGATACACGTAGTCATAGCATCAGATTGGGGGATAATTTGTAGCGGGAGTTGTTGCTATTCTATGGGGTTGGAGTCTAGCTCTCAAGGTAATATCTTTGTCCAATCTGGTGGATATAAGGGCAGTGTACACCAATGACTCCCCCACGCCTAGATGGATCATCGAGCAAGAGCAAGAAACTATAAGTCCTCAAATATCTGTATCTTTGTATATCAAAACAATAAGGCTTATTAACGATGATGCGGGGCAATCGAACTAGAATACTTCTTATCTATACCGGCGGAACTATTGGTATGCTTGAGAACCCACAGACGGGGGCTCTCGAACCACTTGATTTCAATTACTTGCTTGATCAAGTAAGCGAACTGGCTCACTTAGACTGCGAGATCCAATCTCTATCTATGGAGCCACCAATAGACTCTTCGGCAATTCGCCCGCAACACTGGATCGAACTTGCAGATATTATTGAGCAAGAGTACGCTCACTATGATGGCTTTGTGATCTTACACGGTACAGATACGATGGCTTATACAGCCTCGGCTCTTAGTTTTATGCTCAAGGGCCTCTGCAAGCCTATAATCTTTACGGGTAGCCAATTGCCCATCGGTAGACTGCGGACAGATGGCAAAGAGAACCTAATCACGGCCCTTGAGATAGCAAGTGCTGTCGATGAATTGGGGCGACCACGCGTGGCAGAGGTCTGCATCTTCTTCCAGAACCAACTGATGCGAGGTAATCGCACAAGTAAAATAAGTGCCGATCAGTTTCGGGCATTCGAGAGCCATAATTATCCTAAGTTGGCTTATTCGGGCATAGACATTCGTTATAACGACAACTTCATACATCACCCTAAGCAGGGAGAGTTGCAGGTTTACAAGAGTATTTCGTCCGATGTGATTATACTCAAACTCTTCCCCGGTATTACACGAGAGATACTCGCTGCTATTTTGGGTATCAAAGGCTTGCGAGGCGTCGTACTAGAAACTTTTGGTTCGGGTAACGCTCCTAATGAAGCATGGTTCATCGATCTCTTGCAGGAGGCTATCAATAAGGGGATCATCATTATCAATGTGACCCAGTGTACGACTGGTTATGTAGATATGTGTCGCTACGAAACAGGTAGGAAACTCAGCACCTTGGGGATCATCAGCGGTATGGATATGACCGCAGAGGCTGCCATTACTAAATTGATGGTCTTGCTGGGGCAGAATTTTGATGATGCCAAACTACGCGAGCTTATCTCCAAACCTATACGAGGAGAGATGAGCCTCGAGCCAGAGGGTGACGACTTACTATGCTGGGAGATGGCTCGTCAACGCTCAAGTGAGCATTAGTGATATTGATAAAAGAAGATTTTGATGATAAAGTTTATAAGTTTATCTAGTGGTAGTAGCGGCAACTGCTATTACCTAGAGAGTGATGATGGGGCTCTGCTGATAGACGCTGGTATCCCAGCCCGCAGTATCAGCAAAGAACTCAAATCTATCGGGGTATCTCTCGATAGTGGTCATATCAAAGGAGTAGTCATTACACACGAACACGCAGACCATATTCGCTCTGTTGGGGCTCTCGGTGGGGCTTATAATATCCCCATATACGCTAGTGTCCCCGTGCATAATAGTATTGCTACAAGTCGCTTCGTAACAGAGGATATTGGGGCATCTCGTCGTAATCTACAGTTGGGAGAACATTTTAGTTTGGCAGGCTTTGATTTGAAGAGTTTTCTTGTACCACACGATAGTGTCCAAAACTATGGCTATTATATCACGAGGGGTAACTTTACCATGACCCTTGCTACTGATATAGGACACATCACAACAGACTTGAGAAAGTATGCCGCTCAATCGAAGTATCTCGTCGTCGAAGCCAATTACGACCACGAGATGTTGATGAACGGCACTTATCCTACATTCCTCAAAGACCGAGTAGCAAGCCATCTAGGACACTTGTGTAATAGTGATACCGCAAGTTTGCTCTCGGAGATATACAACCCCGATCTGAAGCATATTTGGCTCTGTCATCTCAGTAAAGATAACAACCACCCCGAGTTGTGCTGGAAGACCATAGAGGCACGACTATATCAAATGGGACTACGCGTAGGTCGTAGCGATGAATTGCATACGGGTGACCAGCCGGGCAAGGACTTAATACTCGATGTATTGCCACGTACCAAGGCAACACAAGTCTTTCATCTTAGTGAGTAAAAGATGGCTAAACTAACAATTGTACCCACCCCGATTGGTAATCTAGAGGATATTACCTTGAGAGCCCTCAACGTACTGAGGCGTGTTCGCTTGATTTTGGCAGAGGATACACGCACGTCTGGTATATTGTTGCATCACTTCGATATTAAATGTCCGTTGCAGAGTTACCATATGCACAACGAGCATAAGATGCTTGAGAGCATCTGCCAACGTATCGAAGCGGCTGAGGACGTCGCATTGATCAGCGATGCTGGTACACCTGCGATCAGCGATCCGGGCTTTTTACTTGTCCGGGAGTGCCTACGCAGGGGGATCGAAGTAGAATGTCTACCTGGAGCGACAGCCTTTGTACCGGCTTTGGTTTGTTCGGGACTACCTGCAGATCGATTTGTATTTGAGGGCTTCCTGCCCCAAAAGAAAGGTCGTCAAACACGCCTCAACGCACTTAAAGATGAGGAGCGTACAATAATACTATACGAGTCGCCGTATAGAGTAATAAAGACCCTCACTCAGTTTGCAGAGTTAAGGGGAGAGGATTGTCCGGCTGTAGCAGCACGAGAATTAACAAAGATCCACGAGGAGATAGTGCGTGGTTCTCTTGGCGAACTGATACAGCACTTTACACAGACTGCACCCCGAGGGGAGTTTGTTCTACTTGTCGGGAAATCACTATCTTTGGACTAGAAACATCTAAATACCTTTATAGTATGAAGAAGATTGTACTGGCTGCAGCAGCCACATTTTTACTCGTAGCCTGTAACGATACCAACAAGGCTACACAAGAGTTACAAGCCAAACTCGACTCCCTTACGCTTATTAACGATGGTTATGAGGCTGAGTTGGCCGAGACTGATTCGCTTGTTGCCTCGGTCTTAACCAACTTCCAAGACATAAACTCAGTAGAGGGTATGATACACCTACGCCCCGGTCAAGAACTTACGGGTACTCAGAAGGATCGCATTAGAGATAATGTGACGCTGATCAATGAGAAACTACGTGCTAGTACAGAGGCTCTAGACGCTTTGACCAAAAAGTTGGAGGCTAGCAGTGGGGACAACAAACGCCTTCGTTTTACAATCACTGCACTCAAGAAAGACTTAGAACTACAAAAGCAGCGTATCATCGCTCTTACCGAGGAGTTACAACGTAAGGATATTGCTATCAACGCACTCGACTCTATTGTGACGGGGCTGAATAGTAATGTAGAGCGTCTTAGCGAGGAAACCTCTAGACAGGCCGCAACGCTCGCTGCACAAGAGCACGAACTCAATACAGTACGCTACTGCATTGGTACTAAGGGTGACCTCAAGGACTATCGCTTGTTGCAAGGCGGTAATATCGTAACGGATAATGCAGACCTTGGGTACTTCACTACGGCAGATCAACGTAAGTTGTCACAGATACCACTGCACAGTCGCAAGGCTAAGTTAATGACTACGCACCCAGCCTCAAGTTATGATTTGATAGCAGACGGCGATAAGAACCTAACGCTAAACATTAAGGATCATAAGGCATTCTGGTCTGCATCAAAGATGCTCGTGATACAAGTAGACTAATCTATGAATAAGAAACTCATTCTTATCGACCTAGATGATACCCTATGGGATACTTGGTTAAACAATAAGGAGAGTCTCAACGAAGTATATACCGCCCTCCATTGGGGGCGGTATTTTTCTTCCTTTGAGTCTTTCTTTGAGCGTTACTACTATCCTGTGAACCACCAACTATGGGAACGCTACAACAAACAAGAGATTAGCAAGGAGGCATTGTCTATAGAGCGTCTATGTCGTCCGCTAAGTGACCGCTTTGTCGAACTACAACAAGACCCCTCCTTGGGCGAAATTAGCCTAGACCTCGCACAGATACTATCTCTAGGAGAAGACTACTGGCTTAAGGCTAATGACGACTTTATGGAACGTATCAAAACGAAGAAAACTCTTTGCCCCAATGCTCTAGAAGTACTTGTTTACCTCAAGAGCAAGTATCATATCTGTATTCTGTCTAATGGCTTCGGTGAGGTACAATATGCCAAGATCAACAACTCCGGTCTAAGCCCTTATATCGATGACATTGTACTGTCCGATGAGGTCGGTTACAACAAGCCTAATCCTCTGATCTTTGAGCATTGCCTTGGGCTTACGGGTTACGATCGGGCAGAGAGTATTATGATTGGCGATAGTTGGTCTTCCGACATCAGGGGGGCAGCCTTATCGGGTATTGATAGCATTTGGTACAATCGCTACCATCTAGAGATACCCAAGGAAGACATTACTGCTCCACTTGCTGTCGTTGGGGATCTTGCCGAGATTACGAAGTTACTTTAATGCAGATCGAGAGCCGAGCCATAGTACTACATCGTACGGCATATAATGATCGATATAATATCGTACATCTTTATACCGAGATGTATGGTCGATTGGGTGTGCTTGTTCCTATTACGAAGTCAAGGCGAGGGAGTCGTAGTATCATTCCGCTTGCTACACTGAGCGAGATTGAGTTTGTCGGTGAGTTGAAGCGAGGGAAACAACTAGCGACCCTACAAGAGGTAAAACTCTATCGCAGCAATCACAATCTACAAATGCAGCCCAGCAAATGTAGCCAGTCTATGTTTATAGGAGAATTATTGTACCGCACCCTATCGTACGATATGCCCGACCGAGATCTGTACACTTACATCTCAGAGTCGATGCAGGTTCTTGACAAACTAGACCGAGGTATTGCCAACTTCTATCTGTGCTTTACTTATCATCTCCTCTATCATTTGGCTATTGAGCCTATGATAGAGCGATCGATGGGGACTGATCAGTTATGGTTCGATCTACGGGAAGCACAGTTTACGAGCAAGCCACGCTTCAACACGGAGGCTATTCCGCCTATGTGGTGTCAAGCCTTACGCTGTTTCTCTCGTATCACCTACGAGAATATGCACCGCTATCAGTATAATCGCGAGCAACGTGCTATCATAATAGACTATCTCTTGCTGTACTATCGCTTGCATCTCCCATCATTTACTCATATTAAATCATTAGACATATTGCGTAATACTTCTGCTCGAAGCATAAGTACGCAGTAACGATATAGGTCTATTATCTAGTCGCAATTTCGTTTATGTATTTCCGTGATATTGTAGGGCAAGATATTGCCAAAGCCGAATTGATACGTAGTGCCACAACTGGCGTAATGCCACACGCTAGACTATTTGTGGGTGACGATGGTATGGGGGCTCTTGGGCTCGCTTATGCATACGCTAGGTACATCAACTGCCTAGAGCCGAGCGAAACAGATGCTTGTGGTGCTTGCTCCTCTTGCCGTCGCTACGATAGTTTTGCAGGGCAAGATCTGATGTATCTCTTCCCGATCGTTAATGTCGGCTCTCGTAACTTGTGCGAAGACGAACTACCGCAGTGGAGAGAGTTTCTCAAACGAGGGGCCCATACACGTTATACCGACTGGCTCGACTATCAGGGGGGTGATGCCAAACGCCTATCCATCTTTGCTCGAGAGGGAGATCTACTGATGCAACGCCTTAGTTACCAAATAGCGGAGGCAAAGTATCGTATTTTGATCATTTGGCTCCCCGAACGTATGAATGAGGCATTAGGTAATAAACTCCTCAAACTAACCGAAGAGCCACCTGCGAGGACACAGATCTTGATGGTATCTCAAAACGAAGCAGGGGTGCTAGGGACGCTCCGTAGTCGTATGCAAACCATACACTTGCGTCCTGTCCACGAGAGCATAATAGCCAATAAACTGAAGACCCTATCTAGCCCCAAAGCAACAGCAAATGCAGAACTATCGGCACACCTCTCGGGCGGAAACTATAGATCTGCCCTTGATGACTTTATGGGGAATAGTCACAGCAATGACGAGCATTTGTCGTATTTCAAACGCATACTAAGGGCTACTGTCAATGCTCAACCTATTCAGAATAAACCTCTCGTCGAGGAACTTGCAAAACTCTCACGAGAGGAGCAGATAGATCTGATACAATATATGGCAAGGCTTTTCCGTGAGATATTCGTTGCTAACTACGAACTATCATCAATCTCTTACCTCCGTGCTGATGAGTTACCGATAGCACAATATATCAAGGCTTGCCTTACGAGTAGCAACCTAGAGCGTATCCATAGCGAACTCGAATTGGCAAGTAGACATATCGGGCAGAATGTCAATAGTAAGATGGTATTTTTTGATTTGCTTTTGCGTCTTACCTCTATTTTGGCTCCCGATTATCGCCGTGTAGGAATACGATGATACGAGCCTAAGCCTAAGGTGCAATACGAGCCTAAGTGCCGTCTCTTAGCACCTCACAGACAGCAATGTGTCCGATCCAAGACACGTTGCTGTCATTGTTATATGGCTATTGTGAGTTTGTCCGTCTACGTTTTGCTCCTTGCTCGGCTAGTATCAGTCTGGTTGGCTATACAGGTAGGGAGCAAAAGTATACACTATATGTATACTGCAGTATACATTATATGTACACTCGAGTATACATACTTTGTATACTAATGTACACTTACTTGGATATGGACGAAGCACTCGCTTTTATCCCGAGGCTATGCTCTTTGGGGGGCTGTGGGGAGCGAATAATAGTTCGTTCCTTTAAGATACTTAGGCATCATTCGATGCCTAAGTATCTTGTCAATTGACATCTAAGTATCTCATCAGTTCAGCCCTAAGTATCTTGTCAATTGACATCTAAGTATCTCGTCAGTTCAGCCCTAAGTATCTTGTCAATCCACACCTAAGTATCTCGTTAGTTCAGCCCTTGGTTGTGTGTCGGTCTACGTCCAAGCATCTCGATCATTAAGCCCTAAGCATTTTGTGATCTGTGAGGCTTCGTACTAAGCCTACTCTCACTATTCTGATATGAGAATTATCCCAAGGCAATGATGCGTATCGCCCATAGAAATGCGTAATTTATTGATTAACTTTGTATCACACAAAACTCGAGGTAGTCTATGAATAGGTGCTACCATTTACTAAATAGAATAACTCAAAGTATGAAGAAACTTTTATGCACCCTAGTCTTAGGAATGAGCGTACTCTCGCTCTCTGCACAAGCCCATTGGGGGAGTACTAATGAGCGATATGCTCACAAGCGACTAGACGATGCTAGTAAAGCAAAAGAGAGTATCCATATCAAGGCTTGGAAAGGTGAGACCCTCAATGCTCAAGCCGTAGTACAAAACCGAGAGGGCGATGAGGCTTTGTACTCCTTCAGACTCGGTAAACTCGTAAACAAGCACAAACGAGCACTCAAGATACAAGCACAAGAGTTTGGTTATGTAGACGAGGTACTTGCCGATACATTCTCGGCTTGTGGTACGCACCCAGTGGAGAAGTATGGACGCTTCAAAGAGGCAGATCGTATTGTCCTCAAACCATACTTCCTACTGCCTCGTAATGAGCAGAGAGGTGTATGGCTAAGCATACAACCTGCACAAGATGCAGAGAGTGGAGTCTATCAGGGGACGCTAGAGGTGCTTCGCTCGGGTAAGGTGGTTAAGCGTCTTAAACTCGGAGTAGAGGTGCTCAATCATCGTCTACCTGCTGCCAAGGACTGGGGCTTCCATCTTGACTTCTGGCAAAACCCTTACGCTATCGCTCGATGGCACGAGGTGGAGTTGTGGAGTGATAAGCACTTTGAGATTATGCGTCCTTATATGCAACGCTTGGCGGCTTCGGGACAAAAGGTAATCACAGCAACGTTAATTGATCGCCCATGGAATGGTCAGACTGAAGATGCCTTTGGCTCTATGATCAAATGGACGAAGCACAAAGATGGGGCATGGACTTATGACTTTAGCGTCTTTGATCGTTGGATTAAGTTTATGATGGACTGTGGCATTGATAGAGAGATCACATGCTTCTCTATGATCCCTTGGCAACTATCATTTCAGTACTATGACGAGGAGAGTAAGAGTCTGAAGCATTGGGAGAGTAAGCCCGGGGAGGACTTATATAGTCGTCGCTGGGGACACTTCCTCAAGAGTTTTGAGGCTCATCTAATTGGTAAAGGTTGGGCAGATAAGACTACGATCGCTATGGACGAACGTAGCCTAGAGCAGATGCAGGCTGCTATTGCTCTTATCAAGACTCACTCACCAAAGATCAAGATCTCTATGGCAGGTTACTACCACAAAGAGATTGAGGCCGATCTCTACGACTATTGTGTAGACTATATGAGTCCAGAGCAATATACACCCGAGATCTTGGCTCGTCGTCGTGCAGAGGGTAAGATCTCTACTTACTATACCTGTTGCTCTAGTCGAGTCCTCAATACCTTTACCTTCTCTCCATTGGGTGAGGCGGAGTTGATCCCTTGGTTTGCACTCAAGAAAGGCTATGATGGGTATCTTCGCTGGGCATACAATAGTTGGACGATAGATCCTAACTACGATAGTCGTTTCCGAGCATGGTCTTCGGGTGACACTTACATCGTATATCCCGATAACTACCCATCAACACGTTGGTTGAAGTTGCAAGAAGGTATCCAGCAGTTTGAGAAGTATCGTATCCTCCTAAGTGAGGCTAAGGCTAAGGGCAAGACCGAGGATATAAAGCGTCTTGAGGCAATCCTAGAGATGGTACACCTAGGACGACTCAATGAAGTGGGGGCTATGGTCGATGACTTGGAGAATGCTCTCAACAAGTTCTAACTAAGGTTACCTAGATAACAAACAATAGCAAAGGCTAAGACTTCATCTTGAAGTCTTAGCCTTTGTCGTTGTTGCAGTCCCGACTTAGCCCCTATTGCCACACAAGGGATCTTGCGGTCGTAAGAGTAGGGTGGTGGGCGTTCTGCTTAATTGTTACTTAGTCTCTCTCCCGTTACTCGGTTTCCCAACCTTGTACGAGGTGGAGATGGAGTGGGGAGGTACTCGCCTTAGTAAGCATTCTCTGCTTTGTAGTGCTTGCGTAGGCGGGTGAGTTCGGCATGCAACTCTCTCTGTATCTTGGCATACTTAGGTTGGTTGTAGAGGTTATGACGCTCCTCGGGATCTTTCTTGAGGTCATATAGTTCCCAAAACTCATCTTTGCCGTAGAAGTGGATCAGTTTATAATCTTTCGTCCTAACGCCATAGTGTCGTCTTACGTTATGCTCGCCGGGGTGCTCGTAGAAGTGATAGTATAGACTTTGGCGTTCCCACGGAGTCTTGAGTTTCTTCCCCGTAAGTAGTGGAGCGATAGACACACCCTGCATATCCTCTGGTACCTTGATACCTGCTAGGTCGAGGAACGTAGGAGCGTAGTCTATATTCTGCACCAACTCTGTCACATCTCCACGCTTATGTAGCCAACTAGGTAGATGCATTACTAGAGGGGTACGCATAGATACGTCGTACATAAAACGCTTATCAAACCAGCCATTCTCTCCCATGTAGAAACCTTGGTCACTCGTATAAACTATAAGCGTATTCTCGAGCAAATCGTGTTTCTTGAGGTAATCAAGCAGACGCCCGATATTGCGATCAAGGCTCTCGATCACTTTGGCGTAGTCACGCATATAACGTTGATACTTCCATTCTGCCAGTGCTTTCCCTTGTAGAGGATTAGCCCAAAACTTCCTAGATATTGGGGCGTACAGACTATCAAACTTTGCTCGTTCCTCAGGTCGTAGTCTGGGGTAGACGCCATTGGCATACCATGTCGCTAGACCCTTTACCTCGGGTGCTCCTTGTAGCATCTTGAGGTCGTAGATCATATCCATATCTCTACCGATACGCATCTCGGCATCGGCTGCTGCCTTACGTCCTGCGTAGTCGTCGTGAAAGGTCGCAGGCAGAGGAAATGTACGATCCTCGTACTTGAAGAGGTCGGTAGTGTCTGCCATCCAAATACGGTGAGCAGCCTTGTGATGGACAAATAGAGCGAATGGCTTCTTCTTATCACGTTGCTCAAGCCAATC
>JBHAFI010000008.1:0-14272 GCA_041856045.1 Porphyromonas sp. | reverse complement strand
AGCGTGCCGTCGATAACGAACCACCCACATAGCGAGGAGCCTTAGGATTGTTTATTGGTCAATTACTCCCACTCAATCGTGCTGGGTGGTTTTGATGAGATATCGTAAACTACACGGTTTACACCTCGTACCTTGTTGATGATCTCATTACTTACCTTGGCGAGGAACTCATAAGGCAGATGTGCCCAGTCGGCACTCATAGCGTCCATACTGGTAACAGCACGTAGGGCAATCGTATATTCATACGTACGCTCATCTCCCATTACCCCTACGCTCTTGATAGGCAACAGTATTGCACCAGCCTGCCATACATTATCATATAAGCCCCATTCTCTCATTAGGGACATATATATGTCGTCAGCATTCTGTAATATCTCTATCTTATCCTCGGTAATCTCACCAATAATGCGGATACCAAGTCCGGGACCTGGGAAGGGTTGACGCTTGATTAAGTGTGCCTGCATTCCGAGTTCAAGTCCGACGCGACGCACCTCGTCCTTGAAGAGCAAACGTAGAGGCTCTACGAGTTTAAGGTTCATTCGCTCGGGTAGTCCACCCACATTGTGGTGGCTTTTGATAACCTTCCCCGTTATGTTTAAGGACTCGATCACATCAGGATAGATAGTCCCTTGCCCTAGCCATTTGATATCTTGGAGTTTTTTTGCCTCTTCGTCAAAGACATCAATGAAACCCTTGCCGATAATCTTACGCTTCTCCTCTGGGTCAGTTACCCCTGCAAGTTCCGACAAGAACTTATCCTTAGCATTTACACCAATCACATTCAACCCGAGATGCTCGTAGTCTTTGAGTACGTTCTCAAACTCGTTCTTACGGAGTAAGCCGTGATCGACGAAGATACAGGTAAGATTTTGTCCAATCGCCTTATGTAGGAGGACGGCCGTGACAGACGAGTCTACGCCACCCGAGAGAGCAAGTATCACCTTGTCATCTCCGAGTTGGGCTTTGAGTTCGGAAACAGTACTCTCTATAAACGATGCAGGTGACCAGTTGCCTTTGATGCCAGTTACATCTAGGAAGTTCTCCAAGAATGCCATTCCCTGCTCACTATGGAAGGCTTCTGGGTGAAACTGAACACCCCATGTATCCTCACCAACGACACGGAATGCCGCATTAGGAACGTCCTCAGTACTGGCAATAACCTCAAAGCCTTGAGGCAACACCGTAATAGTATCTCCATGAGACATCCATACGATCCCTCCCTCTTGGACATTACGCACGAGTCTATCTTCTACCTTGATGCTGATATGAGCACGACCATATTCACGACTATCACAAGGCTCTACCTTACCACCAGCCTGATGTACTAGGCTCTGTGCACCATAGCAAATACCAAGAAGAGGACGTACCCCTCTCAATTGATTGAGGTCAACACGGAAAGCCTCTGCATCATAAACAGAGTGAGGACTGCCCGAGAGAATAATACCAGCAATGCCCGTAAGGTCTTGTGGTACTTTGTTGTACGGAACGATCTCGCAGTACGTGTTTAGTTCACGCAAACGGCGACCAATTAGTTGTGTCGTCTGCGAACCGAAGTCTAATATGAGTATCTTCTCTTGCATGCGTTATTATTTGGTTAGTTTACCTCGACAAAGGTACTAAATTTATATCTGCCCTAAGGAATTGATGTAATCAAAAAGCGACAGAACAATCCCTTGGGGTATTCTGTCGCTTAGTGTTATTCTATGGCATTACTTGACGATGCCGTGTTTGCGGAATATCTTTAAGATCGCATTACAACCGAAGTCGAGTTGCTCATAAGTGTGCGTACACATCAATGAGAAACGGATAAGCGTATCCTCGGGTGCTACCGCAGGAGAGACCACAGGATTAACGAATACTCCCTCCTCAAACAACTCGGCAGTGATCAAGAACGTAAGGTCGTTATTACGCACATATAGAGGAATAATAGGTGTCGATGTATTCCCAATCTCAAAGCCGTGACGATGGAAGAAATCTAGACAATACTGAGTCTTCTCTGCCAACTGCTGTACACGCTCTGGCTCTGTACGCATTATCTCTAGAGAGGCTCTCGCTGCTGCTGTCGCCCCGGGAGTAGCACTCGCCGAGAAGATATAAGAGCGTGCGTGGTGACGAAGCCAATTTATCAGCACCTTATCACCGGCAATAAACCCTCCTATCGACGCAAAACTCTTACTGAATGTACCCATAATAAGATCTACGTCTTTGGTCAAACCGAAGTAGTTACATACGCCTCGTCCGTGATCGCCAAGCACCCCAATACCATGAGCCTCGTCCACCATAACTGCAGCGTTGTACTTCTTTGCTAAGCGTACTATCTCGGGAAGATTACATAGATCACCCTCCATAGAGAATACTCCGTCTACGACGATAAGTTTCACTTTGTCGGGTTCGCAACTCTGTAGACGACGCTCTAGAGCCTGCATATCGTTGTGACGATACTTGAGGCTCTTCCCCATACCAAGGCGAATACCCTCAATAATAGATGCATGATCGAGAGAGTCCCAGATAATATAATCTTCGCGACCCGTTAAGCAAGAGATAACCCCGAGATTAACTTGGAAGCCCGTCGAGAAAATAATAGCATCTTCTTTACCGACAAACTCTGCAAGTTCCTTTTCCAACTCTAGGTGTATATCAAGCGTTCCGTTTAGGAAGCGACTACCGGCACAGCCCGTGCCATACTTCTCAGTTGCTTGTATTGCTGCTTCTTTTACCTTTGGGTGGTTTGTAAGCCCTAGATAAGCATTAGATCCAAACATCACCACGCGGCGTCCATCAATAACCACAGATGTATCCTGATCGCTCTCTATTTTTCGGAAGTAAGGATAGATACCTGCTGCCTGAGCCTTCTGTGGTGTATCGTAGGCAGATAATCTTTGTTGTAGTAGTTTCATATAATCGTTAACCACATGCCCACCAACACGCTAATGTGCGTGAGCAAACATTATTTGGCCACAAAGATACGCAAATTAGAGCAAAGTGAGTGTACTGCTGTATCTGTGGCATTACTTCTTTTTGTTTGCTTTCCCTATGAGAGAATGGGTGCTCTATCTATCTTTGGGAGGGAAGAGTCCTTTTATATGGGAACTTACTCTAACGACTATCGCAGCGATTTTAGTCTTGTCCCTTACCTATTCGATCGTAACGATACTCAAGTTCAACCCCATTACTAGACGTCTTTTGCTCGGGAGCAAATAAATAAGGGAGTCACTTTTGTGACTCCCTTATCCTTTGGTTGCGGAGGCAGGACTCGAACCTGCGGCCTTTGGGTTATGAGCCCAACGAGCTACCACTGCTCCACTCCGCGATCATTTGCACTGCAAAGGTAATACTTATTTTTGAATTGACCAAATATCCCCTAGACGCCATCGCGAATTAAACAACAACACACAATCCTATTTAACTATGTTTCACAAACATACAACCTCTTCTCAATAACATAAGGTACACTAATACACTTAAGCGAAACAAAGGCTTAGAGCATAAAATGAGGAAGTAGATTTCCTCCCTAGCACCACACAGATTATCTTGCCTCTGCTACTTTTGGGGACAATAGAGCAGATACTTGCTTAGGCGTTCGTATAACGAACCCAACCAAGGGTGCAACCTAGGAGAGAAGCGATCGTTATGCCAAGAGAGCGTTAATTCGCCTCCATACTTTCGCACCATCTCTATCAAACTTATGCTATAAGCGTAAGCCTCTTCTTCGGATAATGACATAGCATCTGCATCTGCAAGAGTCGTATCCATAATTATAAGAGGGTGCATCATTAGATCTGTTAGACCACGGGTATTGGGGTTAATAAAGCGAACAGCCCGACAAGTCCCCAGTCTAAAACCAGCAACATCATAATAGCCCATACTATAATCGTGCCTAATGCCTGCAGCCAACATCTCTCGAGCATCTTCGGGCTCTCCCAAGGCCAACCTACTATGCCGTGATGAGATGAGATCTAGATCTCTCAAGGTATCGGTCTGTGATAAGAAGTTCTGATGCCTACCTCCCCGACATTGCTCCCAATTATATAGACGGCTATAAACCCTACGTAGACTATTACGCAATTGCTTTAATTCCTCTGGGATCAAATGTGGATTAGTCGATGACTGTAGACTACATAGCAAACCAAACTTTGCCCCGAGTTTATCGGCATCACGCAATACCTCGTATATATAACGATAATATAGGCGATAGTTCATTTCTCCTTGGGTTTGCTTTGATGGGACTTTCAAGAATAGCCAAGGTTGCACCACTCCCCTTGGATAGGCATCTTCTACAACTTTATCCAAGGCAAAGAGTTGGTCAAACGTACGATAAGGATCCTTGGATCTCTTCCGCAGTAGACTACGTATAACCTCCCACGGACTTACCTTATCGACAAACAAGCCCTGCCACAAGCCTTTAAGTCCTCTGTATCCCATAGGACGGACGACATCGTGTGTTAGGTTAATACGCTTAAAGCCCGTAATAGATCGATCAGATAAGCGTAAGTCTGGAGTATCGGGTAGAATATGCTCTACAATCAACCGACGTAATAAGGCTCCATACTCATCAACAATAGGACGATGAATAAAGCCAGCACGATAAGGTAAAGAACATTTCCCGGGGAAGCGTCCGAACTCATCTCTCATCTCTCGATGCGTCATCTCTTCGTAGCGACTTATCAGGTAATAAGTCGAGGCAATAAGATCAGCATGGATAAGCAGGGTCTGTCCCTCATTGATCCATTCGTATCGAGGTTCGCCAAAGAGCAGGGGTATTCCCTCCCACTCTTTAAGAGGAAGTATTGGTTCGGCATCGGCTGTGCCGTAGGTCTTATAATGAAAGAAAGTAGAGGGTTTAATAACGACTTCGGCTCCGAGCATCTGCTCAGGTTCATCTGTGTAACGTATCAGACTATAAGGTCTACTAAGGCCTTGTGCTGTTTCACGCGTTACCTTACCTATAAGGAACTCTACTATATAATCGAGCAATACTTGACTAATCATACGGGCAAAGTTACAAAGAGAGTAGCGTACAACCTAATCTCCTTGCTACCTCGACAAGCCACAAGGCACCTAATCACTCTACAACTGACAGCTACACTCTATTTATATAAGCAAGACATTTAGATCTTGCCCCCCCCAAAGACTTGGGCTTGAATTGACGTGATACTTAACCTCAACTCATAATAGCAATAGCGATCAAGATGATTGATTTCCTCGGTGTTTCGGTATTGCAAGGGGAGGAGTCTTAGTATCTCGATGTTGATCTTCAAAGGAATAATTTAACGTCCACACTCCTAGTAAAAGAATACTCCATTTGGAAGTCCTTAAGTAGGTTTCTAGAGATTAGTAGTGATGCTTCAAGGTACTTTATACTTCGACTTGATAAGTGTCGAGGCTTGGCGGATAAGCGTCAAGACACGACGCCTATCTGCCAAGACACGATTTTTATCCGTCAAGGCTTGACGCTTAGATTAAGTAAATAACCTTAAAGACTAAGTGAATAATCTTAGTCCCTCTATTCTAAGGTTATATCTCCAATAATACAAGCATCACAGAGTAGCACACAGCCAACTCAAACTAAGGGCTATCGGAATAAATGTATCCACGGAGAAAGAACTAACAAACAGATAAGAGGGAGGGCAGGTATTCAACCAAATACCTGCCCTCCCTCTCTATGAATAGCAACCTAAGGCTTAGTGCTGTCCTCCTCGAATGCGATCATCAAAAGCCGTTAAGGAAGCCTTGGCTCCCTCACCCATCGCAATAACGATCTGCTTATATGGTACAGTCGTACAGTCACCTGCGGCATAGATGCCGGGGACATTGGTACGGCAACGCTCGTCAATTACGATTTCGCCCATACGATTACGCTCGACAAGTCCGTCAAAAGCATTTGTATTGGCAGCCAAGCCAATTTGTACAAAAACACCATCAACGGCAATTGTATAGGGAGCCTCACCATTGCGAGGAGCAACCTTGAGAGCAGAGATGCTAGATCCATTGCCTACGACCTCTTGAGTAGCAATACTTGTAATTACCCTTGTATTGTCTAGGCTCGTAAGTTTGTCTTGTAGTACGGTATCAGCCTTCAAGGTATCGGCAAACTCTAGTACCGTCACACTTTTGCAGATACCAGCAAGATCAATCGCAGCCTCTATACCCGAGTTACCACCTCCAATAACGGCTATATCTTTTCCCTTGAAAAATGGACCATCGCAGTGGGGGCAAAAAGCAACACCACGTCCAATGTGCTCCGCCTCTCCCGGTACTCCGAGTTTACGCCACGAAGCACCGGTAGCGATAATAATCTGTGGAGCCTCAAGAATTTCGCCCAAAGATGTATGAACCTCTTTGTTATCCCCCGATAGGGTAACACGCTCTACACGCCTCTGATCCAATATGCTGATCCCATATTCACTAGCATGCTGGCGGAGATCCACAGCAAGTTGTGTCCCCGTTGTCTTAACTACCGAGGGGATATTCTCAATAGCCGTCGTCTCATTCACCTGCCCACCAACACGTTCGGCAACAAGAGCAACCTTAAGGCCCTTACGTGCCGAATAGATGGCAGCAGCAGTACCTGATGGTCCTGCCCCTACTACGATTTGGTCGAACTGACGGCGTACAGGTTCATGGGTCATCTCCTCTACTCCAAACTTTTGCTCTAGTTTGTTGAGTAACTCCCCTAGAGTACTCTGCCCAATGTGCAGTACCTCTCCGTTTGCATAAACGGTTGGTACAGCCGATATGCCTAGAGCCTCAACCTCTGATGTATAGACGGCACCGTCTACCATCTCGTGAGAGATCCCTTGACCTGCGATAAGAGAGATAAGATTGAGGCTTTGCACGACCTCGGGGCAATTGGTACACGTTAGTGAGGCGTAAGTCGTCAGATTTATAGGTTTACGTAGAGCCTTGATACGACGTAGGATCACTTCGTCGGGATAATTCTTACCCTTACCATCGGCATTATAGACGGCAAGGATCAGACTTGTAAATTCGTGTCCCGTAGGTACTGCCCTAAAACTAACACCAATATCCTCGCCATTACGCAAGATCTCTAGCCTAAGGTTATCACCAGTCTGTTCCTCGACCTTAAGACGCTCGCTAGATTTGGCGAAGTCGGTAACTAGATCTCTTAGTTCTGTGCCACTTGCTGTATTAGGGATTGTAGTACGGAGGGTATAATCATTCTCTAGAGCCGTGAATATACCACGCAACTGCTCTATCATCGAACTATCTAATGCCATAAATGAAGTATAATTAAACTTGATACGATTAGTCAAATAAGAGAGGGAAGACCTCGTAGGGAGTTTTAGTCCTCAGAGGCCTTCCCTCGTGTTGTATTTAAGATTTAAGGGCTAGTCTGTCCTAGATCTTACCTACGAGATCGATACTTGGCTTAAGCGTTGCAGCACCTTCTTTCCACTTAGCAGGGCATACCTGACCGGGGTTCTCGTAGACAAACTTCGCAGCCTTTACCTTACGCATTAGTTCGCTAGCGTCACGACCAATACCATTGTCGTGGATCTCTGCGATCTTAAGTTCGCCATCAGGGTTGTAAAGGAATGTACCACGATACGCTTGACCTGCCTCCTCGATCATCACATTGTGAGCACGTGATAGATCAAACTTCATATCAGCAAGCATAGGGTACTCTAGACGACCAATCGTCTCAGTAGCATCGCTCCATGCCTTGTGTACGAAGTGTGAGTCTGTGCTCACAGAGTACACTTCTACGCCAAGACTCTTTAGTTCGGCATAATAGTCTTGTAGGTCTGCAAGTTCTGTAGGACATACAAAGGTAAAGTCACCGGGGTAGAAGAAGAGGATCGCCCACTTACCCTTGAGATCTTCGTTAGTTACTGTGAAGAAACCTTTTCCTTTTTGATACGCATTCACTGAGAACTCAGGAAGTTGTTTGTTAATAAGAGTACACATAATTCTTTATAATTTGTTTGTTTTAACTGATACAAAGGTACAGTAGTTTTATCTTACATACAATTGAGTACTTTGATACATAAATAGTCTATCCTTATACCTAAGCCTATTTTGCATAGTCTCAATCAATCTCAACCGACATCGCCGCCCTAGATATGATACAAAAAGCACAGAGTATATAGCCTATCGGCTAGGTACTCTGTGTAATACTTTTACTCTACAAGGCTATGACGCACAGCCTAGGCCTCTGATGCAAGAATGTGACGAATGGTCTGCTCATCACGAGCAATCTGTGCTTGTAGAGCCTCCAAAGAGTCAAAACGTTGGTTCCCCCTTATGTAGTCGACAAACTCGATCTTTATCCCTAGAGCATACAGATTAGCAGACAAGTCGAAGATATTCACCTCTATCGTCCGAGCCAAACCACCGCCGAGAGTAGGGCGATCCCCAATATACAGCATACCGTCATAACGACTACGCTTCTCCCCACAACTACAGCGGTCGAGCCACACACGCACAGCATAGACTCCATCGGCAGGAACCAGTTTTTGTGGGTCATTAGGCTTAATGTTGGCTGTCGGATAGCCAAGACTACGTCCTATCTGCAATCCCCCAACGACTTGTCCCGAGATAGAGTAGGCACGCCCCAATAACTCGTTTGCCTCACGAACTCTCCCCTCTAATAGATAGGAACGAATACGACTCGAACTAACAGCAGAGCCATAACGCTCTAGTGGATTTGCCCGTAGCACCCGTATCCCTAACTGCCGACCTAGGGCCTCATAGTCCTCAAACTGGAGTTTCGCCCCCTTCCCAAAATGATGATCATAGCCCAATAGTAGAGCCTCTACAGCATACTTCTCTTTGAGCAATAGCATAAACTCCTCAGCCGTTAAGGAGGCTAGATGCTCATTAAATCTCAAGAGGATAACCGTCTCGAAGCCAAAACTCCGCAGTAGAGATACTCGCTCGCTAGTGTTGCTTATCTGTGGCAACGTCTTTTCGGGTGCAAGGACTGCACTAGGTATAGGGTCAAAGGTAATAACCGCAGGACGCATACCCAAGTTAGTTGCCGTTGCTCTCAACTCCCGTAGGAGTGCCTGATGACCGATATGTAGGCCATCAAAAGTACCGATAGTTGCAATCATCATAGTCGTAACCAACTTGCGGGGTTCTGCTTACTGCGTTCGTGCCATAACTCGAAGTGTAGGGTGTTACCTCGTCCATTGCTATCATCACTACTAATAGTACCTAGCACTGTACCGGCAGACACTCTTTGACCCATCGCAACACGAACGCTCGATAGATTGACGTACACCGTGAGATAGTTGCCATGACGTACTATGACGCCTTGCCCATAACCGGCAGCGACAAAGACACGACTAACAACACCCTCAAAGACTGCGTAAGCACTGCGATCACCATACACACGAAGGTCTATCCCTCCATTACTAATGCTTACTCGGCTGTGCAAATCGTGTTGCTGTGTCCCGAAACGACGTACTAAATCATAGCGACCACGAACGGGCATCGGCAATCGTCCCCTATTCTGGGAGAAGTTGCCCGACAACTTACGCTCATTAGCGTCCATTGCATAGCCTCCACTGATAGCACTCTTACGCTCGCCACTACCCCTAGCATTCTCGGCTTTATCTTCTCGCTCTTGTCTAGCGAGTTCCTCTGCGTCACGCTTTTCCTCTTCACGCTGTTTCTGCTCCTCTCGAGGGTCAATAGGCTTACCTGTCGCCTCTTGTTTGCGTCTTTTCTCTTGGTTCTTTCGAATACGCTCTGCGGCTCTACGTTTTGCCTCTGCACGTCTACGTTGGCGTGCTTCTCGTGCCTCTCTCTCTCTACGAGCCTTCGCCTCGGCAGCAGCGATCTCGGCGGCTATTTGTGCTTGTATCTGTGCCTCTAGTTGTTGTGCTTGACGCTTCTGTTTGTCTAGATCTTGGCTCAACTTACGCTCTTGCCCTTTGAGGTTGTTGATCTCCGCCGTACGTTTACCCTCCTCATGCTCTAGAGCTTTTTTCTCTCTGTCTTTGATGTCCAAGACCTCTGCCTTTTGCTGATGTACTTGCGTTACCTCGGCTTGAGTGCGTTCGATGTCTTGACGAGTCGTTTTGAGTTCACTGGCAACACGGCTGGTAGTGCGTGCATACTTAACTAGGAAATGTTGCCTTTGACGTAAGTCCTCCATATCCTTGGCAGAGAACAAAAAGAGCAAACGCTCTCGTTCACTATGAGTACGCTGTAATGCCTTTAGCCCCCGACGATACTGCTCTAGTAGACGGCTCTCTCGGTTACGAAGGCTTGAGATACGACCTCCCAACGAGTCTATCTGTCCCTCAAGGGCCTGCATCTCCTCACCTAGGATAGCAATGACTTCCTTACGTTGGGCTACTTGACGGCGTACCAACTCAAGGCGTTTACTCTCCTCTTGGTTATTCTTCTTGACTGCTTGTAGGGCTTTGTTGGTTGCCTCTATCTTACGAAGCATATCCCCACGTTGCTTCTCTAGCCTACGCACTTTGTTGCTCTGTGCCTTGCCTACTAAGGGGAGTAGGCACAGCAGACTCAGCAAGACTATCCTCTCTAGCCCTCTCATTACTTACTCAACAACTTCAAGATAGTCCCTAGGTCAATACGCGTATATTTCTCCTTGATAATAGGCTTGAGAGATAACTCACTATCGCTCTCAAGATGCTGTACACTTTGCCACGAGAGTTGTAGTCTACCTCTCTGGCTACTCTCCCCACTAGTGCTATTGCTTGTCGAGTAAATAGTATAGATACTCTCGGCAGGGGTAGTCATCGTTGGTAGCCCAACGACAGCCTCACTCGTATATAAGGCATCAAAGATCTTACGTCCCTTATTATCGGCAACGCTCAACTCTCGTAGTATCGCCTCGGGGCTTAATACGAAACTATAACTATGCCCCAATACCTTACCCCCCAACTGATGCTTACCCATAGATAAGGGCTGGTATTGTAGTTGCTCTAGATCGCTCAATCTAGATCCTTTGCCCGGGGTAAAGACACTCCCCATAATAAGAGCCTCGACTTGGCTATAATCAATACTAATACCTAGACGCTCGGCAAAGCGTGGATATGACTCTTGGGCATACCCTCCGTTTATAAGATCGACAAATACCACTTCCTCGGGCGTAAACCATACGCGTGCGACCTCAAAGAGTAGGTACTGCACAGACAAACGAATACCCTTACCTCGTGCCGCCTGTAATTGGATACGTGCGTTAAACTCTTTACCCTTGGCTTGTATCTCTCCTCCCAACTTTGCCTTGACAGCCGTCCAACTAGAGCCTTGCTCTCCTAGGCTGTGATACAGAGCCGAACGTGTCTGCTCCGTAGCCTCAACCGTGTGTGGTTTGGGACTCGTCTTTTGCACCCCACAACTTCCCAACAAAAGTGTACTGCCGAGGAGGCATAGGACGTGATATTTGATCTTCATATATTTATTGCTGTTTAAGTAGTTTTTGGAGTCGCTTTATCTTCTCTTGTAGTTCACGACGACTCTTGGCACTTGCCTTATCACTCTTTCTCTTGGACAGTTCCTTTTGATAAAGGTTTAGTGCTTCTGTCCACTGTTTACGAGCCTCATCACTCTTGGATTGGGCTTGCAGTATATCCCCATAGTGGTCGAGGTGTACACCGCTCAACTCTTCCCCTGCCTCATCAATAGCCTTGGTAATGTATAGTTCGGCAAGTGCGTGTTTCCCTCGTAAGTGCAGTATCCACGCATAGGTGTCGAGGAGGTTATGGTTATCCTTGTTTACTTTAAGTCCACGCGAAGCCATACTCTCTGCCCGCTCCAAGTCTTTACCCTCTAGAGCCAAAAAGTAGGCATAGTTGTTGAGTACCTCTGCATTATTCTCATTGTAGGCTAGTGCCTTGTCATAATAGGTATAGCAACGCTTACGATTATGCTCCTCATACAGATCTCCAAGCATAGCGTAGAGGACAGACAGTCCATAATCATCGGCTTCACGCTCCTCCAACTGGGGGAGGATATGCTCCAAATACTTGCGTCCCTCTGCCATCTTGTTTTGCATGATATAGGCAGCACTACCCAAATAGACGATACGCCACTCACTAGGGTGATGCTCCATGGCTTTGGGGGTAAGGTCTTGCAACTCTTGGTATCGCTCTTGCTCTACGAGAAGGCTCATTAACTCGGTCCATACCTCACTCTCCTCGGGGCTAGTCTTGCTTAGCCCCAAGAGTAAGTCTATGGCTCTAGACGCTTTCTCTTGTCGCTTGAGCGTCTTGGCAAATGAGAGTTGTACAGTACTTGCCTCGGGGTGCATATCTATAATACGTTCAAAGGCCCAGTTGTAAGCCTCGGGGAGCGTATCACCGACCGACTTATTACGCAAGTATGTCTCCCAATGTGCATTCTTTTGCTCTCCCGTGACATTGCTATCTTCTAGTTCTTTGCGTAGAGCCTCTTCCCAACGCACACTATCAGCCACCCCTCTATAATAAGGTATTTGCAGAGCAAGTAAGTCGCTATTGCTTAATGCGGGGTCTTGCTCTAGCATCGTCAAGTATTTTTTTGCCTTATCGTAGGCTTCGTTCTCGTAGAGATAGTTTACTACTCTTACTTTGGCATAAACTTCGTTGGGGAATGTCTTGATAAGTTCGTCTAGTTCGCCAAGTGCCTTATCCGGCTGATTGGTGGCATCGTACAGACGGGCCCTTATCATACTAAGGCGTAGATACTCGCCAAAGAGATCTTTATTCTCCTGCTTAATCTTGCCATACAGATCTATCGCCTTTTGATACTCCGAAGCCCTAAAGTACAAAGAAGCCAAATACTGCAATACCTCCTCATCGCTTGGATTTTTGTCTATCCATCGCTCCAAAATACCGATTGCCGTAGACTTCTCACTAGTATTGGCTAGGATAGTACAGTAGGTCTGCATAATTGCCCTATTAGTCGTATCTTGAGCATAGGCTTGGCGAAGTAGAGGCAAGGCCTTGTCTGGCTCTTGACGCTGTACGTACTGTAGGCTCAAGGCGTGGGCTATGGCTGGATCCTGAGGATCTAGTCTGTTGGCATACTTATATAGGTAGTAAGCACTACGCGACTCATCTTGGCTACCGGCTATCGCTCCTCTATAATAATATAGAGCGGCTTTCTCTTTATTGGGCGTTCGCCCAGTTGTAGTAGCCTTTGTCTGCCCATATAGCGTGTAGCCAATAGTACTTATCAGTATATATATGCTTAGTCCGAGATATTTCTTCATCTTAGTTTCTGTCGATCACGAACTACAAAAATACACAAAATAGATTTGACTAAGGGCTAGGCAATGCCTCGGACACTAGGATAATAATCGCATTATTACTCTTGGGTATGAATAAGCCTATACAGCGAGCGAACATATATCAAGGCTAAGCGAATGCTCCCAAGACCATATCACAGCACCACACCCCTAAGGCTAGCGACCACCCCGACCCTAGTTCCCCTTGAGCCGAAATCAAAATAGACCCCTCGGAGAGCCTTTGCTGATCGGTGTTATAACAAGATACTTAGACGTCCATCGACAAGATACTTAGACGTCAAGTGACAAGATACTTAGACGTCAAGTGACAAGATACTTGAGGCTAGATCGACATCTAAGTATCCGTTCAAATCAGCCCCTATCACCTTATTCATTCTCGCCCTAATACCTCCCCAAGTCAAGCCCAACGATCGAAGCATTCACAGCCCAATATCACCTCGAGTTAGCCACAAGGATCTTGTCTATTCCCCACCCAATATCTCTTCAGCCCAAGCCCCAAGTACCACTCCTCACAAAAGTAAGACACAGAGGGCTATTACTCTAGGTAGGCTTACCAGATTAGAGACATCTAGCCCGATCTCCTAGCCTAAACTAGACCTTGTCTTTATTCATTCCGTCCGAAGTTTCCCCTACTACTACAGCCTAACGGGCATCGCCTAGTTATATATTCTTAGTATCTTTATCCTATCAAAAGACTAGATCCTCAATGAAACTCATTAAACCTATTACTCTTGTAAGCCTTGCTCTGAGTTGTACCTCGCCTAGTATCGCTCAAAGAGCATCACAGCAAGAGATGCCTATACCTCAAGCCGTGGGAGCAGTACCCAGCGAAGCACAGATCGCTTGGCACAAACTTGAGACCTACGCTTTTATCCACTTCGGTCTAAATACCTTCAATGACCTTGAGTGGGGTTATGGTAATACCCCTACTAGTACATTCAACCCCAAGACACTAGATACAGATCAATGGGTACGCACACTCAAACAAGCAGGTATGCGAGCCGTACTCCTTACGACAAAACATCACGATGGCTTCTGTCT
>JBHAFI010000007.1:0-15043 GCA_041856045.1 Porphyromonas sp. | reverse complement strand
GCACCTTTCAAGACCTCAATACGCTCTATCGACCCCAGACCCGTAATAGGGGCAGACTGCCATATCGCGTGACGCTCGTCACGCATACCATCGTTAATCAGCAAAGACTCGTAAAAGCCTCGAATAAAGAACATGTGAAAAGCCCCATACTGGCGATAACTATGTACGCCTGGCACTTCTCTAAGTGCCTCTACAGCATCATTGTAAGCCTTGACCCGTAGATCCTCTGCCGTAATGCTATTGACAGTGATAGGGATTTGTTTGAGGGGTGCCTCGATTTTACTCACGGCAACAGGACGCTTACTGCGTGCTACTGTTACGACAAACTCGTCTAGACGACGGACGCTGTCTTGGGCTACCTCTTGGGCTGTAAGCAGCATCGGCAGAGCAAAGACGCAAAGAGTCGATAGTTTCTTCATACTAAAATGCGTTCCCCTAGTCTACGACATAGCCACGTAGCCAAACATGTGTAGACACAGGTTTAGGTATAGTTAATTGTTTTGGTTCTAATTGGTCGAGTACTACGCAAATACTCTGCTACGTTGCAATTCGCCTACAAAGATAGCAACAAAGACCTATCACAGCAAATATACCCCAGCCTACAACAGACACCACACGGTACGCTCACCCATAAAGCAAGCCAACTATCCCTCCTTCCGTCCTCTAGCGAGCCAGCAACACAAGCCTAATATCCACCCCAACGAAGACAGTATTAGCCCAATAATCCAACAAGAAAGCAGGCAAAGCCAAGGAAAGCATTAGCCCCTCCTAGCCCTAGGTCTCATCAGCCCGATGCGATATAGATAAGGAGATCCCCGATATGCCTATTAAGCATTTATACATCTAGTACGAGAAAAGCGATAGCGACTATCAGCCTCGTAATCATCAGACCCTAATAATCATTAAGCACCACAAGACTAAAGCAATACAAGCAAAGCCCAAGTACCCAACCAAGCGAGCGACAGGGTCCTGCGAATACCTATCCATAGTTTCGTGATCTATGTGCCAAGGCTTGGCGGATAAGCGTCACGCCTTGACGCATAAAAATCACGTCTTGACTTTTATGCGTCAAGACGTGATTTTTAGGATAGCCGAGTAGGGCTTCCCTTATTATGCTTATAGGTAAGGGTATTATATTAACTCAAGCAAGATCAATAGGCTCAACTCCCGATTAAGAGTATGCGAACTATCGCTCCGACTCGACATCTTGTAGAGCCCTCGAGCAAGGCATACATTAGAGATGGGTAAGCAAATCCTTAGAGGGGACTTAGAGCAAGAGTAGGATCTCCCTTGATACGAGAGAATAGCCCTCTCCCGAGAGATACTAATCTAGATACTCGGTAGGATCTTGGATACCTGCCTCTTGCATAGCCTCACGGCGTTCGCGACAAGTAGCACAGACACCACACTGCGTAAGTCCGCCTTGATAGCAACTCCACGTACGGCTGTAATCGAGTCCTAGGCTTTTGCCAATACGGGCAATATCCGTCTTGGAGATTGAGGTATAGGGAGCCATCAAACGAACGTGATTGCTTGTCCCTGCCTCTACGCTCTCTATCATTGGCTCGATAAAACTCTTGCGACAGTCTGGATAGATAGCGTGGTCGCCAAAGTGATTGGCAATATAGATCTCATCAAGGCCATTACTCTCGGCAAGCCCAGCCGCAATACTTAGCATAATGCCGTTACGGAAGGGGACGACCGTACTAGACATATTCTCTGCGTTGTATGCCTCCGTAGGTATGGCACCGCCCGACAAGAGTAGGTCACTCTTGAAGTATTCGCTCATAAAGCCGAGAGGGATAACGATATGCCTAATGCCTAGACGAGTGCAATGCTCACGAGCAAAAGGTATCTCCGAGGCATTATGCTTACTGCCGTAATCAAAAGACACAGCCATAGAGATGCGGTCTTTGTAATCGTATAGAAGCGTCACGCTGTCCATACCTCCCGAGAGGACTATTAAGCCCTTTGGGTCTATCGTCTTATTTATATCATTTATTGTCATAAAGGCAAAGTTAAACATATTCCCTAGTATGTGGTTTTATCGTTAGAGAATAATCTCAAATAAGTTAAACATCTAAAAGACAGATATAATTATGAAATTCGAACTTCTCACCCTTCCCTATGCAGACAATGCACTCGAACCAGTAATCAGTGCAGAGACTATTGCATTTCACCATGGTAAGCACCTCGCAGGCTATGTATCAACTCTAAATACCCTCATCGAAGGTACAGAGTTTGCCGATGCTACGCTTGAGGAGATTGTCAAGAAGAGCGAAGGCCCTATCTTCAACAACGCGGGACAACTACTCAACCACAACCTATACTTCACTCAGTTCGCTCCCAACGCAGGTGGCAAGCCAACGGGCAAACTCCTTGCTGCTATTGAGAAGAAGTGGGGTAGTTTTGAGGCTTTCCAAACTGAGTTCCTAACGGCTTGTACTACTCTCTTTGGTTCGGGCTGGGCTTGGCTCGCTTCGGACGCAGAGGGTAACCTTGAGATCACAAAAGAAGCCAATGGTAGCAATCCCGTAGTACGTGGTCTAAAGCCTATTATGGGTATCGACGTATGGGAACACGCTTACTATCTAAGTTATCAAAACCGTCGTGCTGACCACGTGAAAGACGTTTGGAACATCATCGACTGGAACGTAGTAGCAGAGCGTTACTAAGCGTAAAGTCATCACAAGAATAAAGGGAAGGTAACTCTCGAGTTACCTTCCCTTTATTTCATTACGCAACCAGCGTATATTATATTTCCTAATCTTACTCGCGACAGACATCAACCGCCCTCGCCTTACCCTTCAATACTCGTGCGTGCTATATCGCCCAAGGTTATTCACACCGAAGACCCAAGGCTCTCGACTTAGCCCCCAATACTCGTGAGTGCTACATCGCCCAAGGTTATTCACACCGAAGACCCAACACTCTCGCCTTAGCCCCCAATACTCGTGCGTGCTATATTCGCCAAGGCTTGCGACACCAAAGACCCAAGGCTATTTGCCCCTAAGATCCTACACTCTCGCCTTAGCCCCCAATACTCGTGAGTGCTACATCGCCCAAGGTTATTCACACCGAAGCCCCAAGGTTCTCGGATCTCGTCCAAATACTACTACGAACTATATCGTCGAGGTTTATTCGTCGCAGGACGCACGACTAAACGTCGATAAAAGAATAAGATGACTCTGCGTAAGAACCCATGGCGAGGCCATAACCATGTCGTAAGCCTCCACTGAATGTCTTGAGGTGTATAGTCCTGTCCATCACGAGTTACCTTTATGAGTTCGCCCAAGACTTTATCGACATGAACATATTCCTCTTGATAAGGATTGCCATCACCACGAAGCGTCAGACGACTCCCCTTGATCGCAGTAATACGATGCACTACATAACGACCAGTACCCAACTGAGCCAAGACAATACGGCCAACCTGAACGCTACGCTCTGTCAAAGGTCCCAAGACAATCACATCTCGGTCGTCCCATATAAGAGGAAGCATACTCCAGCCCTTAGCACGGATACGTACTTGACGACCTTCGTTGATACGAGTTCTTAGTTCTTGAAAAAAGATCTGATTATTGATGACCTGCTTACGGATCTTCGGCTTGGCTTCTTGGTTCATAACTATGTCGGGATTAGGGTACGACTTAGATCTACGGCTGCCTTCTCTGGTCTATTATCCAATCGGTACACGGGTGCAATCTCTAGGACTTGAGCAACAGCATCGAAGACCATAAACTGGTTCCTCGGAAGGCTAAGCATAAAAGCACAAGACGTGAACAGAGAGTCGAAAGATTGACGACCCGACAGACGCGTAAGTTTGTTCTCGGGGGCTTGATAGAGATGTACAAAGGCTGCCACCTCGGCTGATGCATTACGATAACAAGGGGTACTACCGCTCCATGGACAACCATAGACAAGTACACGATCCCCTACTCTTTTGACGATAGGCTCATCATCATTCAAGAGCGTTGCTCCCTCGACATACTCTCGCCACAAACGGCTGTGCGTACTCTTACCCGTACCACTAACGCCCATCAAGACAAGGGCTTGACCGTTTAGTTCGGTAACAGAGGCGTGTACCTTGATATAACCTAGGGGTAGAGTTGCCATCGTATAGCAAATCATAACAAGGCGATCTATGAGATAGGCATAGCGTAAGTTTGTCCAGTCTGCTTTTATCCTTAGGCAACGCCAATCATTAGATACTATACCCTCTACGACATGACCGTTATAGGTTATTAGTAGGTGATATTGTCCGTCCGTTCGCCTCGATACAGCAGACTCGAAGAGTGTATCTTTGACTCTTTCAAGTTCGACATCGTCACTCGTGGCAGTAACGGTACTGTCAGCGATCACCTGCAACAAGACGTCTTCGTCTTTCACGGCCAGCGAGCATTCAAAAGGCGAATACTTAGCCAATGCCTTACGCACATCTTCTGCCACAGGGTGTTCGATCGTCACATACTGCTCCGCTATCTGATAGTATATTTTTGACATACGTCTATAATTCTATATACTCTATACTTCTATCCTTTACATCAAAATAACACCGGCAAGTACCTCCATTGATACTTGCCGGTAGTAGTATGAAGAGGTTATTCTCTCAAAAGCGACTAGACTAAGATGTTACTTCCGACCTAGTAGACGTTTCAAAAGAGACTTCTTCTCGGGTTTGTTGCCATAACCATAGCCGTAGCCATAACCGTAGCCGTAACCATAGCCATATCCGTAACCATAGCCATAACCGTAACCGCTAGCACCAGCACGAACGCCATTAAGCACAATAGCAAGGTTCTTGAGCGTTTGCTCGTCATACATAACTTGTAGATCTGGCAATGCACGTCTATCAACAACACCTGAGCGTAAGACGAAGAGCGTTATATCAGCGACACGGTTCATAATCGCAGCATCAGCAACAATACCGAATGGTACACCATCAATAAGTACGTAGTCAACAATTTGGCTAAGTTCCTCGATAAGTTTATCTAGTCGAGGACGCATCAGCAACTCGGCAGGGTTTGGAGCCGTAGAACCAGCAACGACAACTTTTATAGAAGGGACATTACGGTCTGACTGTAATATGTCGCTAAGTTGCAAACTCTCGTCAGTAATGTAATTCGTAACACCAAAGCCAGACAAGCCAAGACGCTTACTGATCGTTCCCTTACGTATATCTAGGTCTAATATCGCTACCTTCTTCCCTGAATAACTAAGGCTACGAGCAAGGTTGTACGTCACAAAAGTCTTACCAGCAGACTCACCGAAAGAAGTACAAACAATACGCTTTGCTGTGTCATCTCCACTCGTTAGCATAAACTCTAGATTAGTACGCAAGACACGGAAGGACTCAGTCACTGCATCTGTTCCCTGCTCAGTGATATTAAAGAATGGGAGCTTAGAATCCGACTGAGGGACATCACCAAGATAAGGAATACCAACAACGTTCGTGATATCCTTACGCATACGGATCTTCGTGTCAAGTAGCATACGTAAGATGAAGAATGCAGCAGGAAGGAATAAGCCCAAAGCAAACCCAATTAGTACAGAACGCAAAGTATTAGGTGCCGTAGGACTTTCAGGACCTGTGTCATTGTCCATTACATAAGCATTATCGACCTCGATCGTCTGAGCGAAGTTATTCTCCTCTCTCTTAGACAACAGTTGGGTAAATAGAGCCTCTTTCATGCGTTGTTGACGCTCTATATCCAACCACTCTCGTTCTTTGGTAGGCATATCCGTCACCTCAGACAATCCCGTGGCATTATTACGTGCAATATCCGCAAGTTTAAGGTCAATTGACGATATGTAGTTACGTAGAGAACGTACAATACCAGCTCGTACAGTCTTCATAGCATCAGCATACTTGGTCACCATCGGGTGATCAGTAGCCCCCCCCGTAGTTTCTAGCCAACGCTCATACTCAGGCTTTATGCTATTAAATAACGTTACTTGAGCATCAACACCCGGAGCCTCTACTCCGATATTCTCAGGCAAGAATTCATGTTGCTTCGCAGGGTTATTAACCAAGGCAAGCATATAATTGGTAAGACGCTTCTGAGCCTCAAGTGTTATACTCTCCTCTCTCGCTCCTTCCGTCTTCGTAACATAAGACTGAATAACAGCTGCAGGTTGTATATATTGATTGGATCTCTGGAAACTATCTATCGATGCAGCAACAACACTGAGTTCTTTCCCTAGACTCTCAATACGCTCAGAAATAAATCGGCTTGTATTCTGTGCTATCTGATTTCGCACACTAGAGGTTTCCTCATTGTATGCATCAACCATAGCACGAAGGAAGGCTGTTATCTTCGCTTTATTATCCCCCGAGATCGAGAGTTGCAAGACTGTTGCTCTCTCCTTAAGTTGTTGTGTACTCATTAGGTTCTGATAGTATGCAGCAAGAGCCTTCACACTCTGTCTTCTTACTTGGATAGAAGAGTACTCCCAAGCACTATGGTAGTTGAGTCCGGGGGATACAACAAAACGGGCCTTATTATACGTTACCTCTTGCCCAATAGGAATGTTCTTCTCGTCCCCTGTTTCTGTATTAACCAAGGTCACAGATGTTGCATCTTTATAACGCAAGTCAAACGACTCTGGCATATCAAGAGTATCAACAAACTTAACCTTCGCAGGAGTCTTGTCGTACAACTCTACCCAACGCAGTCCATCTTTGACTTTGTACTCGACTTGAGCATCAACAGCACGAATAGCATTAGCAATTACAATACGAGACTGAAACTGCAAGAGTTCATTATCAAGATTTACTCTAGAGCGTCTTCCCGAGAAGTCAAAAGCAATAGATGTGCGTTGTGATGGATCTCTAATAATCACCGAGACAGTACTCTCATACGTGTAGGCTTGTTTAGCATTACGCCAGTACATAAAGCCACAACACAAGAGAACAGACAACACAAACCACTTCCACTGACGTAGTAAGAGGTAAAAGATATCTACGATGTTTATATCGGCCAAAAGCAAAGCATCACTCTGCTTCGTAGTGTTCTTTTTCATCTCTAGATCTTAGATATTAGCGTGACAAGAGGGCTATAACCGTAACAACTGAGGTTATAGATGTTATAGCATAACCCGTAAGTTGTAGAATACGCTCAATTCCTTCGTTTTCACTGCGACGATAACGAGGCTCTACGTAGATAATATCGTTCTGCTGCAAATAGAACGCAGGAGAAGAAAAAATATCTGTCGACTTCATATTTAGTCGATAGGTAACAAACTTCCCATCAACACGACGAATAACATTCACCTTCTCCACGTTTGCATTGATCGGCATATCCCCAGAGAAAGAGAGAGCTTCAAGGATATTCAGTTCACTTCTATCACTTACACTCAATACCCCTCCACTAACACCGTTAAGAGGTCTAAGTATTACGGAATTTCCTGTTCCAAGAGTTTGAGGAGTCGAAGACACATTCAAAGCCCCAAGCAGATATACCTTAAAGTTGGAGAATATCACCTCGACACGAGGGTCTGTCACATACTTACTTGCCTTGACCTTCTCCTCAATCAATTTAGCGACTTCGACAAGAGTTAGTCCAGCCACTTTGACATAGCCTATCACAGGATAATTGATTTCTCCTCGACTATCAACTGTATAACCGAAAGACTTTATTGCCTGAGCATCTTGATTATTCCCTGTATTCCTAGTTGCTCCAGCACCAGCCAATCCCGGCACATTAGTCTGAAAGCCCTCTCCATTAAAAGGACCCAACAACTCGGGGAAAGCGCTCTGCATAGAGATTTGTAGACGATCTCCGGGTTGTACAAGGATAGGGTTCTTATGCTCTACCTCATAGAGTTTAGCCAATTCTACATTTTGCAGATAAGCGTAGCGTTTGGGCGAACCACAACTACCCAAACACAAGAGAACAACAACTAAACCGGCTAGCCATTTAAGGCGGGTAACTCTCTGTATCATATTTATTCTAGAATTTCTTACCAAAGATAATAGAAATTGACGTAAGATATATAATCTTGATGTCTGTCCATAGCGATTGCTCGGCCAAATACTGCAAGTCGTAGTCAAGACGCTTAAGCATCTTCTCCATAGTATCGGTATACCCGTTGTAGAGCGTTGCATAAGAGAATAGGCCCGGTCTCAAAGCATAGAGTTTGACGTAATCGGGGTTATGCTCCATTATCTGATCAATATAGTACTTACGCTCGGGACGAGGGCCGACAAAACTCATCTCCCCCCTAACGACATTCCACAACTGAGGAAATTCGTCAATGTGATGCGCTCGGATAAATGCTCCGACCTTAGTTAATCGAGGATCATCATCACCAGCAAATAGTTGAGGCGTCCCCATACTCTCTGCGTCCATACGCATTGAGCGAAATTTATACAACTTAAAAGGCTTGCCATCTTTCCCTATACGCTCTTGAGCATAGATAACATCGCCATTAGGCTCTTCCCTCTTAATGGCTATATATATAATGAGCATCACAGGTGCAAAGAACACGAGTGAACCCAAAGCCAACAAAAAATCAAATACACGCTTTACTAACGCTTGCATCTCTAATTGTAATTATTCTTTATCCAACAATCTCTTATAATGTGCAATTAAGCCCTCAGTCATAGCATCTAAGGTGAAGTTCTTATGGTAGCGATATAGTGCTCCCATACTGAAACGTTCGTACAGATGTGCATCTTCGCAGATCATCTGTACAGCCATGGCTATCTCTTTTGACGAGCAGGGAGTAACATTTAGACCCGAAACACCGTGTTCGTTTACCCATGGGACACCGGATCCCGGGATATTTGTTGCAATAATCGGTCTACCACAACTCATAGCCTCAACTTGCACGATCGCATAAGCCTCTGTCTTAAGTGTCGAACTTAGGCAAAACACATCACAGGCCCCGTAATAAGCAGACTCCACCTCTCTTGGGATAAAGCCCAAGATAAAGACCTTATGCTGCAATTGATACTTATGTACCATATCCTGTAGAGTTCCTTTCAGAGGTCCACTACCTCCTATAAGGACTACATAATCATCGGGGAGTAGGCTCGCAGCCTCAATGAGGTATTCATAGCCTTTATACTCGACAAGACGCCCCATAGAGTACACGATCTTCTTTCCCGGATATTGATTGCGTATCATCGCGACCATCTCGGGTTCTGGAGCACGCTCTCTTACTCCGATGACGAGATAGTCTACTTTCTTTTGGACTTTACGAAGTGCAGATGACTGCTCCACATAGACTGGCGTTGTACCCAATATCAAATCTGCTCTATTTACGACCCAACTCTGCAGGGGCTTGAAGAATTGCAGGAGGATTTTCTGCTTAAGAATATCACTATGCCAATGCACCACCACCTTACCCTTATACCCAGAAAGCATAAGAGCGAGGACAGCCATAGGATCCGGCAGATGAATATGAATAATATCGTAGCGATTGCAGATACGACGAAGTGTAGACACCATATCGGGCGAAAGCATCGTTGCAGCAACCTTTGCTATAGTCTTAACCTTGATAAGTTTAGACTTAGGAGTCACCTGAACAATCCCGACTTCCTCATCATCAGAAGCACAAAGCATATCGCAGATAATCCCTCGAGAGGACAATCCTAGCATAAAGGCATACATCACCTTTTCGACACCGCCTTTAATCGGGTGAAACTTCCCCAGTTGTAGTACTCTGATGTTCATTATTTAGTTTGAATACAATCGCAAAGTTACTATTTTTTTACAACCTATAAGAATACCACTAGGTGGACCCGATAAATTCTATCATATCTCCAAGTAATCGGATACTCTCGCGTAACTCCTCTACAGCCAAATACTGCACGGCCGTGATAGTATCCTTCTCGTGGTAGGGTAGCGACCAAACGATCTGACGCAGAGCAATAGTCCGATCTCCTGCATCTTGTCTATCTTGTAGATACTTCCTGCAAGCCTCCACAATCTCGGGCCTTAGGCCTTGTGGGGTTCTACGTAAGCAAACATCACATTTACCACACTTGACCTCTGTCTTCTCCCCGAAGTACTCTACCAAGAGGCGAGAGCGACATACATCTTCACGCTTTATATAGTCCAAGACAGCCTCTATACGCTCACGCATACGCTCCTTACGCTCCTCGTAGGCAGATGTCTTGAGTTGCAGATACCGCGTTTCCTCCCTACGGATCCGAAAGACAATACGTGGGATATTTTTCTTGGGGATATAGTGCAAGACACCCTTGAGCGAGAGTCCTGTGAGCATACCATATACTTCCTCATTGGTGTAGCCGGTAAGTAGGGACAGATCCGTCTCACTTATGAAGACGTAGTCGGAGAATAGTCCCGTATAGCGACGCAACAAAGCTCTCAACAAACGGTCATGACCTACATGCTCCTCATAGAGATCTTCTCTCCTATATAATATCATCACTCTCGAACTTGCATCGTCCTCCTTATACTCCAAAAATCCAGAGAGTGCCAGTATATCTATTGCAGGCTTCGTTTGAGCCGGACGCATACGACAAGATCTTATGAAGTGACGTATATCAAAGTCATAACTCCGATCCTTACCCTCCCCCTCACCTATGGCAAAGTAGTTACATAGCATATCATAAGTATGCATGATGTAATCCCGACTAGGGAAAGCATCTTGATAACGCTTTTGGAGTAAACGCTCATCAGACTGTGCGACAATAGCCACAGCATAACTGAGTTGCCCATCACGCCCTGCACGTCCTGCCTCTTGGAAGTACTCCTCGAGCGACGAAGGCATCATATAATGAATGACTAGACGCACATCGGGCTTATCTATCCCCATACCAAATGCATTGGTCGCGACCATCACTCTGTACTCACCACGCATCCAACGATCTTGCCGTATCTCTCGCTCCGTATAGGTCAGTCCAGCGTGAAAGTACGTTGCACTCACACCTAAGTCTTTCGTCACAAAACGAGCAACTTCTCGGCATAGATCTCGACTCCTACAATAGATAATAGCCGAACCCTCAACACGACTAAGGATATGCTTTATCATCGCCTCCTTATCACTACAATAGCGTATGGAGTAACTAAGGTTTTCTCGCAAGAAACTCTTTTGGAAGAAGCGTGCCTCCTCTCCTAGGCCTAGGATCGCTTTAATATCTTTGACGACCTCGGGCGTAGCCGTAGCCGTGAGAGCCATCAAAGGTACATCGGGAATGTACTCTCGTAGGGAGAGGATATTGAGGTAAGAGGGGCGGAAGTCGTAGCCCCACTGACAGATACAATGGCACTCGTCTATGACGAGGAGCCCTATGTTTAGTTCGGATATTTGCTGGCGAAAGCGTTCGCTTCCTAGACGCTCAGGTGACACGTACAAAAACTTATAGTTCCCATACAAGCAATTATCAAGAGTCTGTCGTATCCTATCCCCCGTCATTCCCGAGTGTATCGTTGCGGCTTTTATGCCTCTGGCTCGCAAGTGATCTACTTGATCTTTCATAAGCGAGATCAAGGGCGTAATCACCAAGGTGATACCTCGACGCATAAGGCCCGGCACTTGGAAGCATATACTCTTACCCCCACCCGTTGGGAGTAATGCCATCGTATCCCGACCCTCTAGGGCAGAGAGTACAATATCCTTTTGGAGCGGACGAAAAGCAGAGTAGCCCCAATATCGCTCCAACACTTCCTCTGGGCTACGCTCCGAGTCCCTCTTCCCATCTTTGGGCGGTAGTCTTAGGGGAGCCACTTGAGGTCTATCGCCCCAATGCTCACTCCACTCAAAGCGAGCCTCATCACTCTCGTGCTGATCTACGACCTCGGGGAGGCAATTGATATCCTCATCTATGTGTTGCATATCCTACTAAGTCTCGACAGTCTATAGTCGATAATTACGGAGGAGTTTACGAGGTATAAATCTCCTTGATGTTGAGATGTACGCTTGTCTGTTGATGCTTAGGCTCATCAAATGTATAGCGGATAGCAAAGGCTTGTTGGCTCAGCACCCACTTCGCCTGATGACTCTGTCCCGAGGCTAGGCCCAAGATGGGCTTATGTTTACAATAGCGATCCGTCATACGCAACTTCAGATGCTGACCGTCACGACCGATCACCTTGCTACCTCCAGCATCACGCATACGCTCCGTAACAAAGACCGGACGCTCATTCTTGAGTCCGAAGGGAGCCATCAGACCTATCTCTTGCTCCAACTCGGGAGTAATCTCCTCGATAGCAAGGAGGGCATCGATCTCTACGCTATCGCTCTGTGATGGTTCGTCTTGCTTAGACTGCATAAAATTCTTAAGCCTACGACGTATCTCGGGGATATGTTGCTCCTCTGTCGTAAGACCTGCGGCATACTTATGCCCCCCAAAGTTCTTAAGGAGGTCACGACAGTTTTCTATCGCTGCATATATATTGTAGGGCTTGAACGAACGCCCCGAGGCAAAGACCTCGTCCCCTTGTTTCGTCATCACCAATACGGGACGGCGATACCTCTCTGCCATACGTGCCGCGACAATGCCCATGATACCGACATGCCAATCGGGACGATATAGGACGAGGATAGGTTCCTCGTCTAGGTGATCAATACCCGCTATTATTTCCTCTGCCTCATGCGTCATACGTATGTCAATGGCTCGACGCTCTTGGTTATAAGCCTCTATTCGTTGGCAAACCTTGTAGGCTGTATTGGGCGATGAGGCGGTGAGTAAGTCTACTGCCAACTGACCATTCTGCATACGTCCAGCAGCGTTTAGACGAGGAGCAATCTTATAGATAATGCTACTAATATCGACCTTGTCCCCGGGATATAGATGCACTTGATCTAGTAATGCCCTTATACCAATACTTGGGTGGCTGGTCAATTGGTGCAGACCATGAATGAGGAAGGTACGGTTCTCGCCCACAAGAGGCACAAGGTCTGCCGCCGTACTGATGGCAATAAGGTCTAGATAGTTGTACAACTTACTTAGACTAAGCCCCTCTCTCATAAATAGAGCCTGCATCAACTTGTAGCCCACCCCACAACCACTAAGGTGCGGATTAGGATAGTTACAACCGGCTTGCTTGGGGTTTAATATCGCTGTGGCTCGAGGCAATACTTCATCGGTCTGATGGTGGTCACAGACGATAACGTCGATCCCAGCCTTACGAGCATAGTCAATAGCCTCTATGGCTTTGATGCCGGTATCAATAGCGATGATAAGTTCGCAACCTAGAGCCTTTGCCCAATCAATACAGTTGCGACTGATGCCATAGCCCTCATCTTCGTCATTGGGGATATGGTAGTGTAGGCGATCGGCACAAGAGAAGTGATCACGTAGCACATTATGTAGGAGTGCTACCGAGGTAACTCCATCAACGTCGTGATCCCCCGTTATCATTATAGGGCGACGACTCTTGAGGTGATAACGCAGACAATCTACCGCCTCACTCATACCCAGCATTAGGAATGGATCATGCTGTGAGGCTAGTTTGGGACGCAGATAATCCTCGGCAAGCGTGACCGTGTCAATACCTCGAGCAACCATCAGACGGGATAAGACGGAGCCAATCCCAAGAGATGAGGCAATCGTCTGTGCCGCTATCTCTTGGGTTTCGCTCAAGTACTTAATTGTCCAATTGGCTCTCATCGCCTCGGTTCTTTATCCTACTATGTAATACTTCTTCACAATCTTCCCCTTAGGATCTCTTATACCTAGTGTCAAGGCCTGCTTATCCTTATAGGGGACTAGTTTACGCTCTACGATACGCTCTTTGATGGTATCTAGCCATAGCATCTCATACAGAATAGCATCGTCCATCTCCTTAACTCGCAGGGCTGTCTCGATACTCTTACCATCGCCCGTATGCTGTATTAGATTAAAGAGCTCTGTGATCTGCCATATATAATTGTCTAGTTCCTGACTATTCTCATGCTCTGCAAGGTCGCAAGCCCTCTTGAGCAAACCGATATGCATAGGGTTGCGATATAGTCCTTTTTGTGCTACGATAAGTGCCTCTCGATATTGCTCTCGCTCTATGGCATTGTCCACCTTGGGTATAACCTGCCCGAAAAACACACTATCTCCCTCGGCCGCTTGTCGGGTGAAGTACAGGCTCTCGATATTTTTCATCGTCAGCGTACTGTCTGCTTTGCGGAAGCGTGAGAGCATCGGTTCGTAGTTAGCAATCATCGTTACCTCTTGTCCCATAGCGAGCGGATCTGTTCCCCCGATACGTAGGCGTATGCTGTCCTCACGCCGTAGTTCCTCGCGTCTAGCAGCATACTCTGCGGCTAAGGCTGCCGATCGGCGTGCCGAGGTCTTACGGCTTACTCTCTGTCGGCTACTACGCTTCTTATTGCTTTGCTTCTTGCGACTCTTTGACGATTTGGAACGACTCGTTTTTGAGCGAGATTTACTCACGGCTGTGACCTTAGCCTTCTTACGCTTAGGGCGTGCCGCCTCTACGCCTAGCGGAGGCAAGACGAATAACCCGATGAGGAGTATAACGATAAGTCTAACGAGTTTCATAACGCGAGATACTCTATTACAATCTTATATTATAGGAGAACGAAGTCTGTCCCCTAGGGTTCAACCTGATACCAAACTATTGTCCCAAGTCGCACGCGACTTTGAAGACCTTAACTATACAAAGATAGGCTTTATTGATCAATAACACAATAGCCAACAAGGCACTAGCATTTCTTAACTTTTGCCTTCGCTAGGCTCTGCCCCCGAGAGTTCGTAAGAGTGCCATAGGCAAGACACGGGCAATCGCTCCCGATAGTGCCTAGCATCACGATGACACGCTAGGCATCTCACAAGGGCTACACATAGCAGATCACAGCCTCTCGTACTATCATCACTCCTACTTAGCGATACCTCAGTGAGGCTATGCGTCAAGACGTGACGCATAGCCGTCAAGCCTTGGCGGATAAAAATCACGCCTTGACGCTTAAGTGCCAAGGCGTGACGGATAGCACTTGCTATAAGGCAAAGACTTATACACGACCTATACAAAGCCTGAGTTCGGTATAAGAGAAGTCTTAATCCCTTGAAGATTAAGACTTTTCTATTGCATAAGTGGGAGATGTTTAGTATCTTTAT
>JBHAFI010000006.1:0-24974 GCA_041856045.1 Porphyromonas sp. | reverse complement strand
GACACGGATATGCTTCCGTTCCTTGATGAGGTTTTGCAGGAGAAACACCAAAAACTCTTCGTCATTATGCACTGCTATGGAGCCCATTGGAGTTATCCCGATCGTTATCCCGAGGACTTCGCTTTTTTCAAGGACGACAAAGCCTTGGGTGCAAGTCCGCTCGAGCGTGAGCGTCTGGTGAATGCCTACGATAATGCTATTCGCTATACAGACTTTTTCTTGGACGAGGTTATTAAGCGTCTTGAGGCGGATACCACGGCTACGACAGCCATGTACTATACTGCCGATCACGGCGAAGATGTCTTTGACGATGAGCGTGAACGTATCTTGCACTCCTCGCCAACGATCTCTTACTATCAGTTGCACGTGCCGGGGATCTTATGGTTCAGTCCTCGGTATGCGAGCCTACACGGCGATAAGATCACGGCAGCCCGAGAGAATAGTGCTAAGGCAGCGACAAGTCGCTCAAACTTCCACACACTCCTAACGCTCGCAGGTGTCAAGACCTACGAACGCCAAGATACGCTCTCTCTCCTAAGTCCGCTCTACCGCGAAGGTTTGCGTACCTACCTCAACGACCGTTACGAATGTGTGCCAATAGCGGATATGCTTGAGGACGAAGCCGATTTGACGATGTGGCGTAAGATGGGTCTTCGTCCCGTCACACCTCCCTAGGCGAATGGCCCAGCAGTGACTAAGCATCAATAGGATTAAACCCTAAGGGTAAAACAGAGTCGCCCCCTATGCTTCTCCCGAAGCCATAGGGGGCGATACTCGTATGATTAAGTTTTGTCAAACCCGATCGGACTATTGACGGAAGGTTCCGGCATTCTGCTCCATCGGGATAACAGGGAGTTTGATGTCCCAGTATACGATACTGCCACTTGCCCAAGCATCACTATCAATAACAACCTCAGGTCCCATAATCCAGCCTGCATCGTGGTTACTTTGATCAGGAATACCCCAAATCCAAGCAACCCTATCAAAGGTTGTAGTACCTCTTCCTAAATCGGTAGATAGAGAACCCTTAACCCAAGTAGAAGGATAAGTATAGCGATATGCTCCACCTGTGTCATATACTTGAACTGGGTCGTAAGTACGAGAGATATAATCCTTATTGTGCAGATTATCCCAAAAAGAAGCCTGACGCACATCGTCAATATCCCCCTTGAAGTGAGTACCCAAATAAATACACTCTATCTTGACAGGGTTCTTAACCGGATAAGTGTATCTCCACGCCGAATAGTATTTCTCTCCATTCCCCGAGAAGCGAAGAGCATATATACTAGAGCCGTTGTAATACACATCGGTATAACTAGCGGTCTCATTATTAACCCTAACATTGTCGGTATTACGATGAGGTCCTATGTCACTAGGTTGGTGTTTTATAAGTTGTTGAGTATCAAAGCGGAGCCACTCTCCCATATTATGGAACAATGCACGTGCTTCCTCTACTGAAGGCACTCGCCAAGTTCCCGAGGATCCGAGGAACGTGCTACTTGACATATGAGCATAGGTAAACGTACCTATATTAGTACTTCCACTTGCAATCGGATCGGACGAAAGAGGTGTTGTACTCACATAGTTATAAGCGAAGTACTCTAGAGGTTGCTTTATACGTAGTAGGCTCGTCTTGAGTAACACTCGCTTACGCTCTATGGGCATATTTGTCGATCCCCAAATATACACGCTTGTCATCTTTGGTGTAGCCTGCTCTTGACCATTAACGACACGTACAGCGTCTGCCAAGAGATGTGTGATACTACGCTTAGTTGTACGTGCATCTGTCGAACTATGAGGCATCGCCCACACCAAAAAGTTCTTATCATAGGTTGCCCCGGCTTTGACAGTAACATCAAGAGATGTGCCGTCATTAGCAAGGAGCGTATATTTCGGTTCGGTCGTAGCCTCGGAAGTCCACGTAGCCGAAGTCCCTAGTTCTGTTGCTGGATTGTTGGGGATCTGAGGCAACTTAGTTGCAGATAAATCATAATAGCCCGCTCCAGTTGAGAGGACATGACTATTGAAGTACAAGTGCTTGTAACGTACGTCGTAGGTATTGTTATTCTTGAGTTCGATACGCATCATAAGCCCAAGTGGCATAAAGCGAACGCTCTTGTTGAGGACATCACCACGAGTATTGACTGTAAACTGCACCCAAGGGAAGTAAATAGGAACAGCCTTATCGACCTTATCTCCTTGGGCTAAGGCTCTTAGGCTACTCCCAATATTCGGATCATACTTTACACGCTTATTTACCTTGTCATAGGTACCACCCAAGTAACCCATCATAAACCACTCTTCGCCCGAAGACAAACGAATAGGCTGTCCACTTGTAAGGTCGGTAAGAGGGCCTGCATAACTAAGAGTCTTCTTCCCTACTACCTTTGTCCACGTAATCTCGGAATAATAAACCTTTGACTTGCTTCTGTTGGTGATTACTACGACCGAATTAACATTATCCTCCGACATCACTAGGCTGGGACCAGTACTGCCAAGTTCGAAAGCAATCGCCTTAAATTGGTCTTCGTCTATCGTTGCCTCAAGTGACATCGTAATAGGCACAGCATCTGTTGTCTTTGCAGATGGTCCTTCCGAAGCGGTTGGCGTCCCTTCTTTACTACATGCAACGAGTAAGAAGGCGGCAAGGATAAAGAGTATTTTGTCAAGATTTTGCATCAATGTTCTTTGTTTCCTCATAATCCAATCCTTAAAAATCGTCTTGTTCTGTTCCATCATAATCCCACACATCTCCACCTAGGGAGAAATTACTCAGTAAGTTCTGCCCGTGAGGAACCCTTAGTAGTGTCCACGAGGGTTGTTTGTAATGTTTCTTTGCCATTGTATTAGTAATAGTTATTTACCGTTTGTTCGTGCAAAATTAAACCCCTCTTACTCCTAGGTAAAAGAGTTTTTGACGCTAATCAAAATTGCTCTATCTTAGATTTCGACTGCAAATATATTTAAAATAAATAAGACAATAACTATTGCTTATCCATCATAAGTAACAATTCTTGATTAGAAAATTACCCCCCCCCCGTTACGCAACACACTATATACCAACAAGTTACAATGTTAAATGTTTCCAGGGAAAATTTCGCACCGATGCAAGCCCCAATAAGCCTTAGGAAGAGATCCGAAAGGCTAAATAATAAGCATTAAAATAGCCAAAAGATCCAAGACTCTCCTCGGTCGCAAATGTCCATATCCTAGAGAGCGAACTAGTATGATTGTAACCTGCTCTTACGTGACAGACCTAAGGTGCGACCTTGACTTTGATGTGTTGTAAACAGTATCGCCCCCTATGGCTTCGGGAGAAGCATAGGGGGCGATACTCGTATGATTAAGTTTTGTTTGTTAGATCTCGTAGGGACGTATTACTTAGCCTCCCAACCTAGAGCACTAGCACCGAGTACGGCTGCATCGCTCTCCTTGAGTTGTGAGAATAGGAGTTTGGTCTTACCTTTGAAGATTTGTAGGAGGTTCTTCTCCATGTGGTGCTTGATAGGGTTCATGAGGAGGTCACCGCTCTTGGTAAGTCCGCCGAAAAGAATGATTGCCTCGGGACTAGAGAAGGTTATAAAGTCGGCAAACGACTCACCTAGGATAGCACCCGTAGACTCGAATATCTCCAATGCAAGAGCATCGCCCTTCATCGCAGCATCGTAAACATCTTTACTTGTGATCTGATCAATAGGTACCGAACGCATCAAACTGTCTTCCGAACGAATAGACAAGTATTCGCGTGCTGTGCGTGCTACACCTGTTGCCGATGTATAAGTCTCTAGACAGCCTTGACGACCACAACCACACATACGACCATTACGACGTACGATCATATGTCCGAGTTCGCCTGCGAAACCATCGTGTCCGTAAACAAGTTGTCCACCCACGACAATACCACTACCCACACCAGTACCAAGTGTGATGACGATGAAGTCCTTCATACCACGAGCAGCACCATAAGTCATCTCACCGATGGCTGCGGCATTAGCATCGTTGGTAATCGCCACGGGGATACCGGTACGCTCGCGTATCATATCGGCAAGAGGTATCTTACCTTTCCATGGGAGGTTGGGAGCGAACTCTATGCAACCACTGAAGTAATTGGCATTGGGGGCACCCACACCGATACCGTGTATCATATCCTTACCACCAACTTGCTCGATAAGCATATTAAGACCTACCACGAGGTCGTTGAGGTATAACTCGATGTCATTGTGTGTAGCAGTCTTGATAGAACCGCTCACGACAACATTACCGCGGGCATCAACGACACCGAAGACAGTATTGGTACCACCGAGGTCTACGCCTATAACGTAAGGCTTCTCCATTCTTTTTGCGTTTATAAAGTTTACTTTGTTATTATCCTACAGTTGGCAAAGATAATAAAACTTTGACCTATGTGCAATAAATTGAATAGACAAGGTCGTAATTGTAAGAACCTTAGTTATTATCAGCCTCAGGACTTAATTAGCCTCAAAAAGCCCCGATACAAGCCCTCGATACGCTCCCGAAGTGAGCCGTTCCCTCTTGCCACAGGGCTTACGGCTTCGTAGATCTAGTGCCTCATCTTAGGCTCCCAACTAATACACGACTAACTCGGCAAAGTATCGCGTCTAGAGGATTAACACCGACAGCAACGAGGAGGCTCTTCTTATCCGAGAGGAAAGTCCCCGAGTAGGGAGGACAGCCCTTGTCGGGCGAACGAAGACCTACGACACCTTAGCCCCCAAGCATACGCCCACCTTGCTAAGGCTATGTGTCAAGGCTTGATTTTTATCCGCCAAGGCTTGACGGATAAGCGTCAAGACACGATTTTTATGCGTCAAGCTTTGACGCATAGGCTACGCAAATATCTTTTTCGCAATCGGTTAAGGCTTATTCACCTCTCTCACTACCTTAGGCTTTAGGTATTCGGCAGGTGGCATTCTTCTTGGAGGATAAGCGCCTTACGGATTATAGGTAAGAGGGCGAGTCGAGAGCCTAACAAGTAACCTATGAACAGCCCAGCACTAGTCCCCTCGGGCAAGCAACAAGGCGAGCGAGAACAAAAAAATAAGCATTAGACAAAGAAAATTTTAGCTAGCCCTTGGGCGTAGATCCTAGGTTCCTCTAGAGATAAAAGCCCTATTACAAAGGCTTATCCGCCTAGTTTGATGAGAGTTGTGTCCCTATTCTTTCCTCCTCTTGACAGATGAGATGCCAAGAAATACGAAATAATTTAATCAAGGAACGATCATTAAGCAAAAAATTGATTATCTTTGTAATGGAATATGTAATGCTCTATCTTATGAATTTACAACAACTTGAGTATATCACAGCCCTCAACAAATACAGACACTTCGGGAGAGCCGCCGAGAGTTGTAACGTTTCTCAACCAACGCTCAGTACGATGGTTCAGAAATTGGAAGAAGAACTTGGCGTCAAACTCTTTGAGCGTTCGCGTGTATCTGTGCTTCCTACCAACGTAGGCATACGTATTATTGAGCAGGCAGAGCGTATCCTCCATCAGACCTCACTCCTCAGCGAGATCGTACACAACGAGTCGTCGTCGATAGGTGGTGCCCTCAACATCAGTGTAATCCCCACGATAGCCCCCTACCTTATTCCCCTTATCGCTCCTATCCTCGCCAACAAGTTGCCCGACCTCAAGGTAAACTTCCACGAGTATGTTACCTCCAAGTCGATAGCAGCACTACGTGAGCATACGATAGATATGGCGATAGTTGCAGAGAATGAGGACACACGTAAGTTCAAACTTACGCCGCTATATTTCGAGGAGTTTTACGCCTATATCTCACGGTACGAACCGCTATTTAGCGAGAAGAACATTCGCTCTAGTCAAGTACACCCAGACCGACTTTGGTTACTCGATGAGGGACACTGCTTCCGTGATCAACTCCTACGCTTTTGCCAACTCAAAAAGGAGAGTAATCCCCTGCACACTTACCGCGAGGGTAGTCTACAGACCTTTATGCATATGGTCGAGCAAGGCAACGGGATCACGTTCATACCCGAACTAGCACTCCAGTACATCACCTGTGAGCAGAATAAGGAACTCGTACGTACTTTTGCGATACCTCGTCCCTGCCGTGCTGTCTCACTATGTACACTCGATGACTACGCTCGCACGACACTTATCAAAGTGGTAGCAGAGTTAATACAGTCGGTAATACCTAGCACTATGCTACGTATGAAGGCTACACAGCAACTCGTCTAGCAATAGACACTCTACTCTTCCTTGTTTACTAAAGCCCAAGACAACTTGCATCGCAGATTGTCTTGGGCTTTTGCTTAAGTAGCACTCCTATTAAATATCAAGCAGGGCAAACAAATAACGAGAAACAGAGGTTATTAGGCAAGATTGATATAACTGTTTAATAAACTAATACAAGTATGAATTACAGATTTAATTCTTACCTCTCTTTTGATGGTAAGTGCGAGGAGGCTTTCGCTCTATATAGCCGTGTATTCGGTGGACAAGCACAAAGTATGCGTTTTGGTGATATGCCCGGCGAGAACCCCATTCCTCAAGAACTACACAACCTCATTATGCATACGCAACTAGCGATAGGTAATCAGTTCCTCATGGGATCGGATACTATCCCCGGTTTTGGTGAGGGACATAAGGTGGGGAACAACGTTACGATCAGCGTAATCCCCGATACCCTCGAGGAGGCAAAGAGAATACTTGATCTCCTTGCAGAGAATGGTCGTGTCATCGCACCACTAGAGAAGCAGTTCTTCGGATATATGGGTATCAGCGAAGATCCTTATGGGGTGCAGTGGCTCGTAACCTACGGTACCGATATGCAGTAAGCGTGGCTATACGCTCCTAGCAGGGAGCCTTTGCCCATAGCGAAGCCCTAGCCTTGAGAGGACAGACCTCCGAGGCTAGGGCTTCGTCGTATCGTCTAGGGAGGTATGGACGGAGCCATAATGCAGATCCCTAGACACAAATACCTCAAGCATTCAATGGCTAGATCCCCAATCCTCCGTCCACAAGACAAGGATTTTTCCATCAAGCCCTCACCAGCAAGGGGAGCAATACGATACAGCACCCCTAAGCACAAACACCCCAAACATTCAAAGATTAGATGTCCAGCCCTCTGCTCGTATGATAAGGGCATGACCACTCAACCTTACCTAGCAAAGGGGACAAACGTATATCCTAGCCTCCGACTAATGCAAGGTAGGAGCAGAGATCAGAATGGATCTAAGGTTGGGCGAGTTGTACCCTATGCAGTCGAGCCTTGGCTAATGGGGACGACATAGTAGACTTCGCTTGCGTGCAAACAAAGATGAAGAGCCTATACCGAGGTCATCGCTGTAAACACATCGGCAGAGGCGACACCTAAGCCCTCGAGCAGTGATAAGAAACTTATGAGGGTAGCCCCCGTTGTGAGGACATCATCAACCACCAAGACCCTCATATCCGTCCATACGATACTATGCTTGGGGTTCGGGATAAAGAGTGCATCGCTCGCCAGTCGGCGATCGAGCCCTGTAAGCGTAGTGTGTGAGTCGCTGTTCTCCTTGCGAATGATATACTTATCCGATGCCTCGGCAAGGAGGTATTCACCAAGACGCTCGGCAAGGAGTAAGGCTTGGTTAAATCCACGTTGCGATAAGCGTTCTCGGCTTAGAGGAATAGCGAGTATCAGATCATAGGACTTAGGCATAAGGCTTAGACTAAGCCTCGCACGCTCGGCAATAAAGTTGGCGATCGTATGGTTCCCACCATATTTATACGCCTGCATCAAACATTGCTCCATACTAGCCCTGCGGTAGGTATAGAGGCTGTAATAACTCCGGAAGATGGACGAGGCGAATAGGCGTTCCTCGGCTCTGTAACGCTCGGGATAATACAAAGACAGTTTGCTCCCACAGTGAGAGCAAACTGCTAGTTCGCAAGCATTCAAGCGAGTATGGCATACAGCACATAGGGGCGGATAGATGAGCGAGGTTAGTGCCTGCCCGATGCGATGTAAATAGGCTGTGAGGAGAGAAGATGTGTGCTGTGTCATGGAGTCTTAATTATTGCCTTGGGTGGAGGTAGACTCTAGGGTCTTAGTGCCTCCAAGCCCTCAAGGACTAGATGGGTCGGTAGACCCATTATCGTAAAGAACGAACCCTCGATGCGACTAATAGCCCTATACCCGATCCACTCTTGAATGCCGTAAGCCCCGGCCTTGTCCCTTGGGCGGTAGTGCTTGATGTAGTATCGTAGTTCGTCATCGCTAAGTGGGGCAAAGTGGACGACAGACTTATCGCTTGCCGTCCAAATCGTTTGCGTGGTACAGAGCGTTATGGCTGTGATCACCTCGTGACTACCGCCCGCAAGGAGCCTTAGGTACTCGAGGGCTTCGTCATCACTCTGGGGTTTGCCCAGCAGACGATCCCCTACGAGGACAGTCGTGTCGGCAGTAAGGACGATGGTCTTCTCCTGCATAGATGGGCGATATGCCTCTGCTTTGTGACGACTTAGATAACTAGCGACCTCCGAGAGGGGGAGATCCTTGGGATAACGCTCATCAATATCTGGCATCGCCTCCTGACGGAAGCGTAGCCCCAAACCCGAGAGCAACTCTACCCTACGAGGCGACTGTGAGCCGAGGACAAGATCCCAGTCCTCTAGCCATGCATACGCCCCCAACTCTGTAATAAAAGCAGGCATAAGGGACTTATATCGTCTGCTCTACACTCCACACGAAGGCACGCAAGCCTTGCTCTGGCGTCTTCTCATCGAGAGCACGTAGAGCCGAGAGTAACCTCTCTAGTCTATCCTCGGGAACTACGACAAGCATGGCATTATTCATAGCAGGCCACGCATGACTCCCTAGGTGAGGTTCGCCGTCCTCGGTACCTCGTCCCTGTATATGGTTCCAACTGGTGTAGCCACGTAGACTTTGCTTGTCGAGAATGCGGATAATGAGGCTATGGTAGGCTTGATTATAAGCGATGAATACGCTTTTGAGTTTCGTGTCTGTCATACTCTAGTTGTCTTATCTTATTTTGTCTTAGTTTCTTGCTGTATAACGCTATAATAAGCCCTAATGTTTGCCAACACTTACATTTGCGTACATCTAAGGCTTCGCGATCCAAGCAATTCCCTCCTCTAGACGCAGGATACGCTCACGTGGTATGCGAGTTAGGAGATCGGTTTCGCTGTAAGCAACGCAATAGTCGCCAGCCAAACCAGCCAAATAGAGGCATTCGGCATCGAGTAAGTCTTGAGGGATATGCTCGGCAAAGGCACTGTACGAGTCCTGCTCGCTTGTTGTTGCTTTCTCGATATAGTGGATAGTCTTCCCCTCGCTAGCGACTTGTACTAGGGCATCATAGATACAAGGCTCTATCGCTGCTCCTTGGCTGTATCGTACGCAGTGCATAGGCCATGGACCTCCTTGACCTTGGAAACTGCAATGATCCATCGGGTGCTGATCCATCGAGAGGTAGATTGCGTCATAATCCGCTTGGTGTGTTGTGATCCATCGAGCAAGCCATTGCATCGCCTCCGATGCCCCCGATACTGCTAGACTCCCACTTACGAAGTCTATCTGCGGATCAATAATTACTAATGCTTTCATGTTGTTACTGTTTGACGTTTGGCATACAAGGCTATTCTCCTTGCCTCATATACCTTGTAGATAAACAAAAAAAGCGTCTGCTTGTCTGCAGACGCTTAAGGTGTGGGCCCAATAGGATTCGAACCTATGACCCCCTGCTTGTAAGGCAGGTGCTCTAAACCAGCTGAGCTATAGGCCCCTTTTGTTTCCCTTTTGCACTGCAAAGGTAATACAAGTTTTTTATCTGTGCAAGACCAAGGACGAAAAATTTTTCATTTTAATTTGTGCCTGGCCCATCTAATTGGCTCTTCCGACACGAGTAGTACCTTGGTACTCAACGATAAAGCAATCGGGATAATACTTACGAACACGTTGACGTAAGGCCTTGGCCTCCTTAAGCGAAGAGGTATTCCCTACCGTATAAATCCACAGACGACCTAGTCGTTCACGCTTGACCGTAGTACCTAGACGTGTAAAACGCTTGTCCTTGGTGTCGATACGCTCCTTATCGCTCATCAGTTGTACGCGGTAACGTGTGTTTCCACTCTTTGCTTCGCTAGCGTTGGGGGTACTACGCTCTTTGCGACTTTTCGCCGTGCTACTCTCGCGTGCTTCCAAGTCCTCGGCAGTCTCACGTGCTTCGCTACTTTGCTCTCGCCCATCTGTGTCACGCCCAGAGTAGAACTTTGTAAAAGCTCTTGCCAAGGCAGCGGCTAGTTCGTCTTGCCCCTCATCGCTACCCATATAGCGAGCCTCTCTCGGGTTGGAGATGAAGCCAACCTCAGTAAGAATACTAGGCATAGCACTCTGACTAAGCACCCAAAACGCATCTTGTCGTACGCCCCGACTGCTACGCCCCGATGCTCTGTACTGACGCTCTACGAAGGTTGCCATATCAATGCTACGAGCAAGATACGCCTCCTGCATCACGTCAAACATAATATAACTCTCCGTGTTATTAGGATCAAAGCCTTTATAGATCGTCTGATAGTTGTCCTCGAGCAGCATCGCTTTGTTCTCTCGCATCGCTACGCTGAGATTGCTACTCTGCTTGCTAAGTCCCAAGACATAGGTCTCGGTACCTGATACCGAGGTGTTACTCCCAGCACTGTTGGCATGGATGCTAATAAAGAGCGAAGCCTTATGCCTATTAGCGAAGTCGGCCCTTGCCTGTAAGCCTACGAAGACATCGCGTTCTCTCGTATAGAGGACACGCACACCGTTATGCTCTGCCTTAATACGCTTACCTAACTTCTTAGCAATGGCTAGTACTACATCTTTCTCCTTATATCCGTGCCCTATGGCTCCGGGGTCTTTACCTCCATGCCCTGCATCTATGACTACGGTGAAACTCCCACTCTTTGCCCATATCGGACTCAGTAGCGACACAATGCAAAGGACAATCAGCCCTACATATCCTCTCAAATTCATTCTCTTTTACCTCCCAACGCTTTGGGCTAAACATCTACAAGCACAAAGTTAATCATTATCTCCCTTATCGATGTATCCACCCTCTAGTAGGAGAGCAAAAAACAAAGCGACTAAGTCCTCCCTAAAGAGTCCCTAGCCACTCTGCCAATCTAATAATTAACGCTTATTGCCCTCTATATTTATTCAGGAACACCTCTAGTAGTCGTTACTGACGCTATTGCCACTGAAGCGACGAATGCGTGCCTGCATACAGGCTCCGATCAGCCCTGCTCTGTCGCCCAATTCAGCCGTAACTATCTCTGTATCGCGGTTCACGATGTTGAGCGAGTAAGTACGTACTACCGGCAAGATCGACTCCAACAAGTAATCGCCTGTCTGGCTCAATGAGCCTCCGATGATCACCATCTCGGGGTTTAGGACGTTGATCAACCAGGCGATCTGTCGTCCCAACTTAACGCCTAGTTCGCCGAGCAACTCTAGGACAAGGACGTCCTCATTCTTAGCAGCCTTAATAATGGCTTCTAGCGTTAGTTCCTCGCCAGCGTTTACTATTGCCGAGAGTACAGATGCCTCGCCAGCCTTGATCCGCTCTATGATCATTCGCTTAAGAGCAATACCGCTGACCTCAGTCTCAAAGCAGCCTTTCTTGCCACAGTGACAGATGATCTGGTTATCAAATGTCGTGATATGCCCGATCTCCCCACTGAAACCCGACTTCCCTAGATGTATCTTAGTCTCAATAATGACACCTAGGCCGATACCCCAACTCGCATTTACATATAGCACGTTGCGAGGCTTGCGACCCTTACAAACACCCTGCGTGTACTCCCCGTAAGTCATACCTCGCGTATCGTTGTCAAGGCTCACTCTCGTGCCAAGACGCTCACCTAGCACCTCGGCAAGGCTACGCATTGGGTCGAAGTTGAAGAGATTGTGACTCTCCCCCGTCATCGGATTTATACGTCCCGGGATATTGAAGTTGATGTTGAGGATCTCACGCATCTTGTGTCCCGATTGCGTAATATGTTCTTTGATGAGTTCACACAGGTTGGTGAGTGCCTCCTCGCTATTCTCCAAGAGGTAAGGCACCTCAAAGGCTGTGTAACGCATCGTACCTACGATGTCGATAATACCGATATTTATGTATTCGTGCTTAACGTCTACACCTACGAAATAGGCTGCCTCCTCTTGTAACTTATACAAGATAGGGTAGCGTCCACCCGGTATCTCTAGTTTACCTGCTGTCGTAATCCACCCCAAGCGTTGCATCTCGGTAACAATCTTGGTGACGGTGGGGATACTTAGCCCTACGAGTTTGGCTAGTTCGTTGATAGTGGTCGAGCCAACGAAGATTAGTTCGGCTATAATCTTACGCTTGACTTCTGCCTTAGAGCCTTCCTCAAGTTCTCTCAATCGTGATTGTCCTATCATACTCTACTTAGATTTTGTTTGTGTTATTCTCAAGGCTCCGATGCCGATGGTATAGCCATTAGCCTTGCGGAGCCTCTTTGCTTGGTTTATGATGTTTGTTTACACGTTTATTCTTACCTCTATACCCTTTACTATTGCCTCCTGCTTTGGCTTGCCCCTTACGACGATTTGCAGAGCCACGCGACGACTTGTTGCGTGGTCTGTACTCGGGAGCCTCGCCAAGTTCCGACGGGATAGGTAGACGTTCCAACTCTCGACCCAAGAAACGCTCTATCTCGGCAAAGTCATCTTGCTCCTCAACACCGACTAAGGTCAAGGCAAGACCCTCGTCATTACCGCCTCGTGCGGTACGACCTATGCGATGAACGTAATCCTCTGGGTCGTGTGGCATATCATAGTTGGCAACGATGCGAATGTTTTCTATGTCAATACCACGTGCTACTATGTCTGTCGCGATCAAGAGATCTATCCCGCCAGCCTTAAAAGACTTCATAACCTCCTCACGTACTCCTTGGTCGAGGTCGCTATGCATCTGTGCGGTGTTGATGCCGAGTTTCTTGAGTCTACGCTCGACCTCCTTACACTTGAGTTTGCTTGAGCAGAATACGATACTACGCTCAGGAGAGTGTGTCGCAAAGAATTGAGCAAGTAAGTCAACCTTCTGACCCTCGTAACAGATATACACCTGCTGAATAATGCTCTCGGGCGGACGACTAATAGCCAACTCTACCTCGGCAGGGTTACGCAGTATCGTCTTGGCAAATTTCTTGATCTTCGGAGGCATCGTTGCAGAGAACATTACCGTCTGTACCGTTGTGGGTAGCAGTTTATGTATCTGTAGAATATCGTCCATAAAGCCCATATCGAGCATACGATCGGCTTCGTCAAGGACGAAGTAAGATACTTCCGACAAGTCTGCCTGACCGAGATTAAGCATCGAGATTAACCTCCCGGGCGTAGCGATGATAATATCTACTCCCTGATTAAGCCCTCTTTGTTGCTGGGCAAAAGTTATTCCGTCTGTACCTCCGTAGATAGCAGCAGCACTAACGGGCAGGAAATAACTGAAGCCATCGATCTGTTGCTCTATCTGTACGGCGAGTTCACGTGTCGGTGCCATAATAATAGCATTAACCTTGTCCTCGGGGCATTCGCCTCGTGAGAGGCGATTGAGAATAGGCAGTAGGTAGGCGGCAGTCTTACCTGTGCCCGTCTGTGCACAAGCGATCATATCGCGTCCCTCGAGTAGTAATGGTATCGTTGCAGATTGGATAGGCGTGGCATCGTCGAAGTGCATTGCCTCCAAGCCATCTAATACCTCGTACTCCAAATCAAAGTCCTCAAATCTCATATCTTAAATATCCGTTCGATACAAAGTTAAGTAATTTATTTATGATATACTAGTTTATTTTGATTAGAATTTAATAAGCAGATCGTCAGCGAAGCGACTATTATCACCCGAAGTCCCCCTCTATACCTGTTTCTCATCTTAATAAAGGGCTATTTTATGGCACCAATACGCTCCTCTAAGGACAACCGAAGGGCGGATCCATAAGAAGATCACCCCTTACTCACTCCCCACACATTATAATAATACGGACCGAAATGCGACAATAGCAGGGGCTAGAATGTTATAATAACAGGGTCCGAAATGTCACAATCTCAGGGATCGAAATGCAACAATAGCAGGGGCTGGAATGCTATAATAGCGGGGATTGAAATGCTACAATAATAGGGACCGAAATGCTACGCTCACACTCTACAGCAAAGTACTAGAATATCTTTTACCGAAGTCCTTCCACACCGAATACTCTCTTATTCGGACTTCCCACCCAAGCTTTCTCCGTCCCGACTGACGGACTACTCGTATTTACTTTCCCGGGATCCTTTCCTTCGATTGCCGAATACCTAAAGCATCTTCCCCCCGAGATACTTTCACCTTACCCGAAGTGCTACTATCCCTCGAATACCTCTCCACTCACTCCCTATTTGGGGCGATATTGATACGTCAAAATGCTAGATATTTGGATTTGGAGGGGCAAGACTTTAGCAACGAAGTGGCAGACCACTTGCTCTTGAAATGGAGGGGTATTTGCGTCCCGAATAGCAAAATCCTCGGACTTGCTTTGTCTACCTCCTCAGCTCACCCCTCAAGCGACCTCATCGCCCCGAACGGCCCACCACTTACGCCCAACTTAATCCGAAGTTGAGCATCAAAGGACTATAATTTTAGAGAACTTTTGGGGTGAGATTTGCGTGCGAAATGAAGTGATCCTTGGGCTTAATCCGAAGAGGTACTTGCGTGTGAAACGATCCAATTTTTAGAGGAGAAATGAAGAGATATTTAGTCTTGATTTGGAGTGGTGTTTGGGGGTGAAATGAAGAGATACTTAGACGTTGATTGAAGACTAAGTATCTTGTCACTTGACAACTAAGTATCTCTTCAATGGACGTCTAAGTATCTTGCTATAACCCCGATCAGCATTGCCTCTCCGAGGGGCTACTTTGCGAGGGAGAGGGTGTAGGCCCGAGGAGGTGTAAGCCTATTCGGTAGGCTGATGATTAACAATGTGCCATTCGATTGGAGTTGGTCAGACTTGCTCTGTAAATGATAGGCATATTCGTGGTGATAGAAGATAAGCGTTTGCGTGTATAGGAGAGAGGTATTTGCATGCATAGGGAATAAAAAAGAGGCTTATGGTCATCGTGACCATAAGCCTCAATCTCTTATATCCTAAGTAAGGAAAGATTACTCAGCGTTCATGATAACCACACGGTTCCATACGTTCTCGGCGTATGGCTGTACGCGGTCACCTTCCCAACTAGTCTTGATACGATCTGCAGAGATACCGAACTTCTCAACAAGTACCTTCTTAACAGCCTCAGCACGACGCTCAGAGAGTTTGTAGTTGTACTCAGGTGTACCTGTTTGACGGTCTGCGTGTCCTACAAGTGTGATGGTCTCTGTGTTGTTCTTGGCATACTCAGCGATGTTGCGAATGTTGATCATCTGGTTAGGATCTACAACAGCACTGTTTAGACGGAAGTAAACCACGTTACCCACAGCAACACCAGCAACTTGTGGTGCTTCTACCTCGGGGCAGTCTACTGGACGCTTCGCCAACTCTGCGTTCTCTGCACGAAGAGCGTTGATTTGGTTGTTTAGGCTAGCCACAAGTGCATCGTCCTGAGGTTTGATAGGCGTGAACGCCTTCTTACCTAGGTGGAACGTAAGACTAGCACCTAGCGAACCAAGATATCCGCCACGTACCTCGTCGCCCTCAGCATAACTAGGAACGCGATAATCGTTGGCTGTTACCTTACCCTCGAGGTTAAAGTCGATGCACTTCGTAACACGGAACTTAAGTTGTAGACCCGCTGTAGCAAGTGGAGATACACGCTTTAGTTCGTCTGTCGCGATACCAGTGTTGCCTAGTTCTGCATCAAAGATGTAACCAGCACCCACACCTACGAATGGAATGATGTGGAAGAAACGGTTCTCCTTGTAAGGAGCGAAGTAGTTGATCACATCAAACATAAAGTCTAGGCTACCATTTAGGTAGGTGTACTTGCCCTGCACAGTACCAAAAGTGCTGAGGGGGAAGTGATCCTTAAACTGTCCGCCTTGTAGGTTAAGACGTGTAGCAAAGTAAGGACGGTGCCAACGACCTACTGAGAGCGTTGGGTTTAGGAAACTTAGACGGTCACCAAAAGCAGTGCTGTTGTTGGTACCAGCCTGAAGGAACGTTGCATAGTCACCTACCTCGATGAAGAAGTGGCTACCAGCACCGTCTTTGGCGAAGACAGTCTTATGAGCAGGCTTAGTATCATTATTCTGTGCATTCACGGCCACAGTACCCATTAGAGAGGCAAGAGCCAAGCACATCAATTTCTTTGTCATTGTCTTTTATCTTAGGTTAAAGTTAATACCTGATGAGGACTATCGTTCAGGCTTGGTGTACTATCTTCTTGTGTGCAGATAGCACGACAAGCGAGCAACAAGACGACAAGCACATTAGGCAGGCCCTCGATGCGAAGGGTGGGGTAATCTATCCCCTTACTCGCCCTCGGGGGCAGCGATAAGGCTGTACGCTATGAGTTGCACACGTTAGTCTTCTCAACAAATGGCTTTGGATTACTTAGAGCGGATAACTACGACACGGTTCCACGCAGCACTCTTGCCGTCAAAAGGAGCCTCGCTAGCGTCTTTGTACTCGATAGTAATCTTCTCACTCGCTACACCGTATTCCTCTGCTAGGATACGAGCCACAGCCTTAGCACGAGCCTCTGCTAGTCCTGCGAAGCGACTCTCAGACTTCTGTGCATAACCTGTAACTACGAGTTCGCCATCGTACTTCTTAACAAACTCACTTGCATCAAACACAGTGATAAGTTGGTCCTTAGATACCACGCTCTTGCCATGAGTAAAGAGTACGCTCTTCTCTGCCAAGAAGCGGTTTGGAGTAGCCACAACAGGAGTAGATACTACCTCTGGGCAGTCTACGGGACGCTTTGCTAGCTCGGCATTCTCTGCACGAAGAGCATTGATCTGACCGTTTAGACTAGCGATGAGGTTCTCATCAAGAGGTGTGATAGGCGTGAAGCCCACCTTACCTAGACGGAAGTTAAGACCAGCACTTGCCGATAGACGTAGGTTGTTGGCATAAGTCACAGGATAAGAATTCTTGATCTGTAGACCATTCCATGTAGATTGTCCCTCAACAACGAAGTCTACACGCTCTCCCAAGCGGAAGCCCAATTGAAGACCAACGTTGGCAGTAGCAGCGTGCGTGTCTTTGTACTGCTTAGAACTATCGAACTTGTACTCATAACCCACACCTACGAATGGAGCCACACGGAAGAAGCGGTCTGCCTTGTAAGTGCCAAAGAAATTGCACAAGTCGAGCATAAAGTCGTAGTGAGCACCTACGTAGTAGTTCTCATGGCTTGTAAGTGCCGTAGCGAGTCCGTTGAAACTCTTCGCTTCGCCAAACTCAGCCTTAAGACGTGTAGCATAGTAAGGGCTGTGCCACTTACCAACGGCTAGACTTGGTGTGAAGGTAAGACGGTCGCCAAAGTCTGCATTGGCATTATCACCGTTACCAAGGATAGAGGCACCACCTTGGAAGGTGATGAACCAGTTGTGAGACGTACTCTTATCGTAGGCTACACGAGTAGCACGATCAGAAGTCTCCTGAGCACTAGCGTTTAGTGCCATTGCCCCTGCAAGAGCGAGGACGGTTAGTTTAAACTTCATAAAATCTCGTTTTGAAATTCCTATATAATCTATTCTAGATATGCAAAGATACGTATAATAAAAGGATTATCGACATACGCTCATCTTTTTGCAGGGATTTAGTCCCCTCTAGAGGCTCTATTATGTCGTTAATTGGGGGACGAATTGAGCAAAAGGATCATTCGCTCAAGATTGTAGATTGTAGTCATTAAAGCCCTCGGATATTCACGCTCCCGAAGTATAGAAAAGTCAATGCCACAGCCTTTATTAAGGCTATGGCACCGACGCTATATGTGAGGCTAAGTCTTGGAGCTTAGCCTCGAGGACTTATGCTTAGTTCTTATACTGCGAGAAGTCTACATTACGCATATCGCCACTCTTAGCAATTTCCTTATGGAAAGCAAAGCAAGCGTCTAAGTTTTGAGGCGTATGTCCTCCCTCGCTGAGAGATAGGAAATCTCTTAGTTTCTGACGATAGTCTGGGTGTACACACTTCTCGATGATCTCATGAGCACGTTGTTTGGGACTCTTACCACGCAAATCTGCTACACCATACTCCGTCACGAATACCTTGACAGAGTGTTCGCTGTGGTCGTGGTGCGACACCATAGGTACGAAGGCTGAGATCTTACCATCTTTGGCAGTCGAGGGCGTAGTAAAGATGCTGATATAACCGCTACGTGTGAAGTCACCCGATCCACCCAAGCCGTTCATCATACGCGTACCATTTACGTGCGTTGAGTTTACGTTACCAAAAATATCCGCTTCTAGTGCTGTATTCATCGTAATAACCCCTAGACGGCGTACGATCTCTGGGTTGTTTGAGTATTCTTGTGGACGTAGGAGTAGTTTGTCCTTGAAGAATGCCAAGTCGGCATAGATACTCTCTAGGACAGGACGACTCACCGATAGCGAGCAACCGCTAGCGAACTTACAGCGTCCCTTGCGCATCAACTCAATAACAGCATCTTGGATTACCTCGGTGTACACATTAAAGGCTGGTATCTCTTCGTTGTCACCTAGGGCTGCAAGTACTGCGTTGGCAATGTTGCCCACACCGCTTTGGATAGGTAGGAATTCGGCAGGGATACGACCAGCCTTCATCTCCTCAACAAGGAAGTTTGCCACATTCGCCCCAATAGCACGTGTTACCTCATCTAGAGGAGCGAACTCGCTATCCTCTGCTGGTTCGCTAGTCTTCACTACCCCAACGATCTTAGCAGGATCAACCTTCACAAAAGGCTGACCCACACGGTCTGCCGGAGCGTTTACTCCTAGATCACCGCGATAAGGAGGATCTTGAGGCTCTGCGATGTCGTGAATACCTCGTATTTCCTTGGGGTGACGATCGTTGAGCTCGATAAGAATTTTGTCTGCCATACGACAGATAGTTGGGAGGATACCCACACCACTCGTTGGGACGATCTCACCGTCCTCTGTAACGTCGGCGGCTTCTATGATAGCCACGTTCACAGGACCAAGGAAGCCATAACGCAACTCTTGAGCAAGCATCGAGAGGTGCATATCAAAGTAAGGGGCCTTACCACTATTAAGGGCATTACGCATATCCTTATTTGACTGATAAGGCGTACGAAACTTCACAGCATCAGCCTTGGCAATTGCCCCGTCTAGTAGCGGACCAGTACTTGCACCTGTGAACATACCTACCTTAAACTCACGTCCGGCACTATGCTCCGCCTCGGCACGACGGGCGATAGCCTCTGGAATAATCTTTGGAGCACCAGCGGCTGTGAAACCACTGAAGCCAATGTTGTCATTGTGCTGCACGATAGCGGCAGCCTCATCTGCTGTAATAAACTTAAGAGCCATAGTCTTATCTTAAATGCTTTATACTCTTGTTATAGAGTAGTTATTCGTTAATACGCTCCAAAATTAACTATTTTATTCGATAATAAGAAACTTGTCTGCCCGAGGCTAAGGCTCAGCCCCTTTTTAAGCCTAATAAGTACCCGAATACTTACCCTACGTTCCTTTCTTAACACCCCTATTATCTACTCGAAGTATCCCCACCCAATCCCTCCACCCCTAATATATAATGACTGCGATAGGACAAGTAACACGATACCCACCCCACACAAACGCTTCTTTATTGTGATAGGATATTTACGTGTCAAATGATACGTTTGTGAACTTTGAATTGCCGTCCTTTTGATGTGCCGAATGATGACAAATTGGAGGCTGAAAGGACGAGGATTTTAGAGGGCTTTTGGGGTGAGAATTGCGAGTGAACAGAAGTGAGATTTTCGTGTGAAATACCGAGATATTCCTATTTATTTTATCAAGATACCACCCTACTGAATGCCCCAATCCTCCGATTTGCTCTATCCACCCCCTCACCTCTCCACCGAAGCGATACCCTTGTCCCGAATATCGAGATATTTAAGGTAAATCGGACGAGATCCTCCGATTTGTCCTATTCCCTCTCTTCTTCTCCCCCACACGCGAACCTCTCGCCCCGAACGGCTCTCTATCTACCCCCAACTTGCCCCGAAGTTGAGGATCAAAGGACGAGGATTTTTAGGGGTGAATAATCGGAGTATTGGGGTATCAGATGAAGACAAATTAAGGGGGTGAAATGAAGAGATACTTAGACGTTGATTGAAGACTAAGTATCTTGTCAGATGACAACTAAGTATCTCTTCGATGGACGTCTAAGTATCCTGTTATAACTCCGATCAACACTACCTCTCCGAGGGGTCTACTTTGCGAAGGAGAGGATCTAAGGATCTATGATACGCGGGGTCTACTTTGAGGGGAAGGGGATTTAAGGTGATATAATCCTCGGGGTCTACTTTGCGGAGAAGGGGTATTTAAGGTTCTATGATATTCGGGGGATACTTGCGTTTCTGTTAATGGGGTGCTTAGGACTGAGTTTAGGCGAGCGAAGATTAGTCTACGGGCAAGACCTATCGCCTTGCCTTCGTCCTCACTAGATAGCATAAGCATTATTCCTTAGAGAGTGTTACCACTACTTATTAGAGGGTATTACCGCTATCCCCTTGAGCGTGCTATCTCTGCCCATTAGGGGAAACTATCACCATTCCCTTGAATGTGCTACCTCTAGTCGTTAGACAGCGGTCCCGCATTCCTTAGAGGGTATTACCGCTATCCCCTTGAGAGTGTTATCTCTGCCATTAGGGGAAACTATCACCATTCCCTTGAATGTGCTACTTCTAGTCGTTAGACAGCGTTCCCGCCATTCCTTAGAGAGTATGTCCATCGTTCCTTAGTGTGTGCTACCGCTGTCCCCTTGAGTGTGCTGTTACTGCTCATTAGAGGGGGCTACTGATGTTCGTTTGGGGGTGTTATTGCTAGTCCTTAGGTAATTGCGTCTTTTGATGATAGGGGGTGCGACTACCTATTAGTAGGTAGGAGATAGACCTAATACCCCCCTAAGTAGGTATTGCCAAGGCTAAGCGTGGGGGCTACCTTTGCCTAACTTATAAGTACCTATATATTAGATGCTAATTACACAATGAGTATGCAACAAAAATACCTTCCTATATCCCTAGGACTCTCGATGCTCCTAAGCATAGGGACAGCCCAAGCACAACAACTATTGCAAGGCAAAGTCTACGACCGAGAGAGCGGCGAAGTGCTCCCCGGTGCAACACTACTCTCCAAAAAGGGGAAGAGCCTTGTAACCAATCATAAAGGTATATACCAATTTAATGCCCTCGAGGGTGATACGATACGCATCAGTTTCGTAGGCTACGAGCCTATCAGCCTATCCGTTGCCGACCTAAGACGCCAACCTAATGTTGCCCTTACGTCAGGGCAACGCCTGCAAGACCTTGTCGTTACGGCAAGTATCGCCAGCGCACGTAGCAGTAAGGCGATCGGTTCTAAGGTGGACAAGGTAGATGTCGCTCGCCTTACGGCAGACGCTAGCCCTAATAGCCTTAGCGAGTTGTTAGATGGTCGTGTGAGCGGTGTACAGATGTTTCAGAGCAATGGTAAGGTAGGTATGCCGATACGCTTCAATATGCGTAGTGGTGCTACGATGAGTATGGATCGCGACCCTATTATATATGTCGATGGGATTAGATATAACAATGCCCATACTTCCGACATCAATAGCCAGCAAGATGCTTTGAGCGGTCTTAATGACCTCGCGATAGAGGATATTGCGAGCATAGACGTTATTAAGGGGCCTGCTGCTGCCGCTTCGTATGGTGCAGAGGCGGCTAACGGTGTTGTCGTCATCACCACAAAGAGAGGTCGCAGAAGTGATAAGGAGGATAAGAACTTACGCCTCGAGGTCAAGTACTCTTATGGCATAAGCGAGTTGGCACGTAAGTACGACCAATTCGTCAATAACGATCCCCTTAACAACTTCTTTGAGCGTGGAGCACAGCATAAACTCTACGCCAACTTGACGAAGCAATTCGCCCAAGGGAGTAAGTTGTACCTCTCTGCCAATCTTAACGATGTATCGGGTATCGTCCCCGGCAACCGTGACAAACGTAGTACGCTACGTGCAGCCTACGACCTAAGGCAGGGACCACTATCTCTTGATGTAACGACAAGTTATACCAACGGCAACATAAGCCTACCACAGACAGCGATGGGACGCTACGATGCTATTTGGAACCTTATGATCAATCAGAAGCCTTGGCCCTATATTGAGGAGTCGAGTTGGCGAGCACAGAGTTGGCAGTACGCCAATGACCGTCTGCTCTCTACGGCACGACTAGGCTATCGCTTGCCTTACAGCCTTAGGGTAGAGACGATGTTAGGTCTTGATCTCAATAATGTCAAAGGGACTTATCTCTTGCCTTATGGCTATCTAGTGGGTACGAATGCACAAGGGGCAAAGACCCTTAGCAACCGTCGTAATAGTAGCGTAAACTGGGATCTAAAACTATCGAAGCGTACCGACCTCGGTAGCGACTGGCAACTAACGGCAACATTGCTCTCGCAGTTGGTGCGTCGTTACGAGGAGGTTAATACGATTACCGCCTCTCGCTTTAGTGCCGATGTGACGAATATATCGGCAGCGAGCGAACGACAAGTAACGGAATCTACTTTTGAGCAACGTACGTGGGGCTTGTACGGAGAGTTGTTCCTCTCTTATCGTGATAGGCTCTTTATCAATGCAGGCCTACGTCGTGATGCCTCAAACCTTATCGGGGCAAATGTTGCCAGCATACTATACCCCTCGTTGAGTCTTAGTTATAATATCGGAGATCTCAAACTAAGGACTGCCTATGGAGAGAGCGGTCGTCTACCTTACCCGACAGACGCTTATACCTCTTACCTGCTAAGTGGGACGAGTGCTTACGGCTCACTAGTGAAGCCTCAATATCTCGGTAACCCCGATATTCGTCCTGAGCGTATGCGTGAGTTGGAGTTAGGTTTCGACCTCAAACTCGGCAAACATTCGCTTGGCTTGACGACTTACGGACAATCGACAACAGACGCTATTATCTACGAGGGGCAACTCTCTAGTGATGGTTGGGTAGGCTCTAAGCCTCGTAATGTCGGTGCGGTACTTGGTTGGGGAGCCGAACTCAGTTATAACGGCAGACTATGGGAAACAAAGAACGGCAAGAATAGCCTAGATGTCTATGCTACGATCAACTACCAAGGCAATGAAGTAACAGATACTGGAGGAGGGGACATCGTCAATTATCCCAACGTCATACGTGAGGGTTTGCCCGTCTATGCTTTCTACTATCGCCGTGTAGAGGCTCCTGCTTACAACAAGGACGGATCGTACAATACACGTACGGGGGCAGTAGAGAGTGCAGACTATCATTATCTCGGTAAGCCTTTCCCCGACTTTAATGGTAGTTTTGGCTTTGACCTTAGGGTGGCGAAGCGTTGGACGCTAGGGGCGAAGTTCAGTTATGCCCTAGGTGCATCGGTCTACAACCAAAGTTTCTACAACGTGGCTGGGCTAGGCGACAACCTTGCGATACGCAACGAGCAACTCAAGCGACTAGCAACTCTAAGCGTAGGCAGTGATGAGTATAAACTCGTAGCAGAGGAACTAGCACGATCGGCACGCTTCAGAGCGAACTATGTAGAGCCTGCCGACTTCCTACGCCTTAGTAGCCTAAGTCTTGGCTGCGACCTCAGCGACCTAGCCCGTAAGTATAGCCGTAATGTCCTCAAGGGGGCAAGGCTAAGTATCTCGGCTCAGAACCTATGGTTGATAACCAATTACAGCGGTGCCGAGCCACAGATGGAGTCGAGCGGTGGTGCTCGCCAGCAGAGATCTATGGGGAGCCTATCACGTGATATTACCAATGCTCCTACGCCTCGCACTATCGTAGGGACGATAAGCCTACAATTCTAGAATAAACACCCAAGTATATGATGAAAACGAAGATATACGCTCTTGCCCTTGCGAGCCTTACACTCCTTGCGAGTTGCGATAAGTGGATCGACAAGGCAGAGAGCCCTAGCAATACCCTTAGTCCCCAAGAGATTGAGCGTCCGGCGATGCTAGCGACAGTGAGTGGTAAACTTATTAGCGATGGACCCCTTGTGGCGAATATCCGTACCTTGACGGGAGAGGCAACGACACAGACAGTCCTTGCTCTCGGGGCAATGACGGACGAACTTAGCGAGGGGAGCATTCCCAACGTCCTCCTCTATCGCCAACTCAATAGCGATGCCATTACCTCGACAAGTGGTACTGCCGATGCCCTATGGAACAAACTCCAAGACTTACGTGCTAGGAGCGAGGAGATACTCAAAATAGAGGCTACTCTCAGCCAAAAGGGCGAAGGCTCGGAGGCGGTACGTGCCTATGCACGCTTCCAAGCCAATCTGTCTACCGCACTTGCCTATCAGTATCTCGCAGAGTGCTTCTCTACAACACCCTCTACACCCAAGGGGAAGATACGTGTACAGGGTAAGTGGCTCACAACGGACGAAGCCCTTGCTCTCGCTCATCAGCATTACCAAGCCGCCAAGACAGCCGCAGGTGATGCGAGCCTTACGGGCTTTACTAATTTTTCCCCTACGCTCGCCTTGCGACAAGTGTCGAGCCTAATGATGCGTCTATATATGCACCAAGGGGACTATACCGAGGCAACAAAACTTGTAGGCGATGCCCTCGCAAGTGGCGAGAGCCTAAGCGTTATATATAACAGCAATGGTGGCGATAACCCACTCTTTACTGCCTTGGGTAGTGATGCCCGCGATGTGCAGATAAGCAAGGATCTAGAGGCTACACGCCTAAGCGATGCCGAGCGTCTAGCCTTACCACTAGCCCATAAGATACTTGACAAGAATAAGCCTAGTGTATATAATATCTATATCACCTCACT
>JBHAFI010000005.1:0-6027 GCA_041856045.1 Porphyromonas sp. | reverse complement strand
TCTTAGCCTTCGATTGGAGAATGAGATCTTCCAACTTCCCGGAGACTTTTATCCAGAGGACTATTTCCATGGTAGTTTTGGCATTATTGTCGATGAAGAATACCCAGTCGAAGAGATTATCTTAAGAGCCTATGGTGTGCGTGTACGGTACCTTGATAGTTTACCTTTGCATCACTCTCAACGTAAAGAAAAAGAAGGTGAAGGCTGGGCTGAGTACAAGTTTAGACTTCGGGCGAGTATTGACTTTCAGCAAGAGTTAATGAGTTATGCTCAAGAGGTGGAGGTGCTATCTCCCGAATGGTTGCGAAAAGATATACAGGCTTATTTGAAGCAAGCACAAGCACTCTATAAAAAGAAGAAATAGGCTTGTGAGATACTGATACTAGGTGCATATAGACGAGGCGATAAGGAAACATATCCTTATCGCCTCCGTAGTATATAGAGATTGAATAGTGATGGGATACTGACTAAGGATAGAGTCGGCAAAAATGTATAAGTCCCGAGTTATAGCCTTAGATATTGGTGCTCATCTCTATAACTAGTCTTTGTCCTCTACCGATGTTTTGACTTTATTTATTGAGGGCCTAGGTAGGGCTGGATTGGTGTGATATAGTTCAAATGACAACGAAACAATCCCAAGGTAATCTCCTTATATAGAGAATGATGAATACATCGGTCGATAGGTCTGTCGTCAAAGAGTTAAAGGGGCAACGTTGCAGGGTGAGGGAGGGAAAAGAGCAATCGGAGGGCTACTCATCTGGGTAGTCTTCCGATTGTCTTCTATTCGGGTGGTAGTTGTCTAGTGGGCACCCTCAAACTGCTCGAGGAAACGTTGGTCATTCTCCGAGAAATAACGAAGGTCTTTGACCCTATATTTGAGGTTAGTAATACGCTCAATACCCATACCTAGAGCATATCCGCTATACTTCTTACTATCGATGCCACAATTCTCAAGGACATTAGGATCGACCATACCACAGCCTAAGATCTCCACCCAACCTGTGTGCTTACAAAACGCACAACCTACGCCACCACAGATGTTACAAGATATGTCCATCTCTGCACTAGGTTCGGTAAAGGGGAAGTAAGAGGGACGTAGACGTATCTTAGTATCCTTACCAAACAACTCTTGAGCAAAATAGAGTAAGACTTGCTTAAGGTCGGCAAAAGACACATGCTCATCTATGTAAAGAGCCTCCATCTGATGGAAGAAGCAATGTGCGCGATACGAGATAGCCTCATTACGATAAACTCGTCCCGGACAGATGATACGGATTGGAGGCTGTTGGCTACTCATTACTCGGCTTTGGACGCTCGAGGTGTGCGTACGAAGCAAACTCCCTACGACATTCCCTACGAAGAAAGTATCCTGCATATCGCGTGCAGGGTGGTCGTCGGCGAAGTTGAGTGATGAGAATACATGCCAGTCGTCCTCTATCTCAGGTCCCTCAGCAATAGAGAAGCCTAGGCGAGCGAAAATATCACATACCTCCTCTTGCACGAGCGTTAGGGGGTGACGTGTACCTAGCATCACGGGATAAGAGGTACGACTCCAGTCGATGCTGTCCTCCTTGTCCTCCTTACCCGACTCAAGGCTCGCACGCAAGGCATTGATCGTATCGATTGCTGTCGTCTTGAGGTTGTTGAGTAAGGCACCGACAACGCGTTTCTCTTCGTTGGGGACAGTACGGAAGTCCTCGAGGAGTTTAGATACTTCCCCCTTTTTGCTAATGTATTTGATACGAAGTTCCTCTACTTGTTGTAGGCTCTCTGCCTTGAGGTTTTGTATTTCGTCTAGTAGTTGAGCAATTTTATTTTGCATATCTATGTCTTTCGTCCTTAATATCTAATGCTTAGTACGGGGTCTAAGCACTTTGTTGTTGTATAGTCTAGATAATCGTTGAGTCGTTTTATTCAAAACTGATCACTTGAGCGTCTTCTTCCTCCGAGTCGTCACTTACTGTTGAGATGATTTCTTGCTGAAGGTTCTGTTGCTTGGCTTGCATCTCTGTATTGTTGCCCACCGTATGCTGGCGATAACGCTCACGGATAACCTCCGCAGCCTTGAGATCTCTATCTATTGCCGTATCTTCCTCGGCGATAGCGATCAGTTCCTCGTTATCCAACTCATTGAGCGAGAGTAAGAGCGGACGGCGATAACTACGTGTGTTGGTACGCAGTGTACCTTGTCCGTAGAAACTCTCCGCTTGCTTGATATACTCTTTCTTACGGGCTTCTTGCTCCTTACTCTCGAGAGTCGGTGTCGCCTCTAGTCCTTGCAAACTATTGAGTGTGGTCTCGTAATCGAAGCCTGAGGCTAGGATCATAACGCGTACCTCATCGTCTTGGAGCGTTTCGTCATAGTAGAGTCCCCACTTAGAGTCGTAGTCGCTCTCTATTTGCTCGGTGAAGCGTCGTATAGCACCGAGTTCCTCGGTCTTGATCTCACCCTCCTTGGGAGAAGAATATGCCCCGATGAGTACACGGGTGGCTTTGTATATATTGTTATTATTGAGTAGGGGAGAGTTGAGGGCTGCTTTGATAGCCTTGTCAATCCTATTGGGCCCTGTACCTATCCCCGAACTAATAACAGCAACACCGCTATTCTTGAGTGTTGTCTCTACATCGGCAAAGTCCATATTGATATAACCTGCATCGCTGACTAGATCGGATATACCACGAGCGGCTGTACTCAAGGTGGCGTCGGCACGACGGAATGCTTCGGAGGCAGGCAAACTCCCATACATATCTATTAGACGCTCATTGTTTACGACAAGCAGAGCATCTACGTGCTGGCGTAATTGGTTGATACCCTCGAGAGCCTTGAAGATCTTCTTATTCCCCTCAAAAAGAAACGGAATGGTCACAATCCCTACGGTAAGTAGGTCTGCTTCTTGTGCTATTCTCCCGATGACAGGTGCTGCACCTGTACCTGTACCGCCACCCATACCTGCGGTGATGAAGACCATACGTGTCTCATCGTTGGTGAGGTAATGTTTTATCGTCTCGGCACTCTCCTCTGCTGCTTCTCGAGCCTTACCCGGCATATTACCTGCTCCTAGCCCTTTGGTTTTCTCGGGACCTAGGATAATGGTGTTTTGCTCAGGAAGTCCGCTGTTGCGTAGTGCTTGAGCATCGGTATTACACAAGAGATAGGTAACGCCCCTAATAAGGTTCTCTTTGTACATTGAGGTTACAGCGTTACCGCCACCCCCACCGACACCTACGACTTTGATGATACTCATAGTATCGCTCTCTCCGTCGATGATATAGTTGGTCGTACCTCTTTGCTCGTCTATTGGATTTAACTCTAGATTACTCATGATACAGCACTAATTTTCGTTGTTTTTACCTCCAAGTTTATCCTCTAACCAAAGTCCAATTTTGCTCGAGAGGTTTACCATCGTGCCTAGTAGGCCTGTCTTCTTGTTGTCCTCTTCCTCTTCGTCATCTTCTTCCTCCTCGTCCTCGTCCTCCTCTTCTTCTTCCTCTACGTTATCGGCGTCGGTCGAGGTACTTACTTCGTCCCAGTTGTACGTGTGACCTTCTTCTTCTTTTGTGATAGGCTCTTCTGTGGGTTCTTCTATGGCTTGAGTGTTCTCCTCCTCCTTATCTACCTCGTCGAGCAATGTCTCTAGACCTGCTACTGGGTACTCAATACAGTTTACCGTTGCCATCGTGGCTAGACCGATAAGCGTATGATACTGGGTGAGGAAAGATGGAGTGGCTACACTCTCGTGGACCACATCGGGGCGAGCCGTAGCATAGCGTACTGCTTCCTCTCCCAACTCTTGGCTAGGGAGGTAGGTGTCTATATAGCCTTTGACCAAAGCCCCTCCACCCGAGAGTACCAAGACATACAAAGGTGCCGAGGGATCGATCTCGTGTATGAGAGCGAGGACGTTGCTCGTTATCTCGAGCATACGTGCATGGATATATCTGTTTACCTCGTTTAGTGAGAGCGTCTTGACACCGCTACCATTGATATTGGGGGCAGTAATCGTTTGCTTGGGGTCAATGTCAATATCCATTGAGCCGTGGCGTAGTTTGAGTTGCTCTGCATCGCCCTCTAGCAGTTTGAGTTTCGTCAGATCTCGCGTTACGTTGTCGCCTCCTAGGGGCAGTACGTAGAGAGCCTTGAGTACTCGTCCCTCGTATAGGGATATGCTTGTTGTCCCTGCACCTATGTTGATGTAGGCACAGCCTAGCATTAGTTCTTGCTTCGTCAAGCATACCTTTGCCTCAGCAATAGGTGCTACGAGGATCTCTGCCACGTCATAGCCCAATCGTTGCTCAAATACCTCATAGATATTACGTTCTATATCCTTGCGAATGGTTATGATTTGGAAGTCGGCTTGGATATGACGGCAGCGTACACCTCGAGGGTTGATCTCTTTTTTGCCGTCTGCGAAGTATATAGGCTCTGTCACGTGCAGTACACTCTGTCCCGGATATACCTTGTTGTATGCTTGCTCTTGCAATTTTTTGATATGATCCTGCTCAAGAACGACGCCCTCCTCGCCAAAAGAGAGGTCTGCTCGGAAGGTATGGCTACGCATCGACTGCACATCAACTCCGACGTAGACGCGTTTCAGTTCGCCCTCGGCAAACTCTCGCCTAAGTAAGTCTATCAGATGAGCCACAGAGGCAGATACCTCTGCTATATTATGGATATAGCCGTGTATAATACCTTGGCTATTGACACTTTGGTAGGTCTTGGGATTGATACGCCCATTAGGAAGGCGACTAGCCAACATTCCTGTAATATGTCGGCTACCTAGGTTAATAATGGCGAATATATTCTCTGTCATACTCTTGGGCTATGCTGTTGTAATTATCCTAATTAGTTTGTCGTTAATGTATCTGTTACCTCGGGAATCCATGAGCGAGGACGTGCTACTACTTGGTCTTTGTAACCTAGTTTGATGTAGGCGTAAGCGTTGTCCCCAGTACGAGGCAACACTTCTTGGCAGAAGACCTTATACTTATGTAGCATCGTTTTGTAATCTTGGTTAAAGCCCAAGATCACAGGCGTGTTACCGATACGAGGTGATAGGATAACACCCTCTTTGCTATCTACGTGTATTTGCCCGAAGTAGTTGCAGAAGTAATCATCGCTACGTAGACACTCCATTAGATTGTATATACTATCGCAAGCCATCTCTTTACTGACGGCTCCTGTGACCACAGGTACGTAGACGGCATATTGCGGATTGAGTGGTATGATGCCCCGCTCGTTTGATACGTAATAACTCTTACCCTCGTTGTTTTGCACGAGGAAGAATGCTTCTTTTTGCGTAACCTCTACTTTCATACGTGCAGTACCAGAGGCGATGTACACCTCTACGTCACTAAAGAGTGGGTTCCCCCTAAGGCTACGCTCTACGGCTCCTACATCTATCTTCTCTAGCGGAGTCCCCTTGAGATTAAGGCCTTTGCGTACCATCTCTTGCCTTACGTCCTCCTCACCCATAAAAGGCTCTACCCCCTTGCTGTTGAGCAGGAGGATATCTATCCCTTGTAGAGTCTGTGTACTTGGCTGTGTCTTGAGTTGGTAGATAGTATAGCCCAAGAAGCCTAGTAAGATGATAGCAAGTAGACTGAGTAAGATACGTCTCATAGTGTCCTTACAGGGCTCTTGCCTCTAGCAGTTCTGCCACGGGGGCTACCAATCTGTCAATATCTCCTGCACCAACCATCAAGACAACGTCTGCTAGATCGGGCTGTGAGGCTAGGTAAGGTAACAACTCTGCCTTACTCATTACTTTGACGGCTTTGAGGCTCATCTCTCTTGCAATCATCTCGCTCGTTACACCCTCCATCGGTAGTTCTCTTGCGGGGTATATATCGAGGAGTATGGCTTCGTCGAGCGAGTCAAGGCTTGTGGCAAACTCACGATAAAAGTCATTGGTACGGCTGTATAAGTGTGGTTGGAAGATACCGAGTATCTTACGCTCGGGGTAGAGTGTGCGTACAGATCGTATCGAGGCACTCAACTCTACGGGGTGATGAGCATAGTCATCGATG
>JBHAFI010000004.1:0-5574 GCA_041856045.1 Porphyromonas sp. | reverse complement strand
GATGCGATCGCAGCAGACCCCAAGGGTAGAGCCAAAGATGTAGCAGACCTTATTGCAGAGATCGAGGAGCGTGCAGAGGCTATGTGCATACAAGATAGACTATATGCAGAGGGTAAACTCCCCAAGCGAACAGTACACTGTGATACCAAGGTAGACAATGTACTATTTGACAAAGGCGGTAAGGTATTGTGTGTTGTAGACTGGGATACGATGATGCCCGGCTTTATCACGAGTGACGTAGGTGACTTCATTCGCTCTGGTGTAAACTTCGCCTATGAGGACGAAGCCGACCACAGCAAGATTGGTGTGAATATGTCTATCTATAAGGCTTTTGTTGAGGGTTATCTCTCTACCGCTGGCAAGTTCCTTACTGATATAGAACGTAGCCTAATAGCCTACGGAGGTCGTCTGATGACTTATATGACGGCAGTACGCTTCCTTACAGACCATATCAATGGGGACGTTTACTTCAAGATACACCACGAGGGACACAACTTGCAACGAGCCAAGAGTCAAATGTACTACCTCAAGTGTCTAGAAGAAAAGACAGAGGAAATGGAAGCCTTACTTAAGTAGGTTACGATCTTTCCGTAGCATAGATACAGTAATAATAAAGAAGAAAGGCAGTAGGGTTAAGTAATCCTACTGCCTTATTTCTTATATAAGACCTCGCATATAAGGGCGTTCCAAATCTTTGGGTTTAAGCACCTCATCACCCCAAACAAGCAAATCAGCATCTAGAGGTACAAGGGCTGGGGTATTGCGTTCTCGACCTGCAACCTCCTCTAGACGATGTAGGAAGTCATATATCTCCTCGCGGTCTAGATCTGTTTCGCCCCATAGTATAACGTTGATGAAATCTCCCGAAGGATAAGGAAAGTCTACGGGCTTTGTCCTCATTAATTCGGTTTCCCTGTCTATGTTTAGCACCTTTCGTAACTCGGTTAAGGCATAGGGAATATACTCCATGGCTCTAGTGTTGCTACCTAGAGAGATGATGAACTTTTGCTTCCGTACCTCTGACATCATTACAATCTATTGATCTCGTTGTTGAATATGAACACTCTCCTCGTGCACTATACTGAATAAGTCATGCACAAAATCTCTACGTAGCCCCAACTCTCTACCTCGTGTTACTCTGGCCTGCATCAATTCTCGATACCTCTCGGGCTGTAATATGCACATATTACGTGCTTGTTTGTAATGACCGATATGATTAGCCACTTGTAGACGCTTCCCCAACAAGCGAAGTATCTCCTCATCAATTTGATTGATCTCCTCTCGCCATGCTGTGAGTTCGGGACTATGAAGTTCCGCATCGAGAGGAGTCCCCAAATGTTGTAATATGATCGATAGTTGCTGAGGTGTAATCTGTTGCTTTGCATCACTTAGTGCAATATCTGGACAATTATGCGTCTCAATCATTAAGCCATCAAAGTGCATATCTAGTGCTGCACGAGAGAGAGGCTCTATAAGAGAGCGATCTCCCCCAATATGGCTAGGATCTACAATAATACTTAGATTGGGGTGACGTAGTTTTAACTCTATGGGTATTTGCCAAAGTGGTGTATTACGGTAGTAATTATCTCCATAGGTACTAAAGCCTCGGTGGATTGCCCCAATATGGCGAATACCGGCTTGATGCAATCGTAGTAAAGCACCCTCCCACAGGTTTATATCTGGGTTAATAGGGTTCTTTACCAAGACCGTAACATCAGCAACTCCTTGTAAAGCCTCTGCAATCTCAGCCATCGCAAAGGGGCTAGAGGTCGTACGTGCTCCGATCCAAATATGGCGTAAGCCCGCAGACAACACTGCCTCAATATGAGCAGGAGTAGCCACCTCTGTCATCACCTGCATACCTACCTCTTGCTGTACATTCCTTAGCCACGACAGACCATTATAGCCAACACCCTCAAAGCCTCCGGGTCGGGTACGGGGCTTCCATAGGCTTGCTCGGTAGTAGTTTATACCCAAGGACTTCAATTCTCGGGCAATAGCAAGTGTTTGCTCCTCACTCTCGGCAGAGCAAGGTCCAGCAATTATGGAGTAGTTTCTAGTCCCCTTATCCCAAGAAAGGGACACAAAAGGGGAAGGCTCTAAGTTCATCTTGATTATATCTTTGCCTACAAAGGTAGTGATATTCCCTTAGTCCTATAGTTTGCCCTCGCGGAGAGCCTTATCGGTCTGCATATCTCGAGAGTAGGAAGAGGGGCATTCCCTCCCTATCCGATATTCGATTACTAAGTTTAGAATACAACAACAGGGTAGAGATACCTTAGGGATTTGAGAGGTGTGACAGCCAAATAGACCAAGATGCCTCTGCTTGTAGTCGGAGCATTGACGCTCCATTCACACACTTTGCTCCGTAACTATGGCATCGCTCTAGGAAAGGCGTCTGATGCTCAGAGTAATTCAAATCGTAGCACAAGCACTCTGCCCCTAGAGTTGCATAAGGGATACGAGGCAAGTCCGAGGTATGTAGTCCTACGGGACTTGCGTTAATAATCAAGCCTATATCCCTCAAGTCTACAAGATCATCATAAGCCACCACGCGATGATCGCCTTCTTGCAGATAGTGCCTCAAGTTGGGTGATAGTATCTCGGGATTACGGGTAACGAAGAGATAATCATCTAGAGCCCAACCCAACTGCTCCAGAGCAAGGGCAACAGCACGTGCAGCCCCTCCCGTCCCTAGGATCATAGTTTTGGACCTATTCGCTCCTATAAGCGGACGTAAACTCTCCCCAAAGCCATAGACATCTGTATTATAAGCCTTCACTCGGCTAAGGCTTTTAGCCTCATATTCAAGAACGAGAACATTAGCAGCCCTTACCCGCTCAACTTCCGGGCTTAGTACTACATGCTCAAAGTACTCTAGAATAGACTCTTTGTAAGGCGAGGTAACATTAAGTCCTCGAGGTTGATAGTCTTGTATGACTACCTCCAAGTCCTGCAAACTCTTAATGGGGAATAGTCTATACTCCCCAACCTCCTGCAATGGAGAGTGCTCCCGAAACAACCGAGGGGATTGACTATGGGCAATCGGGTATCCAATTAGCCCATAAATAACTTGTTGATTACTCATATTGCAAATGTAATACTATCTTTGTATATAGTTAGTAACATCAATATCACGATATTATGAATACAGAGAAATACAAACTCTACACCAAAGGTGGAGATAAAGGGAAGACGAGCCTTGTTGGCGGTAAGCGTGTTCCCAAGCATCACGTACGTATCGAGACATACGGAACTATTGACGAGTTGAACTCATTCGTAGGCGTACTCCTCTCTCACGGTTTGCCCGAGGAGGACGAGAAGACTCTTACTTGGATACAACATAAACTCTTCAGCGTTGGCTCTTACCTAGCGACAGACCCTACACAGACCGAGTTTCGCATCGAGAGTCAAGTTAGCGAGGGGGCTATCGCTCGTATCGAGGGCGAGATAGACCGCCTTAACGATATGGTACCTCCTATCAATGCCTTCATACTACCAGCAGGTGGTGCTATTCCTGCCGCTGCACATGTTTGTCGTACAGTATGTAGGCGAGCAGAGAGGGCTATCTACCGTTTGCACGAGAGTGAACCCATAGAGCAGGAGGTACTACGCTATGTCAATCGCTTGAGCGACTACTTCTTTGCTCTTGCTCGCAAAGAGAGTTATCGTCTGAATGCATCGGAGGTTACTTGGCGTTATGAACACGATTAAGTATTGGGGTTTAGCAATGTTGCTAAGCCCCTTCTTACTCTTTGGGCAAGAGCAGACAAGTAGACTTGAGCGTGCTACGACAGGGCTTATCCCCTACCCTAACGCTGTCGGTTTACTACAAGGGGAATACAAACTAAGTCGCGAGATAGATCTCTATTGCCCACAGCCCGACTTTGAGGTGGCACACAAAAGTCTAGACAGTTTATTTCGCCGTAGTTTTCCTGCTTACACGCTTAGGCAGTCGCAGAGTAAGACTAGATCACATATACGCCTACTATATGCCCCACATATCAAGGGAAAAGAGGCATATCGGCTATCTATTACAGCCCGAGGCATTACCCTAGAGGCAAGTCATAGGCAAGGTGCCATATATGCTGTTATGACACTTATGCAGATCCTCGAGAGTCATTATGATAGGCGAATGGACACCTTTAGTCCTCTTGAGGCACTAAGGATCAACGACTATCCACGTTACCCTCTAAGGGCATTGATGCTTGACCCTGCACGACATTTCTTGCCCTTGTCAGACGTCAAGGCATATATTGATGAGATGCAGAGGTACAAGTTCAATACGCTCCAACTACACCTTACCGATGATCAAGGGTGGCGATTTGAGGTCAAGAGCAGACCTCGCCTAGCAAGTCGGCAACATTACACTCAAGACGAACTGCGTCAATTGGTAGCCTATGCTACAAGCAAGGGAATAGAGATTATCCCCGAGATAGATATTCCGGGACATACCGCAGCCTTACTCTCTGCTTACCCCGAGTTACGTATGGAGGCACATCGTGACTCTACGTTCGTCCTCGGGAAGACAGACAATGTTATGCTCTCGGCAACAGAGGAGGCTACTTACCTACTCCTCAAAGATGTCTTCGAGGAACTAGCCTCGATTTTCCCCCGAGGTACACGCTTGCACTTGGGTGGCGATGAGAGTGCTATCGCAGGTAACTGGGCTATTAGTCCCAGCCACAAGGCCCTTATGCAAACACTCGGCTACCACAAGCCCGAGCAATTGATGGATTATTTCTTCTCTAGGGTTTACGATCTTATCCGCCCCTATGGCTTCAAACCTATGCAGTGGTGCGAACTAGACAATATCCGCCTACCAGCCAAAGAGTATCTTATGAATTACCCTCAAGATGTAAGTCTTATCACGTGGAGAATGCATCTCACCCCCAAGTGCATAGACCTTACAAGGAAGAGTGGTCATCAACTCATACTAGCACCGGGTGAGTCTGCCTATCTAGACTACCCTCAATGGCAAGGAGATCTGCCCGAGTGGAATAACTGGGGTATGCCTATCACATCACTGCAACGCAGTTATAACTTCGATCTAGACGCTGGTATCTCGGCAAAAGACGACAAGCATATTATCGGGGTAATGGCAACTCTATGGGGAGAGGCTATCAAAGATATTCACAGGGCATACTATATGACCTATCCTAGGGCTTTGGCTATTGCAGAGCAAGGCTGGACAATACACGAGTACCGATCGTGGGAAGGCTTCAAACGCTCTGTTCCATACGTATTGAATAGCCTTGAGCGAAGTGGTATCGCCCATCGCAGACCAGTAGAACTATACCAAGCAAAGACCCTAGAACATTAAGTATAGCCGTATACTCGCCTCTACCGACCCCATACTACCTATGAGGAATATCTCTCATACCTCCTCAAAGCCCCCTCAAGGTCTAGAGTACAGATACCCCTAGGTTGTCGGCAAAAGTATACATATAGTGTATACTACTGTATACATATAGTGTATACTCGAGTATACATACTTTGTATACTTATGCACACTAACTGCGAACTAAGACAATCCCCAACTAGTATCTAGAGATAAATACAAAAACGGAGATT
>JBHAFI010000003.1:0-11013 GCA_041856045.1 Porphyromonas sp. | reverse complement strand
CACAGACTTAAGCCGAGTAAATGAGGTAGACAATCGCTTACAACCTCTTGTCCCGTATTTGCATACTTCCCCCTCATCAAGCAGTTGAAGAGAACTTGGAAAAAGAAGTAGTCCTTGACCTCAGACTCTTCTCGCCAATATGCCAATAGGAGGGTGTAAATATCAAGAGTCAGTGAGTGATGTGGTTTTGAGACAAGGAAAGCATTCAAGACGCGTACCTCAAACTCGGGTTGCCAACCCCAATAGGAATAGTATGAGGCTCCGAAGTGGCGTCTTACGTGCTGAGGTTCTCGATCCGATCGCTGATAAGCAAAGAAGTCCACTTGGTGTATATAATCGGGCAATTCACCCGTAAGGTAAATAGTCGCATCAAACCAAATACCTCCATAAGTCGCCAGCAAGGCGACACGAAGTAAATCGGAAAAGAAGGTACGAGTATAGCCATTACCTTGCTCTAGACGCTCCCAAACGTAGTCGGGGAAAGTAAGATATTCTTTTAGTGTCTCGTCGGACAAACGAATGACCGTATGATCTCCCTTGTACCTATCGACCGAGGCGAAACAATGACGTATAATCTCGGGCAACTCTCCCTCAAAGCCCTGTCCCCAGTATTGCCAAATGATCGGCTTACCGACTAATTCGGGCTTGAGTGCTTGGGGTACGACTGGGGAGATAATACCTTGTTCGTAGGCTTTGATCTTGGCGTTCCATAACTCTGCTGTCGACTTATTGAGCGCTATGTAGGGCTTTTGTTTGTAGTCCAGAAAGGTGTCGATCAGACCAAGGGTAGTAAGGACTGTTTTGAGTGTGTTATTCATCGTCTTATATCTCGTCTTCTATTTTGTAGGTATTACGGTTGGGATCTTGACGACTGAGCAATTCCCCGAGGAAGCCTGCAAGGAAAAGTTGTGTCCCTATGATCATAGCCGTGAGAGCAATATAAAAGTAAGGGCGATCCGTAACCAACGGAGCAGGTGTGTTCGTTAAGAGGTGTATCATCTTGTCAAACAAAACCACTGCTAACGCCAAGAAGCCGACCAAGAACATTAGGCTACCACCAAGACCAAAGAAGTGCATCGGCTTACGACCAAAGGTCGAGGTAAACCATAAGGTAATTAGGTCTAGATAGCCATTAAAGAAGCGATCGAAGCCAAACTTGGTCGTCCCATATTTGCGTGCTTGATGCTGTACGACTTTCTCACCTATACGAGCGAAGCCTACATTCTTTGCCATATAAGGGATATAGCGGTGCATATCGTTGTAGATCTCGATATTCTTAACGACCTCGAGGCGGTATGCCTTGAGTCCGCAATTAAAGTCGTGCAGGTTGTGAATGCCCGATAGTTGTCGAGCCGTAGCATTGAATAGTTTGCTCGGGAGGTTCTTTGAGAGGACTGGGTCGTAACGCTTTTGCTTCCAACCGCTCACCAAGTCATAGCCCTCCTCGGTAATCATTTTGTAGAGCGCGGGGATCTCATCTGGGCTATCCTGCAAGTCTGCGTCCATCGTAATAACGACATCACCTTGAGCACGCTCGAAACCACACTGCAAGCCCGGACTCTTACCATAGTTGCGACGAAACTTAACGCCACGTACACAAGGATTAGACGCCTTAAGAGCCTCTATGATCTCCCAAGACTTATCCGTCGAGCCATCGCTAACGAAGATGATCTCGTACGAAAACTGGTGTTCCTCCATTACCCTACGTATCCACGCCTCCAACTCACGGAGGGACTCCTCCTCATTATAGAGGGGTATGACAACTGATATATTCATTATGCCTTATTCTCTCGTCTTGCTGTACGTCTGAGGAGCAGTGCCGTGAAAACACTCACAATAGCCCCTAGGAAAATTGTCGTTGAGAAACCCGACCATAGATTGAGCCACAAGGCACTACGATCTAGGATTTTATATATCTGATCTATCGGATTGCCTCCGTAATTCGCATAGAGCATCTGCTTAAATGCTGGGCTTTGCTTAAATGCCATCGAGAACATACTCTCTATATATGGCATCTGGCTCGGCAGTACCTTGGTGTAGTACAAATAGGTTGGGAGCAATAGGATAATCCCCGCAAAGAGGAACATCTGCACACCGTGCGACCAAGCCAAGGCAAAAGGATATGGAGCCTCCTCGGGGAAATAGTCACGATATGACTTCCCTAGTTTGTAGGCAACGATAGGCGTAGCCAGCATGCCTATCAAGTACACAAGTCCAAGGGTGGGAACGGTAGGTATGTACATAAAGGACATATACACGAGCAAGAGATAGCCCCCTAGTTTGAGTCCCATGCGTGCAGCATGTTTCTGTGGACTCATCGGTATAATAACGATTTTTGGTTCGCTCATTTAGTTTGGTATTCGTGGTGTGGGTACCTCCCACTCCTTATATAATATAGTATGCTTGCTGTTTGTTCCTTGTCGTCGCACACAGGGCTAGGTGTAGCCTTGTCGGGGTACAAAACTAATACCTCGGGCGTAATACAATATCCATTGGTATGTCCCAAGCGTCAGCCTCAAAGGCTTCGTCACCCAAGACGCCCAGCGTCAGCCCTATTAAGTATTTGGGGCGATGCTTAGTAATGTACCTATCGTAATATCCTTTGCCTCGACCGAGGCGGTAGTTGTTGTAGAAGTGTACAGCAGGTACGAGTAATACGTCTAGAGCCTCATCGCTCTCAAGACTTGTAGGTAGAGGCTCCTTGAGAGCGAAGCGTCCGTTCTCCTCAAGACTATCTCCACTCTTGTAGCGATAGTAAGCGATATGCTCAGCATCGAGTACCCGAGGGAGGAATAGTTCTCTACCCTCTGCCTCCATAAACTCGTAGAGATCTCCCAACTGTGGCTCATCTCTCATCGGCATATAGATGCCTATCGTGCGGTACTCTATATCCTCAAGGAGATGCTCGAGTTGCACACGTATAGATGCCGAGGCAGACCTAATCCACTCGTCCGAGAGTTCGCTAGCGAGGACTCTAGCCTTTTGCCTTAGCCTTTGCTTCATCTGTGGTCGTTTTTGTAGTTTGGGGACGCCACTTGCCATTATCTAGTAGGCTAATAGCCGTGCTTAACTCTTGCGAACGTAGGTTAATGAACTTATAATATATCCCACTATCCAACGATGCATTATCGGCTATGAGGGCGTGCAACTGCTCGAGCAACAACTGCGAACTCTCCTCTATATAGCGACTACGAGGCTCTACCCCATGCTTCTGAGCATAGGCAACGAAGTCATAGAGTAGTTTCTTACCCATCAGATGTAGATATTGATGTAACCCGTCGGCAGTCTTGAAACTCTGCAACTTCTTACGATGTACATCGGCATAGTCAAAGGCGAAGCGTTGTAGCGTACCACTAGCGGCAACACGTAGATAGTAAGAATTGATGCCTACGCTATCTCTAGCGATGAAGACATCGGGCGTAATGCCCCCACCACCATGCACGATACGTCCGCCCGTAGTGTAGTATCGGGTAGTGTCGGCGACAGCAACACTATCGGCATTGTACAACTCGCCGTGTGTAAAGCGTTCCTCTAGATCCTTGGCGTAGGCTGCGGCTCCATCTGTCCCGGTCTTATACTTCTTCTGTATGCTTCGTCCACTCGGTGTATAGTATCGTGCCACAGTCAAACGTATCATACTGCCGTCTGCCCCCTCAAAGGGTCGTTGCACAAGTCCCTTACCAAAGGTACGACGTCCTATAATGGTTCCTCTGTCGTGGTCTTGTATCGCTCCTGCGAAGATCTCACTAGCACTCGCACTAAACTCATTAACCAAGACTGTCAAAGGAATATCTTTGAGTGTGCCGTCACGTCGAGTAGCGTAGTCCTCACGAGGGTAGTGATGTCCCTCGGTATAGACGATAAGTCTGTCTTTGGGGAGGAACTCTTTTGTGAGTTCGACAGCCGTCTCTAGGTATCCTCCCGAGTTATCTCGCAAGTCTATGATAATACCCTTGGTCTTGTCTGCGTGCTGTACATAGGCATCGAGGAACTCTTGGTGTGTGATCGCTCCCCAACGATTGATGCGAACATATAGTTTGTCCCCTATCATATAACTCGCATCTATACTACTCACGGGGACAGGGCCACGCACAACCTTGAGCGTCAAGGGCTTTCCCTCACGTAGAATATCTAGGCTTACGACCGTTCCCCCTTTACCTTTGAGGGTCTTCATCACACGCTCATTGCTTAGTTCCTTACCCAATAGGCTTGTCGTATCTGCCTTGAGGATACGGTCACCAGCCTGCACACCTGCACGCTCGCTACCGCCTCCCTCGATAACGCGAGAGACGATAACCGTGTCTTTAAGGCGATTGAACTGTATGCCTATCCCCTCAAAACTCCCATCAAGCACCTCACTCTCTGCTTTAGACTCCGCCGCTGGCAGATAAGACGAGTGTGGGTCGAGTTGAGATAGGACGATCGGGATAATCTGTTCGTTGATGCTGTCCATATTAAGCGCATCTACATAATTACTCTGTATTAGGCTTAATATACTACTAACTCTGTTACCCCCGACAAGCGTAAGGTTGTTTTTGCGACCTACGAATATGCCTCCAAAGAAGGTTATCCCTAGTAGCAATACGAATATCAGTTTTTTCAACATATCTATGGTGCTATGCTTTTTCTTGGTCTAGAGGAATACGTACGACCTCAACACCTGCATGCTCTAGCAGGTCTATCCCCTCACTCAATCGATACTCTCTTGAGTAGACGACACGCTTGATCCCACATTGTACGAGGAGTTTGGCACACTCAATACAAGGAGCATCGGTAACGTAGACGGTGGCTCCGTGGCAATTGTTGGTGCTAGCGGCAACCTTGGTAATAGCATTAGCCTCGGCATGTAGCACGTACTGCTTAGTCACTCCGTCTTCGTCTTCACACACATTCTCAAAGCCCGATGGCGTGCCATTATATCCGTCAGAGATAATACTCTTATCCTTGACGATAAGAGCACCTACTTGCCGACGTTTGCAATAAGAGTTCTCCGCCCAAATCTGAGCCATACGCAGGTAGCGTTTGTCTAGTACAAACTGTTTGTCCTCCATACTTACTTTGATAATCTCACAAAATTACGCAAACTATTGCAATTAAGCGTATCGGCTCCTCCACCCAAGCCTCTCGTATGATCGATGATGAGAGATGCTCTACGCTCGCCACCTACCCTCAAACCCACGCACGATAAATATCTATACCTTAGGGATCTTGCGAATGCCTAATATCTCCGCAAACGTATTACATTTGTACTAGTTATTTCATCATATCGGTAGAGCGTCTACTTGTAGTGGCCCTTACGCTCTATTCATCAAAGCAAAACACTCCTCCCGAGGGCTGAGGAACGGACTAAACATTATAACACTATGCTAAAGAAATCATTATTCCTAGCACTCCTACTTGCTTGCTTTACGCAACTCAAGGCTCAAGACGCTGTCCTCAAAGCAGGCACTCCTGTCCACCTAACGGCGACAAAGACAGTCCTAGCAAGGGAGGCGAATGTCGGGGACGTAGTACCCTTCAGAGTTACGAGCGATATAGTTGAGAGCGGACGTACACTTATCCCTGCTGGCTCTATGGTAATAGGTAAGGTTGTCGAGGCAAAGAAGTCTACCGTCCTTGGGACAAAGGGACGTCTACGCATCAACATCAATCTGCTTACCTTACCCAGTGGTCAGCAAATCTTCTTTAACCACGATATTGCTTTCTACGGACAAAACCGTACGCCCCTAGCCGTTATATCTGGCTTATTCTTGTGGCCCCTATTACTTATCCCGGGGAGTAAGGCGTATATGCCCGAGGGCTATACAACTGTTGCCCAAGTGATGAGCAATACGACCCTTCAATAGTTCGGACAATTGAGGGCTCTAAGCCTAATCCCTTTGTTGGGCTTGTCAAGGTGGATAAGACGTCATACGGACTAGCCCTATACGCTCCCATCGTCTGATGGATAGTCTTTATTCACTGCCCTAGTCGCAGAGCCTTGCTCTACGGCTAGGGCATCACTATAATATCTAAGGCGTATTTAGCCCGAAGGGAACAGAACTACCACATCACCGCACAACACCCGATTTGCTTCCCTTGAGAGTAACGACCTCATCGTCTTATTACAAGCGACTTACTCCCCGAGAGTATAATGACCTAATCACCTTACTACAAGCGAATGCCCCGAAAAGAAAGCAACGACTACATCTCTACACACCTCGGGGCCTCACGAAAGCAAAGGCACTCACAGCATTCATCGCTAATCACGCCTTTGACGGCATCGAAAGTATCCCCCTCGGAGAGCCTTTACTGATCGGGGTTATAACAAGATACTTAGACGTCATCGGACAAGATACTTAGACGTCAAGTGACAAGATACTTGAGGCTAAATCAACGTCTAAGTATCTCTTCAAATCAAGCCCGAGTATTCTTCCTTTTAGGAGGTAAAGTTCTAGTCCGTTCAAATCCGAGGCTCTCGGTATTCACACATCAATTTTGCATCAACACGAGAGTAGGTAATGAGCCGTTCGGGGTGATGGGATCGCTTCGAGTGGGGTGCGAGAGATGCGGGGACTTGAACCTTAGTGTCGCAAGGGCGAACACTCAAGTATCACGAGGGATTGGACGTCAGTGTCGCAAGGAGGAACACTCAAGTATCTTGAGGGATTGGGCGTCAGTGTCGCGAGGGAGGACGCTAGAGGAGTGCGTGGAGAGATAGGCAAATATCCACTCCACCGAGGTCTTGGTGGGGAGAGGATAAATAAATATCTTTGTAAGGAAACATTCACATACCAATATCTATGTATCACAACCAACCTGTCGCTAAGTATCTGCGGACTTTCGTCTATATGTTAGTCCTATACATCAGCCTATTCAACCTCAAGGCACAGAGCGATCCGAGTTATACCATCAGTGGCTATGTCCTAGACTTAGAGAGCAAAGAAACACTTATCGGAGCAACAATCTACGCCCCCGAGGTACAGCAAGGAGTTTATACTAATGCTCATGGCTTCTACAGCCTTACGCTCAAGCAACCAATCAGCAAACTCATCATCAGTTACGTAGGCTATCAGCCCTATGAGAAAGCCATAGCCAGCACTACGAACCAAAAGTATGATATTAGCCTTACACCCATAACCCAACTCGAGGAAATCGTTATAACCGCACAAGAGCGAGGACAAATGCGTAAGCACCTCGCAGGAGCCCTTGAGTTGCCTACACAGATTATTAAGGCTACGCCTACACTCCTAGGAGAGAGTGACCTGATGAAAGCCTTACAACTCACACCGGGCGTAAAGAGCGGAGCCGACGGCAGTGCAGGTATTCATGTACGTGGCGGAGGTCCCGATGAGAACCTTATCCTACTTGACGGTGTACCACTCTACAACGTGGATCACCTTATGGGCTTCTTCTCGGTCTTCACGCCAGAGGCGGTTAAGAAGGTAGACCTCTACAAGGGTAGTTTCCCCGCTCGCTATGGTGGACGTCTGTCCTCTGTCGTAGATGTGCGTACCAATGACGGCAATCTAGAGCGTTACAAAGGGACACTTAGCATCGGCTTAATCTCTGCCAAAGCACAACTAGAGGGCCCTATTATCAAGGACAAGACAAGTTTTAATATCTCTGCACGCCGTAGTTACCTAGACGTCTTGATGCAACCATTCTTGCAGGAAGACAATAAGGGCGGTCTATACTTCTACGACATCAACGCCAAGATACAGCACCGCCTCGGTAATCGTGATAGGCTATACCTTAGTCTGTATCATGGCTTAGATAAGTTTCACGGCGAGAGTACGGAGACTTACGACAGCAAGACCTCGACCTATTCGGGTGCTATGCACTGGGGTAATACCTTGCTCTCAATGCGTTGGAACCATATCTTCGACAGCAAACTATACTCCGATCTATCGCTCTCTTATACGCGTTATCACTTTACCTTTGACAACAAGTACAGCGGAGTCAATGACAATCGCCAAGCCATAGAGACGACGTCGGACTATAAATCGGGTATTCGTGACTTGACGGCACAACTGAACTTCCAGTACAGCCTAAGTCCTCGTCAAGAGTTTCGCTTCGGTGGCGAATACCTCCTGCATAAGTTCGAGCCCGAGGCATACGGATATAGCGAGCGTGGTCAAACGACAATTACAGAGGAACAGCGTCAAGCCCTAAACCGCCACAACAGACATATACAGGCTCATGACGCTAGTCTATATCTCGAGAGTCGTAGCCAAATTGGTAAGAATATCCTCCTCAACCTAGGGCTACGTGCCAATGCCTTTGCCGTAGATGGCAAGACCTACCTATCACTCCAGCCTAGAGCCGACCTAGACCTACGTCTGTCGCCTAGGCTCTCGGCACAACTTGCCTACGCACACATGGAGCAGCACGTACACTTACTCTCCTCGGGCATCACACTGCCCACAGACTTGTGGGTCCCTACTACCAAGCATATCAAGCCTATGTCTAGCGACCAAATAAGCCTCGGCACGAAGTACGACATCGCCAAAGGCTGGAGCCTTAACGCAGAGTTGTACTACAAGCAGATGAACAATATCATCGAGTACAAAGACGGGGCTAGTACTATCGGGAACTCCCAAAGTTGGGAAGACAAGGTCGAGATGGGTCGTGGTCGAGCCTACGGACTGGAACTGATGCTCCTCAAGACAAGTGGCAAGACACAGGGCTGGATAGGTTATACCCTAGCACGCAGTGAGCGTCGCTTCCCCGATGGCACTATTAACCAAGGCAAATGGTTCCCCTATAAGTACGACCGCAGACATCACCTGAATATCGTCTTGACACATAAGATCTCTCCACGCATAGACCTATCTGCAAGTTGGGAATACTATACAGGGGGCGTCATTACACTCGGGCTTGGGCGACAACATATCCTCACACCAAGCAGTAATGGCTCGCAAAGTATCGACATCGTACGCTACACACCGGGACGCAACAACTATCGTATCCCGGCGACACACAGACTGAACCTAAGCATCAACCACAACCGTTTCCACAAAAACGGGGCAAGGAGTATTTGGAATTTCTCGCTCTTCAACGTCTACAACCAAAAGAACCCATCGTTTCTCCTGTCCGAGAACTATTGGTACGCAGGCGAGGGTAACACCCCCAAGATTAAGAAGTTTACCCTCCTACCCCTTATCCCCTCTCTATCTTACACCTATAAATTCTAGAGCCTTATGAAACGAATACATATATTGCTAGCACTCGCCCTAAGCCTCGGGCTAAACGCTTGCCAAGAGAGCATTGATGCCGACCTCAGCCAAGTACAGCAACAAGTCCCCACGATCAATTACCTCGCCTATGCCCATAGCGATGGCAGTGTAGACAGCACTAGCCTGTACCTCTCCGAGAGTAGTCTATATGCTCCCAAGCCCCTCAAGGTGCAGGGGCTTAGCCTAACAGTTAATGGCAAGGAGTACGTCAAATCTGATAGTTATGTAGAGTCAAGTGGGCAAAGCAGGGACTACGAGTTGTATCGCTTCCCTATCGCCTATAAGCCGGGCGATCGCGTTCAACTTAGTCTTACGCTTCCCTCGGGTAGAGCCCTCAAGATAGAGCAAACTGTCCTCAAGATGCCCATACTCTTGGAGAGCCAAGTAGGGGCTGTCGAGGCTCAAAAAGAATACGACGGCTATATCCAACAGGTATATCCCGTAAGGCTTAGGCTCACAGATATTCAGGGCGAAAGCAATTACTACCGCCTAGCGAGCAAACGTACTAGGGTCTATTACAGCGACACGAACAAAGACTACAAACGTGGGCGATCGATGGACGTCAAGATAGACTATACTCGGGACTTTATCTTGATGAATGGCTCTCCTATTATAAATGAAAACTTCAGTAACCCCGACGAAGTATTTGGGGGTAGCGAGGTGAGCAATAAGTTTATGCTCTTTGACGATCATTTATTTACCGATCGTGAGGCTAATATCCGTGTGTACCTCCCCGAGTACGAACTCTTCTCGGGCTATGAGGACACATTCTACGACCCCGTAAATAGAGAGCATGATAAGAGTTACCAACTGCATCACGTAGAGGTAGAGTTTTGGCTCGAGATGGTCACACGTGAGGCTTATTTCTACTACAAGGCACTAGGGCAGATGCTCAACGATGAGCCATTGCTCGAGGATAGCCCTTTTATGACGCCCATAAGCACCCCTAGCAATATCGAGGGCGGTACTGGCTTCTTCGGGATTTTTACACGTGGAGAGAGTAAGACGATCAGCATAACGTACCCAGAGGGACGCTATACAAGACCCTAAGGACATCAAGAGAAACTCCTCTGAACCTCCACCTTGCCCAATAGCGAGCGAGATAGCGTTCTGTCCCCCACGAGCAAAGGCGAAGCAGGACGAGCGTAATAGTATTCTGTCGCCCACGACCCAAGGCGAAGCAGTGCGAGCGTAATAGCATTCTGCTACCCACCACCCAAGGCGAAGCAGGGCGAGCGTAATAGCGTTCTGTTGCCCACGACCCAAGGTGAAGCAGGGCAAGCGTAATAGCATTCTGCTGCCCACCACCCAAGGCAAAGCAGAGCGAGCGTAATAGCATTCTGTTACCCACGACCCAAGGCAAAACAGAGCAAGCGTAATAGCGTTCTGGCGCCCACCACCCAAGGCAAAGCAGAGCAAGCGTAATAGCGTTCTGGCGCCCACCACCCAAGGCAAAGCAGGGCAAGCGAGATTGGGGCAAATAAATACCGAGCCTATACGAAGAGCCAAGAGCGTACAACGCTAGAAGCAATCGTATAGGCTCTACTTTATGCTGGGACACATTAGTGTCCTAAAAGTTTATTCTATGGGCATAGGCATCCTTAGGCAGGGAGCGGGTTAGCTTCCTGTCTAGCATTTTTGAAACTAGGGGGTATCCCCCCTATGTGCTAAAAGAGCAGGTTTTCGGTCTCCGGTGGAGGTGTAAACGGCTCATTAAGCCACTTCAAGAGGTCAATCTTGGTAAATGTATTGATTCGCAACGAAGAGACCAGGTTGGACAAGCACCACGGGTATT
>JBHAFI010000002.1:0-3397 GCA_041856045.1 Porphyromonas sp. | reverse complement strand
GTTTACGCTCCGTAACGGTGATCTGCATGATATTGATGACACCGACCAAGCCGATAATAAGTGTGCTAAGCCCGATTATCCATAGGAAGATGTCGATACCAACTAGTACGCCTTGCATCGTAGCGTTACTCGCTGCCGTAGACGAGAGATCCACTATATTCTCATCATCGGGACTTGTCCCTAGACGCGGTGCTAGTTGTCGTATGATCACCCGCTTGAGGCTGTCTGTCTGCTCCTCTGTCTTAATACTCGGGCAGAGCATATATATACTCTCGATGGTTGCTCGGTTTGTGCTACGCTTGAAGCGTAGTAGACGCATCGTACTCAAAGGCATCATCATAGGCGTCCACTGTCCGTAGTAAGCCTTACAGACACCTACGACTGTGAAGCCAATTTTGTTGATGAGGATAGTCTTGCCTAGAGCCTTGTCTTTGTCGGCAAAGAGTGCTGTCGCTAGTACGTCGGATATGATGACGACCTTACGGCTCTCGATCTCGTCTTTGTCGCTGATAAAGCGTGAGCCCTTGACGAGCATCTTGAGGTGTTGTATCTCATTATACTCCTTACGCACGCCATAGGCTCTTGCACTTTGTATCACGCCATTGGCCTCTACCTCGAGGCCGTAAACTTCTTTTACGGGCGTTGCCATTTTGATGGTCTTGGCATTGCTCTCTTGGAGGAAGTGCATATCCGACTCTGTGATCTTGGGGCTACTCCACTTCTGATGCCCATTGATGGGAATACTTATCCACCCGACCGAGCACTCTACGCTCTCGCTATTGAAGCCTACCGTGTTGAAAGACTCCCTAATACCATTGCTAAAGCCAGTCCCGGCACTCAAGAGTACGACAAGAAGTAGGATACCCCAGCCGACGGCAAAACCCGTGAGGATCGTACGAAGTTTGTTTGCCCCTAGCGTGGCAAATAACTCCCTCATCTGTTCCTTACCAAAGTACCTCATAGCACTAAGCCGTCTTTCATATATATGGTACGCTCACATACATCGGCAACAGACTGCTCGTGGGTTACGATGATCAGTGTGCGTCCCTCCTCGTGTACACTTTTGAGGAGAGCCATTACCTCCTCTGTCGTCTGGCTGTCGAGTGCTCCCGTCGGTTCGTCTGCCAAGATTACGGCAGGCTCGCTTACCAAGGCTCGGGCTATGGCGACACGTTGTTTCTGTCCGCCCGACAGTTCGCTAGGCAGGTGATGGGCTCTATCTAGGAGTCCTACTCTGTCGAGATAGTGTCGTGCTAGTTCCATACGCTTGGCGTAGGGGACACCACGATAGTAGAGAGGGAGGGCTACGTTCTCTAGAGCGTTTTTGAAGGGGATAAGATTAAAGGACTGGAAGATAAAGCCGATCTTGTGGTTACGCACCGTAGCCGCCTCACGCTCTCCTAGTGTGCGTATCAAGGTGCCGTCGAGGTAATACTCCCCCTCGTCATAATTGTCGAGTAGTCCCAAGATATTAAGGAGTGTACTCTTACCCGAGCCCGAGGCACCCATAAAAGCCACCATCTCGCCTTGCTTGACCTCGAGGTTGATGCCCTTGAGGACGTGTAGGGGCTGTGCTCCGGGATAGGTCTTGTGAATGTTGTTTAGCCTAATCATAAGTCTTTATCTTATGTGTTATACTTTTGTGATACACTGCAAAGGTAGTAACATTTCTTTTCCCTGCAATAGTTTGGGGCGAGAAAATATAAATTTCTCTACTGGGATAATTATTTTCTCTTTGTTAAAACGCTAGTTTGTAGCGTATTATTGTTTAGGTGTAGATCTCATAAAAATCTGAGTTTTTACTCCTAGAGTCTGTAAATATAGCCTCGATTGGGGGCTTATGGGGTTGTCTTACCCAGATCAAGTACCTACAAAATTGATATCAAAATTGCTTGCCCTTTGATAAGATACTTAGGCTTCATTCGACAAGATACTTAGACCTCAAGTGACAAGATACTTAGACGTCGATCGACGTCTAAGTATCTTGTTATGACGCCCACTGGGTGGGCGTTTGCGAGGGGTGTATTTGTTACTCCTTGCTTTGCGACTCTTGTGTCTATTGGGGGAAGTGTTGCGTGTGGACTAGACAGATATTAGGATTTTTTGCCTCGAGATATTGTCGGGTAAAAAAATCTTTATACTTTTGTGGTGTAATACTTAGGTAACTCAGTATAACAATCCGAGATAGACTTTACATATAATAATACAATATCGTTATGATACAGATCAAGGAAGCATCTTTTGCTTACACTCGTAAGAGGAATATCTTCAATCAACTTAATCTTGAGTTGGGTGCAGGCTCTATCGTGGGCTTGCTCGGGCGTAATGGCGAGGGCAAGAGTACACTTATGAAACTTATTACGGGGCAGTTGATAGCCAATAAGGGAAGTATTACTTGCCTCGGTATCGACTCTAGTTGTCGTACGACAAGCCTATTGCAGCGTGTGTATATGCTCCCCGAGGAGATGAACCTACCACGCATTACGCTACGTGAGTACTTCGATATAGTAGCGGGCTTCTATCCCTCTTATGATGAGAGCATCGCCAACGAGATAATACGCGAGTTTGAGATAGACTGGTCGTGGAACCTCGGGAAAATATCTCTAGGGCAACGCAAGAAGGCTGTCATCACCCTAGCCCTCTCGCTACGTACGCCTATTCTATTACTTGATGAGCCTACCAACGGACTAGATATACCGAGTAAGAGTGTCTTTCGCCGTCTACTAGCCAAGTATAGTAGTGAGGAGCAGATCATCATTATTAGTACGCACCAAGTGCGAGATTTGGAGCAACTCATCGACCATATAGTGATGCTAGACGGCAATAGGGTGGTGTGCAACCACAGCATAGCAACACTCTCGGAGCGTCTACGCTTTGGCTTGGTACAGCCTCATAACGCGATGTCTGTACTCTACAAAGAAGGGTCTATTGCTGGCGAGTATGGTGTATGGGCGGCAAGTGATAATGAGTTGTCGGGCTTGGACTTCTCGATGGAGTTATTCTTTAATGCGATGATAACCAATAGGTCTGCAATGCAGTCTATAATAAACGCCTAGAGTGTATGATGATAAAGCAACTATATAGTATGAGCCTTGGGCGTATATATATGATGCTGCGTGCCGATATTGTGACGCACAAGATGACGCTCGTAGCCATCTACGGAGGCTTACTCTTACTCCTCTTTGCCGTGCCACGTATCCCGCTTCTCTTTGGGGAGGATTATCAAGCGTGGCTCATGGACTATGGCTCGGACTATCATTATGCTGTGGCTTACTCTATCATCTCAATAGCGTCACTCTTGTACTTCTATATATACGTCAATAGACGTACGATGCAGAGTAGCCCTACCCTCTACGCTACACTCCCAGCCGAGTGGTGGGAGAAAGTCGTAAGTATG
>JBHAFI010000001.1:0-11762 GCA_041856045.1 Porphyromonas sp. | reverse complement strand
GCGACGACTGCACGTGGTGTATTGGTGACAGCGATACCATGCGTACGACAATAGTCGAGGTCGATATTGTTGTAGCCCACGGCATAATTGGCAACAAGACGCAGTTTCTTCCCGTGCTGTAGTAGGCTCTCACGTACAGGAATGTCAAAGACAGCACATAGTACCTCTGCCTCGGGTATAAGCCCTGCTAACTCGTCTTGGGTGAAGTCCCGCCCCTTGGGTGGTCTGATGACGGTGTGTAACGAGGTAAGACGATCAAATCCCTCGTCTACGGTGTCGAATGCAACTAGAATAGTAGCCATAATTATGAGTGTTTAAGTGTGTGATATTATAATAGGGCTGGTACGATCATCGAGAACAGCCCCCGTATTGTACTAGTAATGTCGGGGCATCGAACAAGTATTCGCCCTGCGATGTACTAGTTAAACGTGTTCGTTTTACTAGTACAAGATCTCGCCTCTCCCTCTCGGGGAGGCAGGCTCTTGTATAAGGCTCTCGGCAGTCATGTATCGGAGCCTTTGGGGCGAGCGACTTAGGAGCGAATGCCCGAGTAGTCAAGACGAAGCGTCCGAGTAGTAATCCGTCCCTGCCCTACCTAGTGAAAGCCAAGGGCGAGCGACTTAGGAGCGAACGCCCAAGCAGTCAAGACGGAGCGTCCAAGTAGTCAAGACGGAAGCCTATACGCAGTGTAAGGGCTTCCGTCATTTGTGCGAGGCTTAGCCTCTAATCATCCATTTACCAATCTCTTTGAGTGTGGGCTTCTTGCCGTACATAAGCACCCCAACGCGATAGATACGTGCCGAGAGGAAGACCATCAGCACAAAGCCACCGTACAACACGGCAAGGCTGAGCAACTCTTCCCACAAAGTGACACCATAAGGGATACGTATCATCATCACAACAGGAGAAGTGAAAGGAATATAACTAGCCACCACAGCCAGCGTACTATCGGGAGCATTGGCACAAGCAAAACCAACGTAAAAAGAGATCAACATCAACATCGTTAGCGGTAATACTACTGTCTGTGCGTCTTCGTCGTTGGACGTGGCAGAGCCTAAGGCTGCGTAGAGCGAAGCATACAAAAAGAAGCCCCCGATGAAGTATAAGATAAAGAAGATACCGATCTCCCAAAAGTTAAGCCCAGATATGAGCCCCTGCACCATCGCCAAGTCTTGAGCCGTAAACGATCCACTAGATGCCACACTACTAGCCTCTGCCTCGACAAGACTGCTCATAAACATCATGCTACCCTGTGATAATACAACCAGCAAGACCGCCCAAATAACGACCTGCGTCAAAGCGACCAAAGCAACGCCTAAGATCTTTCCCATCATCAGATCAAAGGGTCGTACCGAACTAATAATTACTTCCATGATACGGCTCTTCTTCTCCTCCATGACGCTTCCCATAACAGCCGCCCCGTACATACTTATAAATATATAGATGACGAAGGCAAGCACCATACCGAGTATCTCGGACAGCACGCCCGAGGTCATAACATCGGCTCCGTCCTCACCTAGTTTATAGGTCGCCGCACTTATATCCGTCTGGCTATCGGCAATAATGCTCTCAATACTATCAATCTCATGCGAGAGCAGTTTTTGCCGTGTAACGTGCTCCGACAACTGGTCGTTGATATACTTCTCGATACCGGCGGGGAGTGTTTTGAAAGACAAGAGCGTCAGTGCTTTTGGATCCTCTCGCAGATCCTGCCGTATCTCCAGCACGCCCGATACACCAGCGTCCTCGCCCTCTGCCTTATACTCCTCGAGCGTCTTATTGGCAAGGACGAACTTATACGTATCTGTCGATTGCAACACTTCGCCATATTGCCCCGTATGGTCTATCAGAGCGACCACTTGGTCGTCCTCGGAGTTCCAGATCATCAAGATCGAGGGAATGGTCATAACAGCCAACATCAAGAGTGGCATCAGTAGAGTCGTGAGGATAAAACTCTTTTTCATCACCCTCGACCTGTACTCTCGCTCTATTACAATACCTATTTTACTCGCCATAATGCTTTACGTTTTTGAGGAATATATCATGCATACTCGGGATCTCGTGCTGTGCCTCGATGATCTGCAAGTACTCGGGGAGCGAAGTGATAAGCGAGCGTAAGTCTTGAGGCTGACCCTCGCCGGGCTCAAACAAGAGCCTACTCGCCCGTCCATCGTAACTAAGGTCTATCAGACCCATATCACGGAGAGCCGACTCCTCGACCAAACCGCGACAAGTAATACTATAGCGTGGCAGACTATGAGCCAAGCGTACCTCCTCAACCGATCCACTCAGTACCAACTGCGATCTGTCTATGAGGGCTACATCGTCACAAATCTCCTCGACACTCTGCATATTGTGCGTAGAGAATATGAGCGTCGCTCCCTTACTACGCAAGTCGAGGATCTCTCGCTTCAGTAGATCGGCATTGACGGGGTCGAAACCACTGAAGGGTTCATCAAATATGAGCAATTCGGGCTCGTGTAGCACGGTACAGATAAACTGTACCTTCTGTTGCATTCCTTTGGATAGTTCCTCGACTTTTTTGTCCCACCACGACATCAGATCTAGTTTGTCGAACCATTGCTCTAGTCTACGCTTCGCTTCGCTAGTACTCAAGCCCTTGAGGCGAGCCAAATATATTGCCTGCTCGCCTACTTTCATCTTGCGGTACAGACCACGCTCCTCGGGCAAATAACCTATTCGCTCGACATCTTTGCTCGATAGTTCCTTACCATCGAATAGGATACGACCGCTATCGGGACGTGTTATATAGTTGATCATACGTATGAGCGTTGTCTTCCCTGCTCCATTCGGACCCATCAGCCCAAATACACGACCACGCTCAATCTGTAGGCTCACATCGCGTAGAGCAGTATGATTGGCGTAGTGTTTACTTACATTCTGTACTTCTATCAGTGCCATAATTACTTCGTTGTAACCTGCTTGGGACGTCCTCTGTGCGGTCGCCTATACAAAGATACATTATTTGGGCTATTCAGTTCGCCTGTTTGGGGGAAAATTTTGCACTTGTACAAGGCTTCGTTTCAACTAGATCAGGGCTTGCGTCTTACTAGTGCTTGCTAGATGCTTTACTTGTTCGTCCTAGACGCTGTACTTGCTCCGACTAATCGCTGTACTTGTTCCGACTAATCGTTGTACTTGCTCCGCCTACTCGTTGCATTAGTTCTGCCTAGACGCTGTACTTAGCGACAGATAGCCCGATATTGTAGTACCTCGAGATATAGCCGATAGTCCCTAGGCATTGGGGCTATTCGCTAGGCGAGGTCTACGCAAGCGAGCGGAAGGCTCTGCCCCTAGGCGTACACACTCCCATAGTAGTGTATGCCCTATCATCTCGCACAAGCCTAGCCCCGATAAGGTTAGTCCCGAGCATTCCGACAGTCCCAAGAACGATAGTATCTCGATCGGGAAGCGTGCCAAGGGGCTATCTGCAAAGGCTATACCCACAATAAATCGCCTAAGAGATAGAGCATTAGTCTCGAGAAAGAACTATCTTTACATCACTAGAACAAATAGAGATGAAAAAACTACTGCTATCCGCTCTCGTGCTATCTAGCACACTGCTCTCGGCTCAGAGTTTACACTCGCCCGATGGCAGGCTCAACCTTAGGCTACAACGTAATGCCAAAGGCGAACTAAACTATTCCCTCAGTCGTCGTAGCCAAACCATTCTACGCGATGGTCAATTGGGGCTTATCACCCGATCTGGTCAAGACCTCCACTCGGGACTAATCCCCCTATCCGCTCCCATATACCGCAGTATCGACAGCACCTATACGATGCCATGGGGTGAGAATAAAGTGCATCGCGATCGCTTCAAAGAGATGACAATCCCCTACAAGACCAAAGACGGATCCAAACTAAGTATTATCTGTCGCCTATACAATGAGGGTATGGCTCTACGCTACAAATACGAGGGCGTACGAGCAGACTCGGTGATGATAATGGACGAATTAACCAGTTTCCCCTTTGTAGTAGGTGCCAAGACTTGGAGTATCCCAGCACACAACGATACCTACGAACTCGACTACCGTACACTATCTCTCGACAGCCTCACTGATGCCAATACACCCATGACGCTCCAACTAAACGGGGGCTTGTGGGCGAGCATTCACGAGGCTGCACTGACAGACTATCCCGAGATGACCCTTGCTCGCACAGATCGAGCAAGAGAACTCAAAGCCACCTACACAGCCCCTTGGAGCGATGGTATAATGGCTCGTATGGGACAAACCTTTGTAACGCCATGGCGATCTATCATCATCGGGACACAAGCCATAGATCTTGTCGGGCATAGTGCTATGTGGCAACACCTCAACGAGCCCTCACGCATCACCGACAACACTTGGATACGCCCGCTCCGATATGTCGGCGTGTGGTGGGGTATGCATGTCGGCGTACAATCATGGACTATGGGCGAGCGTCATGGTGCTACGACAGCCAACGCGATCAAGCACATCGACTTCGCTGCACAAAATGGCATCGAGGGCGTATTATTTGAGGGCTGGAACGAGGGCTGGGAAACATGGGGCGGTGAGCAAAAACTCAACTTTATGCGACCCTATGCAGACTTTGACCTCGACAGCATCAGGCGACACGCCCAACGCCGTGGTGTGCGACTTATAAACCATCACGAGACCGGCGGTAATGTACCATACTACGAGTCGGTCTTGGACAGTGCCCTCCGTTGGAGCCTCAGCAAGGATATGCAATATCTCAAGACGGGCTACGCTGGTGGATACACCAACGGCGAGAAGCATCACGGGCAGTACGCTGTACGACATTATCGCAAAGTCGTAGAGACTGCAGCCAAATACAAGATTATGATCAATGCACACGAACCCATAAAAGATACCGGCATACGACGTACTTGGCCCAATATGATGACCCGAGAGGGAGCCAAGGGTATGGAGTGGAATGCGTGGAGTCGTGGTAATAGCCCCGAGCATCACAGCACGCTCGTCTTCACCCGACTACTATCTGGCCCGATGGACTATACCCCCGGCGTCTTTGACATCTTGCACAGCAAGACCAAGACCTCACCACTATACCGCAACTGGAATGGTGAGGACAAGGGCAACAGCCGCCTAAACACCACGCGCGCTGGTCAAATAGCCGCTTGGGTAGTACTCTATTCGCCTTGGCAAATGGCATCGGACTTACCCGAGCATTATGAGGCTGTTCCCGAGTTTCAATTCTTTCGTGACTACCGTGCCGATATAGACGAGTCGCGTCCGCTATTTGGTTATCCCGGACGAGAATATGGTGTCGTACGCCGTGCGGGCGATCGCTTCTTCCTCGGTGCCATAACGGGACAAGACCCCTACACTATGAAGCCCCTACGCCTAGACTTCTTGAAGCCTGGCGTCACCTATGAGGCACGCATATACATAGATGGCAAAACAGCCGATTGGCGTACGAACCCTCTACCAGTAGAGATACGCCAACTACGCGTCACAAACAAATCGACACTCCCGTCGCTCAAGATTGCGGCAAGTGGTGGTGTAGCCATCAGTTTCGTCCCTACGACAGACATCAGCACAGCCCGATAGGGCGAAGTGTCGGCTCTACTACCGCACAAAGCATAAGCGATAAGTAGTGCCGACACCCTCACCAAACACAAGTCCCCCAGCGAACTAGTAAAACAGCACAAGACTACTAGTAAGCCCATAAGGACGAACTAGTAAAACGCTCGCTCCTTACTACTACAAGGCTCACGAAGCACTAACAGACCACACGCACACAAGCAAAGCAAGAGGCTCACTCAATAGGCAGAGCAGGATCGCTCGACCTAAGCACATAGAGCCAAGAGCCAGCCTGATGGAGCAACACAGCAAAAAAGATCGGAGGCCTGCACCACGTGGTGCAAGCCTCCGATCTTTTATTATGGATAGTCTAGATAGGTACTACTTCGACTTAAATAGTGCTGCGTTACGTCTCTCTACCTTTGGAGCGACAACGCTAGACCAATTCTTCCCAGCCTCGTAACTAGAGAAGTATGGGGCACCGAATGTCGCTTGCGAAGCACCTGTATAGGCTACTTGGTAGTAACTACTCATATCCGAGGGAGGCAAGAAGCCCTTATTCCAGAGATATGGTCCGTAAGGACGGCGTAGTATAGCATTTACTGCAGAGTTTGCCATTAGAGTAGCAACCACATTCCCCTTGTCAAAGTCTACTGGTGCCCAAGTTCCGTCTACAAAAATTCTACGTTCGTCACGAGTGCGGTACTTAGATGGGTTGAAACGTTGTCCAGTTTTTAGGTCCGTTGGAAGGTTTGCAACCTTTACGAGTGAGAAAGAGTCCCCGAGGTCTGCCGTAGTTACACCTGCACCCGCTTCGTGAGGAGCAACCGCTGATCCTTGTGAGATCGCTACCACTGATTGGCAATAGCCGGCTTTAGCCGCTGCTTGAATACGACTAAAGATCGCTCTATCTTCTTCTGTTGGCTGGTAAGAGGGAGATGCAAAACCACTAAACAGGATAATTATTGTCTTACCAGGCTTCAACTTTGTCCCCCCTGCGGTGATGGGTTCTAGGTTAGAAATGTAACCTGTTTTAGAAAAATCGACCACGTTTGACGCAAAGTTACCATACGTTACAGGGTTAGAAACGATCGCCTCATTCTGAACAAGGCTCGTATAGCGATACGACAACTTAGGTGTTGATAGAGTATAAGCATAACTATTGATCGCCCAGTTCCCGGTAGGATTACCATTTGTCAAGTCAAGCGGAAGCACCAAAGCAGACGAGATGTTTGCAACGATATTATCTCCTGGATTGGCTTGTGATTGATCGTATTCTGTCGCCGTAGGCACGACCCTTATCTTGTTGGCACCACTTACATTACGATAACCGATACGCAGAAGTGCATATTTAGAGAGGTCGATCTCGTCTAGCGTTGGGTTATAAATCTCAATCAACCCGTAACTACCACTGCGGTGTGAATAGCGAGTAGTGTACAACTCCGTAATCATCAATTCAGATGTAATCTTGAAGTTGATATTGTTTACCTTTCCTTGCTTAAAAGTCGTACCCATTGGTAGTACTTTACTACGGAAACCACGACCTCCATATATGTCGTAGTAATTGTTTACGTATTCATACATAGTACCACCACGCCAATCGTCTGTAAGTATAGGTCCCGTTTGTGGCCATTTATATTGGGGCGTACCTGTTAAACCCTCGATCTCTCTACTCTCAAGATCTGCACCTGTCACATCTGTACCCAACTTTCTTTCCACTGTTCGGAAATAGAATTGTAGACCACTACCCTCTGGGACATTGCTCAAGTTTGTTGGGCTATTGAAGCGTTGATACCAAGGATAGTAATCACCCGAGGCAAGTACCAAACCAGTGCCAGCGTCTTGCGTTGGAGCAGTCGTCTTATCCCCACCCAATCCCAAAGTTGTAGAACTAGTTCCCGTAACTCCAGTTATGCGAGGCGTAGCACTGGTCACTAGATCAGCCTCACTTTTAGGGACCGAAGCAGAGTATTGATAGACTGTAGTATTTCCTCCACTTGCTCCCATATTCTCTCTGATCATACCCAAGAAGCTCAGATTGATATCCTCGACAAGGTTATTGATTGCATGGATACGTAACATATACCCATCAGGGATCATATTTAGATTAAGACTCTGCCCGTGATTATTTGCAAACGAGGCGTCATCCTGCTTAGTCGCGAGTTTCGTCCAACCGAATACAAATGGTATCTTGAAGTCTGTCAAATCGCCCGTTGCTCTATGGATTTTGCCCTCGGCATCAAGATAAATACTCCCTGCGATATTACCCGTCTTATTGCCTTCGGCATCTAGGCGATAGCCACCCGATACGTACCACTCTCCGCTACTTAGGTCCAAGCCACTTGCAGTAACAGTACCGTGGTAACTAATTACATACTTGTCCCCAACTTTGCGGAAGTCAGTCGGGCTTACAGGATCAGCAGAGATTACAGTCGTAAGGTCTGATTTCTTTACGAAGAAGAAGGTCAGTTTGCCCGTTTCACTACCCAAAACTCGGATAGGATTACCCGAAGCATCTACGCTCGTCCCGTCCTTCATTAGTTCCTCGTCCTTAAACGTAATGGCTATTTCCCCATCAGCGGTCGGCGTCAAATAGGCACGCATAGACTCTGCACCCGATGAGAAGGTAGCACTAAGGTTTATTGAGGCAGTGTATTCTGGTAGTTTCTGCTCGCTTGTCTGTGAGTTGCTGGGCTCTGTGTCTGTACTCTTGCTACACGATGCCCCTAGGAATAGAGATAGAGATACTAGACCTAGTGTATATATCTTTTTCATCATTCTGTCTTATTTGGCTTAGTGTCCGTCCTCTAGGTCTATGGCTTCCTCGCCGATCTCCCAGTTCTCTAGTCCGCTTTTGGTAGAGAGTGTCTCAAGTAGGTTCAGTTTGCTCCCAATGCTTATGATGTCAAGGCTTGGTGCAATGTAAGATTGCTTTTTAACAATCTTTAATAGGGGGGGGGTAATTAAGTTCATATTACAATTCCTCTTATAAAATTTTCGCAAAGGTAGTAATTTATATCCAATCGGCAAATATTAGTCCCACAAAATACCAATTATTCGCATCTATCCCCATAGCCTTATAGCACGAGTGAGGTACACACAGCCCCAGCCCAGCACATAGGTGCAAGGCTGGGGCTGTACCTATTCGCAAGACTCTGCCGATAAGTAGAGTCGACGCCCCTTAGCGATACAAGACGCCCAGCGAACTAGTAAAACAGCCAAACATTACTAGTAAAACGAGCATAACATACTAGTAAAAAACAGACGGACTACTAGTACAAACCTTAGGGGGATCAATTAGGGCGTAGGCACGCCAGCAAGACAAAGGTAGGCAGGCGATATTAGGGCTAGGCCCCTCGACTATCTCGCTTTACTAATAAGACCTATTAAACTTATTTATCAAGACGGATATATCTTTGCCGACGAATTACGGATTTCGCATTTACAAATCATTCTATAAAACTCTTGAGTATATGAATAAGTTATTCATTGGCTATCTAGAGATAGCCTCGTCATTGCAGGGATTGGGTTACAAACTAATCCGCGTAGCAATCCTTATTATTTTCTTTTGGATCGGTATCCTTAAGTTTGCCAACTACGAGGCAAATGGTATCGTCAAGTTCGTTGCTAATAGTCCCTTTATGAGTTTCTTGATGAAGAACGCTAGTAATGATGTGACACACCCCGAGAGCGGTAAGACCGTCAAGGAGTACAAGTTGTACGAGGTACGCGAGGGGGCTTACGACCCCGTCAAAAGCAAATGGCACGAGGAGAACTGGACCTACACCTTCTCACACGGCTTGGGTATTATGATCTGTGCTATCGGTATCTTGGTCTTCCTCGGTATGTTCAATCCTTACCTTGGTCTTATCGGCGAGACACTCTGTATCATTATGACGATCGGGACGCTCTCGTTTATCGTCACGACTCCGGAGGTATGGGTGACGGCAACACCCGAAGCACTTGCCGCTGGTGAGGTCGCAGATGGCTTCCCTTACCTAGGGGTTGCTGGTCGCCTTGTTATTAAGGACACAGCAATACTTGCCGGAGCCGTTGTCCTCCTTAGCCAGAGTGCACAGACGATACTTGCTCGCCTTAAGAAGTAAGGTAGGCGAATAGTCGCTTTAAGCCAATGCCCCATTAGTCCTCGACTAATGGGGCATTCTTTTTACGCTTGCTCCCACCGCACAAAACACAGAGAGAACGAACCCAACGAATTACCCGAAGGCACAGCACAAAGTCCTCCGCCCCTCCGCCCAATCCAGCACGGCTCCCCAAGCGAAGCATTCACCCAGCACTCCGAGCAAATGCGACACAAAACCGCAAGCACCACAACAGCACAAACGAAACGTTCGCCCAGCACTACGAGCAAACACAAGCGACCTCCCGACCCTACACAGCACCCCAAGCGAAGCATTCGCCCTAGCACTCGGAACAAGTGCAAGCAAGCCGAAAGCCTCCAATACTATCCGCCACCGACAAAAGAACGTCCGCCCTGCATCAGCAAAGCGGACACCACGACCCGAAGTAACATTCGCAGAATATCAGCACCAAAGACACCAGCACCCAAAGCAACATTCGCAGAACATCAGCACCAAAGACACCAGCACCCGAAGCAACATTCGCAGAGTATTGAGAGAACGAACCCACCGAATTATCCGAAGACACAGCACAAAGCCCTCCGCCCCTCCGCCCGATCCAGCACGGCTCCCCAAGCGAAGCATTCGCCCAGCACTCCGAGCAAGTGCGACACAAAACCGTAACCACCGCAACAGCACGAACGAAACGTTCGCCCAGCACTCCGAACAAGTGCGACACAAAACCGCAAGCACCACAAAAGCACGGACGAAGCATTCGCCCCAACACTCCGAACAAGTGCAAGCAAGCCCAAAGCCCCACAATACTATCCGCCATCGACAAAAGAACGTCCACCCAGCATCGGCAAAGCGGACACCTCGACCCGAAGCAACATTCGCAGAGGAATACCCAAGCGTCAGCAAAGGCATATTCAGACGAGTGAGGCGAAAAAAGGGAGCGGAAGTAAGCATTCGCCACAAAGCCCCAAAAGCAAAGGGTATAAGAAAAGGCAGTGGCATCAGATGATACCACTGCCTCAAGATATACCGCTTCGCCCAATAAGGCTAAGGCTTAGTTTGAGGGGCTAAGACGGTTATTTCGATAGACGCTCCTGCCAAGCCCAAGCACTCTTGAGCGTATCGGCAAGCGTTTCTTTTGCCGTCCAACCTAGTACTTCGTTGGCTTTCTTGGGGTTCGCCCACACCTGCTCGATGTCACCCTCACGACGCCCTACAATTTTATGAGGCACTTTCACCCCCGTAACCTCCTCGAAGGTATTGATCAGTTCGAGTACGCTGACACCACGGCCCGTACCTACATTAAATGTCTCAAGGCGTTCGCTATTCTTGCTCTCGTCGATCATACGCTCTACGGCAATCACGTGTGCACGTGCCAAGTCCACAACATTTATATAGTCGCGAATGCACGATCCATCAGGCGTATTGTAGTCATCACCAAAAACGCTCAATTCGGGACGGATCCCCGCAGCCGTTTGTGTAAGGAAAGGTATTAGGTTTTGTGGGACCCCTAGTGGTAATTCACCAATAAGAGCCGAGGGGTGTGCCCCTATAGGATTGAAGTAACGCAATAAAATCGCTTTGTAACTAGCACCAGCATAGATCGCATCACGCAGTATCTCCTCGTTGATCTGCTTGGTGTTGCCGTATGGTGATAAGGCTGTCTGCACGGGTGCGTCCTCTGTAACGGGCAAGATCTCGGGCTGACCGTAGACCGTACACGACGAAGAGAAGACGATACCCTTGGTCGCGTGACGCTCCATAGCCTCTAGCATCACGATGAGGGATAGGAGATTGTTGCGGTAGTATTTGAGTGGTTGCTGTACGCTCTCCCCCACAGCCTTTGAGGCGGCAAAGTGAATAACGCCAACGATATCGGTATTCTCCGAGAAGATACGCTCTACAGCAGCCTCGTCGTTACAGTCCGCCTCGTAGAATGTGGGGCGAACGCCCGTAATTGCTTCGATACCATCAAGCACTTGGATATTAGAATTTGAGAGGTTGTCCATAGACACCACTCGGTAGCCAGCATTTATCAGTTCGACCGTTGTATGCGAACCGATATAACCTGTCCCACCCGTAACTAGGATTGTTCCCTTTGACATAGTTTGCTCTATTATTT